>DBEYYM010000185.1:0-4862 GCA_048184675.1 Evtepia sp. | reverse complement strand
GAGAAAAGAGAGTGTGTAAGTAAAGTCAGAAGTTTTTTTGCTCTGCTGCTTACAGGTGTTATACTACAGGGAAAATGTGGCCAAAATATTGGAATGATGTGGCCAAATTATGAATTCCGTGACGATTTTGTAAACGATTTCTTACGAAATTCTTACCCCCAAAAAACCGGAAATCTCGGCGCCGTGGACCGCCGGAAAAGAGGGTCAGGAGACACTGCTAACCAGGCCGAACTTCACTCCATTTTGATAGTTTTGGTAGGCGGTGAAGAGCTCTAGCTTGGCGGAGGTGACCTCTCGCTTGGCGCTGTTTAGGGTGTCCTGGGCGTCCAGGAGGGCCTTGTGGGAGAGGTTGCCCTGCTGGTACTTCAGGGCCTGGGCATCGTAAACCTTTTGCTGATAGGCCAAAGCGCTCTCTGCCGTTGTCACGGCGGACTGGGCAGGGGCGAGGGCGCTATATAAGCTGCGGAAAGCGCTTTCAAAGCCCTGGATGGCGGCGTCATGCTGGTACACAGCAGACTGGTAGGTGTGCAGGGCAACTGCATATTGATAGCTGGTCTTGCTGTGTTCCTTTTGGGCGTCCTTCCAGGTTTCGGTGGCGTCCTCCAGGGTCTGGTCGGCAGAGTAGACCGTGTAACTGGCCTCCTTGGCGGCGGCGAGATCCCTGTTGTAGGAGATGGCGTCTAGCTGGGTTTGGGTGACAAAGGGAACGGCCTCCAGGGTCAGGGTCCCCGTGGCGGGTTGTCCCAGCAGAGACTGGAGGGACCCCTTCATCGTGGATATGGTGCCGCCTAGGGTCCCCACCGAGGCCTCCAGGCTCTCGTATCCCTGCTGGACCTGGAGCAGGTTCAACTGGGAAATCTGCCCCAGCTGATAGCGCAGCTCCATTTCTTCCAGGGTCCGCTTGGTGCTGGCCAAGGTGTCGTTCAGGGTTTCCAGCTGCAGCTGGGTGGAGAGAATGGTGACATATAAGCTCTGGCCGGCCGTTACGATTTGGGCGATGGTGGACTGGACCTGCCAGCGGGTGTTGGTCAGGTTCTTTTCAAAGTTTTCTTCTGTCAGGTTGTCCAGCTGGTCTTTCATGGCGTCCACAGTGGCCTGCATGTTATCGATCTGGACCATGAGATAGGCCTTGGTGGCAGCGGCGTTTCCAATGGCGATTAGGGAGCCACCCACCATCTGGCCCAGGGAGTCCTTTAGGCCCTCCAGGGTGATCTCCATGAAATCCAGGTCCTTCATGGCGCCTTCCAGGGCAGCGCCCAGCCCGGCCACGGTTTTTTCCAGAATGGTGTTGCTGGTTTCTGTCATCACCTGGATGGCATCTTCCAGGTCATCAATGGCATCGGCCAGCTCCTTGTAAGCGGCGTCTCGGTCAAAGGCCTCGGCAGCGGCCAGCCCCTCTAAGGCGGCTAGGATGTTCAGGTTTCCCGACCGCATCAGGGAATCAATCTGGTCAAAGGAGAGGGTGTCGCTGGCCGGTGGGGTCACTGCAGTGGTGCCGGTGGCAGATTTGGGCTGGCCGCTCCCGCTGGCAGCGCGCACCGCCATGGCCGGGGTAGACAGCGACAGCAGAAGGCTGCCAAGCAGGCACAGGGATAAAATACGTTTTATCATAGCGTCTTCCTCCTGAAAATGGGGACAAAGTTGAAGATTGTTAGAAAACGTACAAAGAGTTTATCAGAACTCTATGAATAAACTATGAACAAATAAAAAACGAAGGCCAGACCGACCTTCGTTTTTTGTGTTTGGGTTTTCATGGGAGCCCTTCTTCCTCCTCTGGGTCCTCGGGGAAGTCCAGGCTGGTGATGGAGATCTCAAAGGCTGTGCGCTCCTGGGTGGTCTCTCCCACGGTTTTAAGATAGGTGCGGCTCTGAAGCCGCCCGTCCAGCCAAAGGGCGTCGCCGGTTTCCAGCTGGCCGCAGTGAATGGCCAAGCTCCCCCAGGCGATGCAGGGGAGATAGTCCGCCCGGCGATAGCGGCGGTTTACTGCCAGCAGCAGGTCGCAGATGTCCCGGCCCAAAGGGGTCCGCCGGAGAACTGGCGGCTTGCACAGCACCCCCCGCAGGACCACTTGGTTGCAGGGTTCCCCCTCTGCTGGGGTGACGGACCGGGCCAGAACGGTAATCACCAACCGGTTTCCCACCCCGCTGCGGTTGTTGAAAGAGCGGACCTCTCCCGTCACTTCCACGAAGGCCCCTGCCTGGGGAAGGGCCTCCTCCAGGGAGGCCCGGGGATAGAGGATATTCAGCAGATCCTCCCGCCCTGACAGCCGGGGGACTGACAGGGGAAAGCGATAAAAATCAATGCCATGTACCTGATGGGACAGAACCGCCTGGTCGGCGACGGTCCCCCGCAGGACCACCCGGTTTTCCTTTTGTTCCATGTTCAGACCGCCTCCAAAGTTTGTTGACTGTCTGAACTATATGAATCTGCCGGGGGAACTATGCCAGGGGTTTCCTGCGTTGGGTTAGTCCTTGGACTTATAGTAGAGCATACAGTGGCAGTATCCTTCATAATTGGGATCGGCGATTTGATCCCGGAACTCCTGGCAGATACATTTGGTGGCAGGGGAGACCTCTAGCTTGCAGGGACAGTGCCCTCCCTTCTTCTTCAGACCCTCTCGAATCTGGGCTACGATCTCTTTGTTTTCATTCAGACGAACACTCATTGGTGATGCCTCCTGGGTTGGTTTTTGGACGTAGTTTACCCTAAGGCCACGTCCATAACCATCATGACAGAAAATCCCACCAATGTAAAGAGGGCCATCCAATCTTTGTTCTCGTTGGTCTGGCTTTCGGGGATGAGCTCCTCCACCACCACGTAGATCATGGCCCCGGCGGCAAAGGCCAGCAGGAAGGGCAGGCAGGTGCGGATCTTGATGACCAGCAGGGCCCCCAGCACAGCGGCGATGGGCTCCACCACCCCGCTGAGCTGGCCATAAAAAAAGGCTTGCTTGGGGGTGTAACCCTCCCGGCGGAGGGGGACGCTGACCGCCATGCCTTCTGGCAGGTTTTGCAGCCCGATGCCCAGGGCCAAAAGCCAGGCGCCAATGGAGGTGGAGCTCTCCAGCCCATAGGCCAGGGAGCCAAAGGCCACGCCAATGGCCATGCCCTCGGGGATATTATGGAGGGTGATGGAAAAGACCAGCATGGCGCAGCGCTTGAAACCGGCCTTGCGCGAGGGATCCTTTTGGCCCAGAAGGACCCGTTTTTCGGTGAGACGGGTAAAAAGACGGTCGCCCCAAAACAGCAGAATCCCACCGCCCATGAAGCCGATGAGGGCCGTGAGCCAGGGGTTCATGCCCAGGCTTTCTGACATGTCAATGGAGGGGGAGAGCAGGGACCAGAACGCGGCGGCCACCATAACGCCGCCGGCCAGGCCCAGCATGGCGTCCATCACGTTTCGATTGGGCCGCCGCATGAGAAAGACCACGCAGGCCCCCAAGGCGGTCAGGGCCCAGGTGAACAGCGTGGCGACCAGGGCCTGGGCCGGGTACGCCAGCTGAGAAAGGCTGTCAAGCATAGAATTCCTCCTTAGGATGATCTGTCCCGGCAGGCAGAATGGGGGGCCGCCCGGCCTGAGACAGTCTATCCTATGAAGGAGGGGGGAGAGGGGTGCCTATCCCTGTCGGAAGGGGGAGGCTTTGCTCCGAAATTTGACGGGAGATAGAAAGGGGCGTACAATGGCTCTGAAAGCAGTTGGCCATTCCACGGGAGAAGAAATGAGGTGTCCCGATGTATCGAAAAGCGACCATGCAAGACTGTGAATCGATCTATGCGCTCCTCTGCGACATGGAGCAAACCCAGCTTCCCTTCCAGCGGTTTTCTACCATCTATGCAAGGCAGCTGGAAAACCAGAGCTATTACGCCCTGGTCCGGGCGGAGGGAGAGAAGGTTCTGGGGATCATAAACCTGCGCTTTGAGGAGCAGCTTCACCACGCCGGACGTATTGCGGAGATTTTAGAGTTTGCAGTGGACCCCGCCTGCCGGAGCCAAGGCGTGGGGAAGGAACTTTTTGCCGAGGCCTGCCGGCTGGCCAAGGAGGCCGGCTGCCTCCAAATTGAGGTGGCCTGCAACCAACTCCGGACCGATACCCACCGGTTTTATGTCCGGGAGGGGATGCACAACTTCCACTTCAAGTTCTCCAAACCCCTCACGGGGGAGGACCCTGGAGAGAACGCCCTGGGCAGATAACCCGATTCCACAGGCCTCCAGGCAAGCAGAGAAATCTGCTTGCCTGGGGGCTTTTTTGAGATTGACAAAGTGGTTAGCGTGGGCTACTATAGAGATATAAATGACAAAAAGTCAATAAGGAGGACGGACATGGCCACGAGAATGCGTGACACAGAAGCCAGGAAGCGGCAGATCCTGGAACAGGCCGCGGCGCTATTTGCGGAAAAGGGCTACCACGGGGTGGGGGTGGATGAGATTGCCGCTGCCTGCGGGGTGGTGCGGGGAACGGTGCTGAACTATTTTGGCAGCAAGCAGGGGCTGTACCGGGCGGTGCTGTATGGCAGGGGGAACCCCGCCGGAGAGTACCTGAAACAGGTGTGTGAGGACCCCAACCGATCTGCCCTGGAAGCCCTGGAGGTGCTGACAGAAATCACCCGGCAGCAGTTTGGGGAGAACCTGAGGGACCTGGGAAAGGAGCTGGAAGACCAGGAGCTGCTGCAAAATTTTGACGTAATCCGGCTGCCCATCTACCGTGACCTGCGGAGAGATCTGGAGAAAATCATTGTGCGGGGAAATCAGGAGGGGGTGTTCCATGTGGAGAACCCCCGCATGCGGGCGTTCAGCGTGATGTTTGCCGTCTTTGGCATTTCAGAATCCTTGGAGGAGGAAGACGTCATGGGGACCGAGCTGCAG
>DBEYYM010000184.1:0-6247 GCA_048184675.1 Evtepia sp. | reverse complement strand
CTGCAGGAAGTGCTGCAGCGGCTGCTGTTGGAGGATAGGAGGGAAGGCAGATGAGCAGAGGACAGTTTATCACCCTGGAAGAGGGGGGATTTTACGGCAGTTACCTTCCGGCCCGGGCAGGTGCCCGCTCTGGGCTGATCCTGTGCCTGGATGAGGACGCCCGGGGCTTTTTGGCAAAGGGCGCCCTCAAGTGGGCCAGAGAGCTGGGGGTCAATGGGCTGGCAATCTCGCCGGAGAAGGGGGTGCCGGGGTACCACAGCTATCCTCTGGAGCAGGTGGAGAAGGCGGTGCAGTATTTGAAGGAACAGGGCAATGAACGCGTCGGCATTTTTGGGGTGTCGGCCTCCTCCATGGTGGCCCTGGCGGCGGCGTCCCACCTGCCGGAGATCACCTTGACCATCGCCCTCACACCGCCGGATTTTATTATGGAGGCCTACTACACCGTCAAGCTGGAGGGGACCAGGGAGCACCCCGGCGACGGGGAGTCTTCCCTGACCTGGCGGGGAAAGCCGCTGCCCTTCCTGCCCTATGCCTACCGGCACCCGGAATACTGGCAGAAGTGCAGGGAGGAAGCCAAACGAAGGGGGGCTCTCATGGCTGCCAAAGACCTATTTGCGGCGTCCGAGGGCTGTCATCCGGTGGGGGAAGAGGAGGCAATCAAAGTGGAAGCCATCTGCGGGCACCTTTACCTGGCGGCGGCAGAGGACGACGTGATGTGGGACGCCTGCAAGTACATCCGCCGGATGACAAAGCGGCTGGAAGAGCTGCCCCACCGCTGCACCTATGAAACCCATTTGTACGAGCATGGAACCCATTTTGTGTTTCCGGAGGGGCTGGTGAAAAAGCTCCTCCCCTTTGGGGTGAATGGACTGCTGCCCCTGGTGTTCAAGGAGGCGAAAGGCCACACAAAGGCCTGCCGGCAGATGCGGCAGGACATACAGCAGGGGATACAGAAGGCCATTGAGACATGGCAGGGAACGCCCAATGCAGACTAAACAGAGGCAGATAGGAGAGAAACAGCACGCCCTTCGGAGGACCCGAAGGGCGTGCCGGTGTTTTTCGTTGGGGATGGGCAGCGCAGGATAGGAGAAATCAGGGAGAGGGCGGGGAAAACCCCTGGACAGACCGCCCTATTCCACTTCCCGGAGCAGGGCCTCGGGAGACACTCCGTAGAGCTTGGCCAGGGCAAAGAGGTTTGAGGTGCTGGGGTCAGAGGCGCCCTGCTCCCACTTGGACACCGCTTGCCGGCTGACGCCGATGGCTTCGGCCACAAACTCCTGGGTCATTTTGCAGCGGGTGCGGTGGGACTTGAGCACCTCGCCCAGGGACTGCTTGACAATGGCCTTCTCATCCCGGACGTCCTTTGTTCTGAGATACTTTAAGAGGGCCCGAATGGCCAGCAGAACCAGGGCAACCACTGCGGCCAGAACCAAAGCCCCAATGAGCACCGCGAGGGTCATCGTACCAATGGAAAATTTCATGGAAGTGCCTCCTTTCTGATGGTGGTATTCTATCAAATAAGTGGGGTTGCGTCCATCAACCATGCCGCAAACTTCAGTTGCAAACCGGTTGCAGGGCGGGGCTCTTGACAGATACGTAACTTGTTGCTATTATAAAGGCAACAAGTTGCGCAGTATAGGAGGAACCATGGAGCGAAACGAGCTAATCCGAAAATTTTCTGGCACAACCGAAGACCGGCAAAAGGCCATTTTCAGCACCTTGTTTATCGCAGGCAATCAACTGCAGACACTGTTTGACCAACGAATTCCGTCGCTATCCCTGAAGCAGTTTATGCTGCTGTCTGTCGTTCGGCAGGCGGAGGAACCGCAGACCTTTACCCAGCTGGGCGCCCTGCTGGGCTGCTCCCGGCAGAACATCAAAAAGCTGGCCAGCCTTTTGGAGAAAAAAGGCTTTGTCACCGTTGGGCAAAGCCCGGTGGATGGAAGGGCGTTGTGTGTCAGCGCGACAGAGAAGGCGGAAGCCTATTTTCGAAATGAGTTCGCGCAGTATCAGGCAGAGCTTCGGTACCTGTTTGCCGTTTACACAGAGGAGGAGATCTCCCAGCTGTTTCGGCTGCTATCAAAGCTTTATGCTGGGATTGAGAACCTGGAAAGACTGGGAAGGGAGGAAGACCATGGGTAAAGCTTTGGTTTTGTACCGCTCCAAATATGGAGCGACCAAAAAGTATGCTGCTATGCTGGCAGAGGAGTACCCCTGTGATGTGTATGAACTGGGGCAATACCACGGCGCTGGGTTAGAGAGCTATGATTGGGTGATTTTTGCCGGCGGGATCTATGCCAGCGGCATTTCTGGGCTATCTGTTTTGCGCAGAGAGTATCAGAAGCTAGACCACAGGAAGCTTGTGATTTTCTGCGTTGGGGCATCCCCCTTTGACGAGAAGTCTTTTGCAGCCATCCAAAGCCATAATCTAAAGGAAGACCTAAAAGACATCCCTGTTTTTTATGGCCGGGGCGCATGGGACGAGAGCAAAATGACCTGGAAGGATCGCACTTTGTGCAGGCTGCTGCAAAAGGCGGTGGCGAAAAAAGATCCTGCCTCTTGTGAGCCCTGGATGCAGGCGCTGATCAGCGCTGCCGGACAGAGGTGCGACTGGACGGACCGAAGCTATCTGGTCCCTTTGCTTGATTACTTAAACGGAGAGGGAACACAAGCCCGATAAAAAGCACGCCCTTCGGAAGAAATTCCGAAGGGCGTGCAGCTATTTGATCAGGGGATGACCGAAGGCGGGGATCAGTACTCCACAACGCCCTCATAGACCATCACGGCGTCGCCGGTGAGGATAACCTCGTGGTCGGTGTAGTTGACCACCAGGTCGCCGCCCACCAGTTTTACAGTGATGTCCTTGCCTTTCTCCACGAAGCCATTTTCCGTGGCGGCGATAACGGCGGCGCAAGCGCCGGTGCCGCAGGCCACAGTTTCGCCGTTGCCCCGTTCATAGACCCGCATGCGCAGGGTGTCGTCGTTGACGATGCGGACGAACTCGGTGTTGATCCGCTGGGGGAAATACTTGGCGTGCTCGAACTTGGGGCCCAAAGTCTCCAGATCCAAGGAGGCGGGGTCATCGCAGAAGACCACGCAGTGGGGGTTGCCCACGCTGGCGCAGGTGATGTTGTAGGTGCCGTCGGCGATCTCCACGGGGCGGTTGATGATGGTGGAGCCGGGCAGGGTGGTGGGCAGGCTCATGGTGTCCAGGTCGGCTTTGCCCATGCCCACGCTGATGGTGTTGGCCTTGCCGTTGCGAATGTAGAGGAGCAGGCTCTTAATGCCGCCGGCGGTCTCGATGGACATGTAGTCCTTTTTGATGATGCCTTTGTCGTAGAGATACTTGCCCACGCAGCGGATGGCGTTGCCAGCCATGGCGCCTTCGGTGCCGTCCCGGTTAAAGATCCGCATTTTGGCGTCGGCCACCTGGGAGTTCTCAATGAGAACGATGCCGTAGCCGCCGATGCCGTAGTGCCGGTCGCAGAGGCTGATGCACAGGGAGCCCGGGCTGGAGATTTTGCTGTCCCGGTTGTCAAAGAAGATGTAGTCGTTGCCGCAGCCCTGCATCTTGGCGAAGGGGATCAGCTGCCGCTCTTTGCGCATGTTGTTCAGGTCCACAAGCTCGGTGTTGTTCAGGTGGAAGCGGCTGGCCATCATGTCGGCCATGGCGTTGGCAGTGTCCATGGCGGTGATGGAGGCGATGGAGTGGCGGACGGCCTCCCGGTGGAGCTCGATGTACTCCCGGATGGTATCGTCGTAAAGGGCGCCGGTGTAGATGATCAGGCCGATCTTGCCATCCTCCATCAGCTGATAGGCCTCGGAGCCGGGGGTGATGGGGGGAATCTCATGGACTTGGATGCCCAGGGAGGCGATGGCCTTGGCGGTGTCAGCGGTGGCGTACATGGGCATTTTCAGGTCGTCGAACTTCTTGGCCAGGCCCACCACCTCGGGCAGCTCGTGGTTTTCAATGCTCAGCAGCACGCCCTTGCCGGCGTAGTGCCGGTAGCCGGCGGCGGCCAGGCCCTTGAAGATGGCTTCGTTGAAGGTCCGGCCCAGGCCCAGCACCTCGCCGGTGGACTTCATTTCGGGGCCCAGGATGGCGTTGGCGTCGGTGATCTTCTCAAAGGAGAAGACGGGGACCTTCACTGCGTAATAGGGAGGGATCTGCCACAGGCCGGAGGGATAGCCCAGCTCTTTCAGGGTGGCGCCCATCATAATCTTAGTGGCCAGGTCCACCATGGGGATGCCGGTGACCTTGCTCAGATAGGGAACGGTACGGGAGGCCCGGGGATTCACCTCGATGACGAAGAGCTCCCCCTGATAGACCAGGTACTGGATGTTCACCAGCCCCTTGGTGCCCAGGGCCAAAGCCAGCTTCTCCGAGCAGTCCACCACCACCTGCATCATCTTGTCGGTGAGGCTGTAGGGAGGATAGACGGCGATGGAGTCGCCGCTGTGGACGCCGGCCCGCTCGATGTGCTCCATGATGCCGGGCATGAGCACGTCCACGCCCTCGGAGATGACGTCCACCTCCAGCTCGGTGCCGGGCATGTATTTATCCACCAGCACGTCGTTTTTGATGCCGCCGGAGAGGATGACGTTCATGTATTTCTCCACATCCTGCCGGTCGTGGGCGATGACCATGTTCTGGCCGCCGATGACGTAGGAGGGACGGAGCAGAACGGGGAAGCCCAGGGTTTCAGCGGCGTTCAGGGCCTCCTCCAGGTTGGTGATGCTCATGCCCTTGGGCCGGCGGATGTTCAGGGTCTCCAGCAGGGCGTCGAACCGGCCCCGGTCCTCGGCCATGTCAATGCCGTCGGCAGAGGTGCCCAGGATGGGAATGCCCTGTTTGTCCAGGAACTCGGTCAGGGAGATGGCAGTCTGGCCGCCAAAGGCCACCACCACGCCCACGGGCTTCTCCACATCGATGACGCCCATGACGTCCTCGGGAGTCAGGGGCTCAAAGTACAGCCGGTCGGCGGTGTCGTAGTCGGTGGAGACGGTCTCGGGGTTGTTGTTGATGATGACCACGTCATAGCCCAGCTCCTTCAGGGTCTGGACGCAGTGGACGGAGCTATAGTCAAACTCGATGCCTTGGCCGATGCGGATGGGGCCGGAGCCCAGGACGATGACGGTCTCTTTCCCGGTGCGGGGGAAGTTCCGGGCGTCGCAGGTGTCGTCGAAGGTGGAGTAGAAATAGGGGGTTTGGGCCTGGAACTCAGCTGCGCAGGTATCCACCATCTTGTAGCTGGGCAGGCGGTGGGGGAGGGAAGCCTCATCCACCCCGGCCAACCGGGCGATGGCCTTGTCGGGATAGCCATACTTCTTGGCCTGAAGATAGACGGCCTCAGTGACGCCGTTTTTCAGGGTGGCCTCGAAGGTTACCAGGTTCTGGAGCTTGTGGATGAACCACTTGTCGATCTTGGTGACCTCGTAGATGTGGTCCACAGAGACCCCCTGAGACAGGGCCTCAAAAATGGTAAACAGCCGCAGGTCGTCCATAGAGGCCAGGCGCTCGTCCAGGGAGCGGCCGGTGGTGTCGGTATAGTGGAGGGTATCCAGCTTGATTTCTGCCCCCCGGACGGCCTTCATGAGGGCGGCCTCGAAGGTGTGCTCAATGGACATGACCTCGCCGGTGGCCTTCATCTGGGAGCCCAGCTTCCGGCTGGCCCCGTGGAACTTGTCGAAGGGCCACTTGGGGAACTTCACCACCACGTAGTCTACAGAGGGCTCAAAGCAGGCGTAGGTCTCCCCGGTGACGTCGTTTTTGATCTCGTCCAGGGTGTAGCCCAGGGCGATCTTGGCGGTAATTTTGGCGATGGGATAGCCGGTGGCCTTGGAGGCCAGGGCAGAGGACCGGGAGACACGGGGGTTGACCTCGATAACGGCGTACTCAAAACTATCGGGGTTCAGGGCGAACTGGCAGTTGCAGCCGCCTTCGATGCCCAGCTCCTCGATGATCTTCAGGGCGGCCGAGCGGAGCATTTGGTATTCCTTGTCGGCCAGGGTCAGGGCCGGGGCCACCACGATGGAGTCGCCGGTGTGGATGCCCACGGGGTCGAAGTTCTCCATGGAGCAGATGGTGATGGCAGTACCCTTGTGGTCCCGCATGACCTCGAACTCAATTTCCTTCCAGCCGAAGATGTATTTCTCAATGAGGACCTGGGTGATGGGGGAGTAGTCCAGGCCCACGGCGCCCACTTCCCGCAGCTGCTCCTCGTTGTAAGCCACGCCGCCGCCGCCG
>DBEYYM010000183.1:0-9419 GCA_048184675.1 Evtepia sp. | reverse complement strand
TTAATGATATAGTAAGAATGAAAAGAACTCCTCTCCCCGAGAAGAAAGGACTTGCCTTTTATTGAAAAACAACGAATTAGAACAAAGCAACCGACGAACTAACGGCCTGGAAGAAAACTTAAAAAAAGCACTGACCGAACTGTTAATCCTCTTTCTCTTTGAAGAAGAAGAGCATTATATCGGTGAACTGGCCCCCTTGCTCAGCCAGCGCAGTCATGGGGTCTTAACCATTGTGTTCCCTTATGCTGCCATCTATCGAATCACTGAGGCAGGGTATCTCACCGAAACCAAAAAGAAAGCCGCCCCAGATGGGCGGCGGCGGCAGTATTACAGAATTACAGAGGAAGGGCGAGCCTATCTCCAAGAAATGCTGGAGACCTACCACACCTTCTTCCAAGGCATTAACGACATATTGTCGGGAAAGGAGCCAACATGAAGCGTTCCGACATTCAACGTTATCAGAAAAAATTGCTCGCCTCCCTCCCCCGACAGAAAGACCTGCGGAAAGAGCTGTTATATAAATTTCAAATTTCCCTAGAAATGCTTATGGAAGAAAACGACAGCCCCTCCTATGACGATTTACTGGCAGCTTTCGGTCCGCCGGACGAAATGGCCAGAACCCTTTTGCAGATGTCAGGTGTTTCCTCGCTCCCTTCCACTAAGAAACGGATCTTGGCGATTGCCGCAAGCTGCGCCTTGGTCTTATGCATTGGTGCCGGTCTGTTTTTCCTGTATAACGGCTCAGAGGTGGGTATTGTTTCTCCCGGCGCCATTGATTCTTCCACGGTCATCAACAAAGACGCCTATTTCATCGTAGACGATCCCTTCACCCACAGCGACAGCCACTGGCGGCAGCCCCAGGGAATGAACTACGCTGTGGAAATTCATAACACAGGGAACCTCCCTGTAGATGTCGCCATTCGATATGCCATTGGCCAGCCAGCTCACACCTTCTCAGTCTCTCCTGGCGGCACAGAAACCTTTATTTCCGAAACGTCCACATTGGGAAACCACAGGGTTTCCTTTAACACCGATGATGGCAACCTTACCGGAACCGTTCGCGTTCTCGTCTTTCAGAATCCTTCCTGACCCTGCGAAAACCCCCGCCGCAAGCCTTTACCGGCTTACGGCGGGGGTTTTCCTTTTGTCATTCTTCAATGATACGGTTTCCGGTTATGCTCTCTTGGCTGTGGTGGGGTTCCGGGTTGTAAACCACGGCAAGGGGCGCCTGCTGGTTGCCCTGGCCATCGGTGGCAGTGCAGCGGCCCTTATCCCTGAACCCACTGGAAGGAATCTTCCCCCTCTATTTGTTCTACATACATCTCTGAGTGGGGGACCGGATAGGGATCCTTCCACGCAGTGTACATCCACAGCGTTGTGATTGCGATCACAACCGCCGTCGCCAGGATCCAAACTAGGTTGGGGATTCTCATGGGGACCTCCTTTCCGGTCAGGATGGGTTTTATATGTCAAATATACCATATCTGCCATAGATTGGCAAGTCCCGGGCGTCAGTTAAAAATATCCCGGTTTTCCCGGAAGAGCTGCGCCACCCGCTCCCGCAAGGGCTGGTTTTCTGGCTGCCGCAGCTCAGGGTCCTGGGCCAGCAGGTCCCGGGCGGCCCCCTGGGCCTGGTGGAGCAGGCGCATGTCCCCCTCCAGGCTGGCCAGCTTCAGCTGGGGCAGGCCCGACTGCCGGGCGCCAAAGAAGTCCCCGGGGCCCCGCTGCTTCAGATCCTCCTCGGCAATGGCGAAGCCGTCGTTGGTGGCGGTGAGGGTTTTCAGCCTCTGGCGGGTCCCCTCGTTGGGGTGGTCCGACAGGAGGACGCAGTAAGACACATGCTTCCCCCGGCCCACCCGGCCCCGGAGCTGGTGGAGCTGGCTCAGGCCGAACCGCTCGGCGTTTTCAATGACCATCAGGTTGGCGTTGGGCACGTCCACCCCCACCTCGATGACGGTGGTGGAGACCAAAATATCCGTCTCCCCGGCCACAAAAGCCTCCATGACGGCCTGCTTCTCCTTGGGCCGCAGCTTACCGTGGACGATGGCCACCCGCAGGTCGGGGAAGACCTCCTGCTGGAGGCTGCGGCCATACTGCTGGGCGGCCTTCATGCCCTCCTGGTCCTCTTGGTCCACAGCGGGGCAGACGATGTACACCTGCCGCCCCTGGGCCACCTGCTTGCGGATGAAGCCGTATAGCCGCGCCCGCTTGTCCTCCCCCACCAGATAGGTGGCCACCGGGGTCCGGCCCGGGGGGAGCTCATCAATGACCGATAGATCCAGGTCCCCGTAGATCATCAGGGCCAGGGTCCGGGGGATGGGGGTGGCCGACATGACCAGCACATGGGGGCGGAGGTCCCCGCCGCTCTTGGCCGCCAGGGCCGCCCGCTGGTCCACGCCGAACCGGTGCTGCTCGTCGGTAATCACCAGCCCCAGCCGGCGGAAGGCCACCCCTTCGCTGAGCAGGGCGTGGGTGCCCACAATAAGGTCAATCTCCCCCGCCTCCAGGGCCTGGTGGCAGGCCCGCTTCTGGGCCGCCGTCATGGAGCCGATGAGCAAGCCCACCCGAAGGCCGGTCTCCGCCAGCAGCTCCTCCATGGTCCGCCGGTGCTGCTGGGCCAGCAGCTCCGTGGGGGCCATCAGGGCCACCTGGCAGCCGTTCTGCCAGGCGAAATAGGCGCAGGCGGCGGCTACCACCGTCTTGCCCGAGCCCACGTCCCCCTGGAGCAGGCGGTTCATGGGAACAGGCCGGCGGAGATCCCCTGCGGCCTCCTCCACCGACCGCCGCTGGGCGCCGGTGAGGGCAAAGGGCAGGCGGCCGGTAAAGGCCTCCAGGTCCTGCTTCACCAGGGGGATGGCCTGCTGCCCGCTCCGCCGGCCCCGGATCAGGGCCAGGCCCAGGTTCAGGCAGAAGAGCTCCTCAAACATCAGCCGCCGCCGGGCCTTGGCCAACGCCTCCCAGGAGGCCGGATAGTGAATGTTGCCATAGGACTCCGCCGCCGGGGCCAGCTGATAGGCCTCCCGCAGGGCCTGGGGCAGGGTCTCCTGGATCTGCCCCAAGCAGGCCAGCGCCTGGCGGGTCAGGCCCGACAGGAAACGGTTGGCAATCCCCGCCGTTAAGGGGTAGACGGGCATGATGCCGCCGGTAAAGCTGGTCTTTCCCACTTTTTCAAAATAGGGGTTCACCATTTGCCGCCGGTAGCCCATGCCGGTGAGCTTACCGTAAAAATAATAGGTCTCCCCCTCCCGGAGAGCTTGGCGGACGTAACTCTGGTTAAAGAAGGTCACCTCCACCTGCCCCATGCCGTCTACGATCCGCCCCTTGGTGAGCTCCATGCCCCGGCGGAGGTAGCTGGTGCGGAAGGGCTCGGCCACCACGGCAGCGAAGCAGACCGGCTCATCAAAGGGGAGCAGGGTGATTCCCTCCCGAACCGTGCGGTCTTCATACTCCCGGGGGAAGTAGGCCAGCAGGTCGGCCACGGTAAACAGGCCCAGTTTGTGCAAAGCCTTCTCTCGGGCGGGGCCAACGCCAGTCAGGGCGGACAGCGGGGTGTGCAGGGTGAGCTCAGCCACAGCGGGGCCCTCCTTTCCTTGCAGGGATATACATTATAATATGTATTGTACCACAGTTTGGAGGGTTTCTCAACTTGGCCCCGCCCCTTCACCCCATGAAGAGATGGACCGTCAGAGAGGCGAAAAAGAACCCCGCCAAATCCGCGCACAGGGCCGCCGGCACTGCGTAGCGGGTTTTTTTGATCCCCGCCGCCCCGAAGTAGACGGCGATGGTATAAAAGGTGGTCTCCGTAGACCCCAGCATCACCGCCGCCGTGCGGCCGATGGTGGAGTCTGGGCCGTAGGTGGTGATGAGCTCTGAGCCCACCCCCAGAGCGGCGCTGCCGCTGATGGGCCGCACCAGCATGAGGCTCACCGTCTCCGGGGGGATCCCCAGCCAGTTTAGGGCCGGACCCAGCGCCCCGGCCATGAGCTCCAGCGCCCCCGAGGCCCGGAGCATGGCCACCACCGTCAGAAGGGTCACCAGGGCGGGCAAAATTCGCAGCAGGATCTCCAGTCCCTTGGCCGCCCCCTGAAGGAGGGCGTCATAGACATCCACCCCCTTTGCCATGCCATAGCAGGAGACCCCGGCTATGATCCCCGGCACCAGCAGATCCAGCACCAGCTGCATCCCGTCGCCCCCCTTTCAGTCCCGCCAGAGTTTGGCCATGATCTTGGCCGCGGTGATCCCCGTGAGCACCGACAGGGCCGAGGTCACCCACACCGCCGGGAGAATGTCAAAGGGCGCCTCACACCCCGCCGCCATGCGCACGGCGGCCACGGTGGTGGGGATGAGCTGGATGGAGGCCGTGTTGCACACCACCAGCATGCACAGGCTGTCCCCGGCCACCCCCGGGGTCCGGCGGCTCATCCGTCGGGCGGCCTCCAGGCCCAGGGGGGTAGCCGCGTTGCCCAGGCCCAGCAGGTTGGCCGATACATTGGCGGCGATGGTGTCCATGGTCCCCTGATCCCCGGCAAAGTCGGGGAAGAGCCGGCGGAGGATGGGCCGCAGAAGGGCTGCCAGCTTTTCCGCCAGCCCCGCCCGCTGCATGACCTCCATCACCCCCATCCACAGGCAGAGGACCCCCGCCATAGAGATCCCCAGCTGGACAGCGGAGCCCGCCCCCTCCAGGGCCGCTGAAGCCAGCCCGCCCTGGTTCCCCAGGGCCAGGGCACACACCAGGGACAGGGCCGTCATCCCCGTCCAGATCACCGTCATCGCCATGGCGCTCCCTCCTGTTGTCCCTTTCCGGGCAAGTCTTTCTCAACCTATGCCGCCGGCGGGAAAATCATGTGGCCCTTCTCCCCCTCCTTTTTCTGGGGAAACGACATTTTTCGATTGACTTCCAAGCACATTTTGCTATAATCAAAGTAAATCCATGTGTTTTTTGTCTATTCTGGCTGTTTTTACCAGATCAGAAACAAAAAGGTAAAAAAGAGAGAGAAAACAGCTGACGCTGAAAGGATGTGCTTCTCAGATGAAGTCAACAGGTATCGTTCGCCGCGTCGATGAGCTGGGCCGGATTGTTCTGCCCATCGAGTTGCGCCGCACACTGAACATCGCGGAAAAAGATTCCCTAGAAATCTACGTGGACGGGTCCTCCATCATGCTCAAGAAGTATCAGCCCGCCTGCATTTTCTGCGACAGCGCAAAAGAGATTTCTGTCTTTAAGGGCAAGAATATCTGCGCGCACTGCTTGAAAGAGCTGCAAAAATAATTCCCTGTTCCGTTTGTTCACAAAACAGCAAGGGCGCGTCTCCACTGAAGGAGACGCGCCCTTGTTTTTTATCCTTTGTTGGCCACGGCCTGGTCATACAGGGCCTTTCGGGAGAGCTTGCACACCGAGGCGGCCTCTTTCACTGCGTCCCGGGTGGACCACCCCTCCCCCTGGAGCTTGGCCACCAGGGCCAGGCCGTCCTCCATGGTGCAGGTCTCTGCCGCCTTGGGGGGCGCCCCCTGGACAACCAGGACGAACTCCCCTTTGGGGGCATTGGCGGTGTAGTGCTCCACCGCTTGGCCCAGGGTGGTCCGGCGGACCTCCTCATGGAGCTTGGTCAGCTCCCGGCACAGGGCGATGGGGCGGTCAGGGCCAAAGGTCTCCGCCAAATCCTTTAAGGTGGCTAGGAGCTTGTGGGGAGCCTCGTGAAAGAGCATGGTGCGCTCCTCGTCCCGGAGGCTTTCCAAATGGGCCCGGCGGTTCTTCTTGTTCATGGCCAGAAAGCCCTCAAAGGTGAACCGCCCCGTGGGCAGGCCGGAGACGGCCAGGGCATTCACAAAGGCGCAGGCCCCGGGGATAGGCACCACAGGGATATCCTGGGCGGCGCACTGGGCCACCAGCTCCTCCCCCGGGTCGCTGATGGCGGGGGTGCCGGCGTCGGTCACCAGCGCGCAGCTCTCCCCGGCCAGCAAGCGGGCCACCAGCTCGTCCCCTCGGGTGTCCGCGTTGTGGCGGTAATAGCTCACCATGGGCTTTTTCAGGCCCAGGTGGTTTAAGAGCTTCACCGTCACCCGGGTGTCCTCGGCAGCGATGAAGTCCACTACTTCCAGGGTCTCCGCCGCTCGGAGGGAGAGATCCCCCAGGTTTCCAATGGGGGTGGCGACTAGATATAATGTTCCTGCCATGGCGGCGTCCTCCTTATGTCTCTTCCTTCACTTGGTAATGGGTGGGCAGAATTTCCAGGCCAGGGCCCCCGTCCTTCACGGCCTCCACCAAGACGGCGTAAGGGGCTTTGGTCTGGTCATAGGCCAGCAGCTGGAGGCGCTTGGGCTCCAATCTGGCCCCTTCCAGGGCGCGGAAGAGCTCCGCCAGCCGCTCGGGCCGGTAGACCAGGGCGAAGCGCCCCCCGGTGCGGGTCAGGCGCCCCGCCGTTTGGCACAGGTCGGTGACCGAGCAGGTGTCGTCCATCCGGGCCTGTCCCCCGGACTTGCCGGACCCCGCCCGGAAGTAGGGCGGGTTGGAGACCACCAGATGGAAATGATCCCCCGGCACCAAGGTCCTGTCCCGCAGGTCCCCGGTGAGAATCTGGCCAGAAAGGCCGTTGTCTGCCAGGTTCCGCCGGGCCAGCTCTGCCGCCCCGGGGGCAAGCTCAATGCCCGTCCGGGTGAGCTTTTCCTCCCGCTGGGACAGCAACAGTAGTAGGGAGCCCACCCCGCAGCCCAGGTCGCACACTGACCAGTTGGATTTCACCGTGCAAAACCTGGACAGGAGCACACTGTCCCGCCCCAGCTTAAAAAATGCGTCTGATTGGGTGAGCCGGTAGGTCCCCAAATACTCTACAGACTCCACCTCTCACCCCTGCCCTTCCATGGCCCGCAGCTCCCGCAGCAGCCACCGGACCGTCCGGGCGGTCATGCCCCAGATGAAATGGCCCTGGTACTCATAGATGGGCACATCCATAAACCCCGTCCGCCAGGGATAATCCTTGGGAAACCCCATGCGCTCATAGGGGAATTTACCGTCCACCTGAGGGGCAATCACATAGCGGTAGACCTCCTCAGGATAGTCCATCAGGTAGTCCAGGGGGACGAAGAAGACATTCTTTACCTCGGCCTCGCTGGCCTTCAGCCGGGCCACGCCCCGGGGGGTGATGTTTGCCAGGAAGGGATAGATCACCCGGTCGCTGATGTCCTGGATCACATCCAGGGGAGCCAGAATTTCAATGTCCTCGGCGGGGATGCCAATTTCCTCCCAGGTCTCCCGCAGGGCGGTGTCTACGGGGCGCTCCCCCTTTTCCCGCCGGCCGCCGGGGAAGCAGACCTCTCCGGGCTGGTGGCCTACCAAGGTCTCGGCCCGGGTCTCAAAGAGGAGGCAGCGCTTCCCCTCCCACTGAACCAAGGGGACCAAAATGGCATACTCCCCCGTGGCCCCTTGAATTCCCAGCTCCCGGCTGGCAAAGTGGGTTTTCATTTCTTCTATGGTCATGGTGCTTCCTCCCCTTTCCTCGGGTTAAGACTCCGGCACAGTGAATTTGGCCAGGCGGTCTACCTCCTGCCAGAGGACCACCTTGCCCTGGGCCAGGCTTTGTTTTACATCAATAAGCCGCTGGTTCCGGCTGCCCCGGAAGTGGAGCTCATAGGACTTTTCCTTCTCCACAAAGGGGCCGTCCACCAGCACGTCGGTCTGGGCCAGCAGGGCGGTCCAGTCGGGGTTGCCGCTGTCCCGCAGGCGCTCAAACAGATAGCCTGAGTAGGTCCATACATTCAGCCCCCGCTCATGGGCGGCCTGGGCCAGCTGGGCACAGGCCGCAGCCTGGGCAAAGGGCTCCCCACCGGAGAGCGTCAGCCCTTCAATCAGGGGGTTTTTCCCCATCTCCTCGATCAGCTCTTCCAGGGAGACCTCCCGTCCCCCGGCAGGGTCATGGGTCTCGGGGTTATGGCAGCCGGGGCAGGCGTGGGGACAGCCCTGAGTAAACACCGTAAAGCGCAGGCCGTGGCCGTCTACGATGGAATCATTGACCGTGTTGGCGATCCGCATAGGCAGAGGCCCTCCTTTGTCATCTAAAAATAGCTTATGTATCATACCATATTTTTGCCCCCGGAACAATGGGGCGTGTAGGGAATTTACCCTCTGGGGCCAGCGCGGGGCTCTGCTGTCTGGCCACGGTCCCCTCATTGTCTCCCCTGAGACACAAAAACCCCGCTGCCCTGGCGTAGGGCAGCGGGGTTTCCTGCAAAGCAAATGGTCAAGCGCTTCAATTACTTGGTGTAATCATAGAAGCCCTTGCCGCTCTTCCGGCCCAGACGGCCAGCGCGGTAGAGAACCTTATACAGGTGAGCGGGACGATACTTGGAATCGGCGGTCTCCTGATACAGGGACTCCATCACCTCGATCATCACATCGATGCCGATGGCGTCGGCCAGCTTCAGGGGGCCCATGGGCAGGTTGTAGCCCAGCTCGCAGGCCTTGTCGATATCCTCATAGGAGCAGACGTTCTCGCCGGCCAGGATAGCAGCTTCGTTCATCATGGGGCACATAACGCGGTTGGCGATGAACATGGGCACGTCGGAAACGGTGACGTACTCCTTGCCAAAGCCCTTGGCGATGGCCTTGCCGGTCTCGATGGTGTCCTCGGAGGTGTCATAGGCGTTGATGATCTCCACCAGCTTCATGGCAGGCACGGGGCTGAAGAAGTGCATGCCCAGGAACTTCTCAGGACGCTGGGAAGCAGCAGCCAGCTCGGTGATGCTCAGAGAGGAGGTGTTGGAAACGAAGATGGCTTCGGGCTGGACAATGGGGGCCAGCTTTGCGAAAGCGTCCTTCTTCAGCTCCATGTTCTCCACCATCGCCTCAAAGACGATGTCCACATCCTTCAGATCTTCCAGCTCGGTGGTGGCTTTCAGGTGGCCCAGCCAAGTATCGGCCTGTGCCTGGTCGATCTTGCCCTTGGCGACCTTCTTATCGAAGCCCTTCTTGATGCCGGCCACGCCCTTTTCCAGGGTGGGGGTTCTGTGGTTGTAGAGGACCACGTCGTAGCCGCCCTCCAGAGCGACCTGAGCAATGCCTCGGCCCATCAGGCCTGCGCCGTACACGCCAACAGTCTTAACTTCCATGTTTCTGCAACTCCTTAAATACAATAATAGTTCCCTTTTGGGGGTTATAATAATCAGCCTTGCCGGATCCACCGGAAATGCTTTTTTCATCAAAAAGAAGCCGGGGTTTTTCCATCCCAGGCAAGAGCCAAGGGACAAACCCCGCCATTTTCAATTTTGTTTGTCTTATCTTACAGGAAGAACCTCACTTCGTCAAGGCCTGATTTTGACATTTTCACAATTTTTCTTCCTTTCTTTCCCTCCGCCATGTTGTTTTCTACAGATTGTTTTCTTTTCCCCTTCCTGCTTCTTCTTTTTTGCCGGGCACCCATCTCCCC
>DBEYYM010000182.1:0-7780 GCA_048184675.1 Evtepia sp. | reverse complement strand
CCGCCAACACCTTTAAGGTGGAGTCCAAGCGGTCGGATAAGTCCTTCCCCATGACCTCCATCCAGCTGTCCCAGTTTGTGGGCGGGGAGCTCAACGAGGCCTTCCCCCACATCCAGGCCGACATGCACACCCCCGAGGTGGTGGTCCACGTGGAGGTGCGGGACTTTGCCGCCTACGTCCATGCCAACCCCACCCCCGGCGCCGGCGGGCTGCCCGTTGGGGTGGGCGGTCTGGCCGTCTCCCTCCTCTCCGGGGGCATCGACAGCCCCGTGGCCTCCTGGATGATGGCCAAGCGGGGGGTGGCCCTGGAGATGGTCCACTTTTTCAGCTACCCCTACACCTCCCCCGAGGCCAAGGAAAAGGTCCTAGAGCTGGCCCGGCTGCTGACCCCCTGGTGCGGGCGCCTGACGGTCCACGTGGTGCCTTTTACTGAAATTCAGGAGGAGCTCCGCCGGTCCTGTCCCGAGGCCCTGTTCACCCTGCTCATGCGCCGGTTTATGATGCGCATTGCAGAGCGCGTGGCCCAGCGGGTGGGGGCCCACGGCCTGGTCACCGGGGAGTCCCTGGGCCAGGTGGCCAGCCAGACCATGGAGGCCATGGCCGTCACCGGTCAGGTGTGCACCCTGCCCATCTTCCGGCCGGTGGTGGGCATGGATAAGGAGGAGATCATCCGCATCGCCCGGAAAATCGGCACCTTTGAGACCTCCATCCTCCCCTATGAGGACTGCTGCACCGTCTTCACCCCCCGCCACCCCAAAACCCGGCCCACTCTGGAGGAGATCCAAGAGGCCGAGGCCGCCCTGGACATCGACGGCCTCATCGAAAAGGCCGTTGCCGGCATCGAAAGGGTGGTGCTGAACCCGTGAGCCACACCGCTGAACTCATCGCCGTGGGCACCGAGCTGCTGCTGGGGAACATCGCCAACACCGACGCCCAGATGATTTCCGAGGGGCTGTCCCAGCTGGGGATCAACGTCTACTATCATACCGTGGTGGGGGATAACCCGGAGCGGGTCCGCCAGGCGGTGGACATCGCCCGCCACCGGGCGGATATCCTCATCACCACCGGGGGCCTGGGGCCCACCTGCGACGACCTGACCAAGGTGGCCATCGCCCAGGCTTTCGGCAAGGAGCTGGTCTATCACGAGCCCTCCGCCCAACGAATCCGGGACCGGTTTGCCGCCATGGAGCGGCCGGTCACCGAAAACAATTTCCAGCAGGCCATGCTGCCCGAGGGGTGCACCGTGCTGGACAACGACTGGGGCACCGCCCCCGGGGTGGCCTTCCAGGCGGAAGGCACCCACGTCATCATGCTCCCCGGCCCACCCAAGGAGTGCGAAATGATGTTCCGCTACCGGGCGGTCCCCTATCTGAAGGGGCTCTCGGATGGGGTCATCGCCTCCCGGACAGTGAAGACCTTCGGCATCGGGGAATCCGCCGCTGAGGCCCTGCTGCGGGATCTGATGAATTCCCTCCAAAACCCCACCCTGGCCCCCTACGCCAAGCCCACGGGCACCGAGCTGCGGATCACCGCCCACGCCCAGACCGAGGAGGAGGCCCTGGCCCTCATCGCCCCGGTGGAGGCCCAGGTGAAAGAGATTCTGGGGGACAAGGTCATCGGGGTGGATGTCAATTCCCTGGAAGAAGTCTGCTATGCCTTGCTGAAAGAGAAGGGGCTTACTGTGGGCACCGCTGAGTCCTGCACCGGCGGGCTCATTGCCAAGCTCATCACCGACCTGCCCGGCTCCTCTTCCCTGTTCCAAGGGGGCGTCGTCAGCTACACAAACCAGGTGAAGGCCGGCGTCCTGGGGGTACCCCAGCAGCTGCTGGACCAGTACGGCGCCGTCTCTCCCCAAGTGGCGGAAGCCATGGCCCGGGGGGCCAAACAGGTCCTGGGCTGTGATATCGCCCTGTCCACCACCGGGGTGGCCGGACCGGACCCTGACGACCGGGGGAATCCCATTGGGCTGGTCTATCTGGGCTTGGCCTATGGGGACCAGTGCTATGTCACGGAGTTTCACGCCGGAAAGGTGGCCCGGGAGCGGATCCGGCGGCAGTCGGCTCAGACGGCCCTGGACCTGCTGCGGCGGCACCTGACAGGGCTGCTGTAAGCACAGGGATCGCTTCCCAAATCCCGTTCCCACCTAACGCGGCTTGCCCATAGGCCGTCCTATAAGAAAAAGCAGAACTGATAAGGAGAAAGCCGGAGAGGGGGGATCTGCTTGGAATCCTATTATGGGCTCCTGATCCTTTTATTTGCCATCATCCTTTGGTATCTTTTGCGGAGAAAGCAAAAGAAAGCAGCCGTTGCCCATCACCTGAGAAAACGAAAAGAGGAGATCGTGCTTATGCAAGAGCTTGCAAAGAGATTCCTGGACAAGGAATGCATCATTTACACCATTACCTCCACAAGTGGCGACGTTCAGGGGACCATTCGGGAGGTCACCGGCAGCGGGCTCCTGCTGGAGGATCCCCAAGGCCAGCTGCAGGCCATCAACCTGGAGTATGTGACCCGAATCCGGGAGCACCCCCGGGACAAAAAGGGAAAAAAGAAAAACGTCATTCTGGATTAACCCCATGCTGCAAAGAAACAACAACAAGCGGCAGGGAGCCTGTGGGCTTCCCTGCCGCTTGTTGTTTTCTCTTTTCCTCTGTCAGAAGGAACCGGTCACCGGATCTGGCCGTTGCCAGTGATGATGTATTTGTAGCTGGTCAGCTCCTCCAGACCCATGGGACCCCGGGCGTGGAGCTTTTGGGTGGAGATCCCCATTTCGCACCCCAGGCCAAACTGCCCGCCGTCAGTAAAGCGGGTGGAGGCATTCACATACACCGCCGCGCTGTCCACCAGGCGGGTGAAGAGGTCGGCGTGGGCCCGGGTCTGGGTGAGGATGGCCTCGCTGTGGCCGGTGGAATGCTGGTTGATGTGCTCAATGGCCTCCTCCACGCTCTCCACCACCCGGACAGCCAGAATATAGTCCAGAAACTCTGTGTCGAAATCGTCGCAGCCGGCGGGGACGCCTTTGCCCAGGATCTCCATGGCCTTGGGGTCCAGGCGGAGCTCCACAGGGGGCTGGCCGGCTTCCTGGCGCTGGACCACCAGGCGCTCCCACAGCTGGGCCAGGAAGGCCTGGGCAATGTCCCGGTGGACCAGGCAGACCTCAGCGGCATTACACACGGAGGGGCGGCTGGTCTTGGCATTCTCCACCACAGTCAGGGCCTTCTCCAGGTCGGCGTCTCCGTCCACAAAGATGTGGCAGATGCCGGTGCCCGTCTGGATGCAGGGGACCTTGGCCTGGTCCACACAGGTTTGGATCAGGGAGGCCCCGCCCCGGGGGATGAGTAGATCGATGTAACCCACGGCCTGCATCAGTTCATTGGCGCTATCCCGGGTGGTATCGGAGACCAGGCTCACCAAGGCAGTGGGCAGGTGGTGCTGGACCAGGGCCTCGTGAAGGGCGGCCACAATGGCGGTGTTGGAGTGGATGGACTCCTTGCCCCCCCGCAGGACGCAGACACTCCCCGCCTGGAAGGTCAGGCTGGCAGCGTCAGAGGTCACATTGGGCCGGGACTCATAGATAATGGCGATCACCCCTAAGGGGACGGCCACCTTATTTACCTGCAGCCCGTTGGGAAGGGTGTGGGTGGCTAAGGTACGGCCCACAGGGTCGGGAAGCTCTGCCACGGCCCGGACCCCAGCGGCCATATCGGCGATCCGCCCTTGGGTCAGGCGGAGGCGATCCTGCATCACCGGGGAAATGGTCTCTTGGGCGGCGGCCAGGTCCTTGGCATTGGCCGCCAGGATGGCGTCGGTGTTGGCCTCCAGCGCATCAGCCATGGACAGCAGAACGTCCTTTTTCTCCTCGGTGGAGAGCGCCGCCAGGGCGGGTTTGGCCGCCAGAGCCGCCTCCAGCAGGGGGCGGGTCAGGGTCAGCTGGGCAGGGGCAGGGCCGGCACCGGTAAACTCGCCGCCGGCAAAAGCGGGGGGCGGATAACAGGCGGAGCCTTGGTCAAAAGGAGGTTGGAAATTCATAGCAGCTTATCCTTTCTTTCCGCGAAAACGGCTGCCCACGGGCTTACCGTCCGCAATGTCGTAGAGGACCGAGGGCTCGGCCCCGTTGGCAATTACCATGTCGCAACCGGCGCTGGTGCAAATGGCGGCTGCATGGAGTTTTGTGGACATACCCCCTGTGCCCAGAGACGAGCCGGCGCCACCAGCCAGATCTAAAATCTCCTGGGTGAGGGCGGGAATCTCCGAAATGAGGGTGGCTTCCGGGTGGGTATGGGGGTCGGCGGTGTAGAGGCCGTCGATGTCAGACAGGAGGACCAGCAGATCCGCCTCCATGCTCACAGCCACCCGGGCAGCTAGGGTGTCGTTATCTCCGATGACCAGCTCATCGGTGACCACGGTGTCGTTTTCATTGATGATGGGCAGCGCCTTGAGCTCCAAAAGCCGGCGCATGGTGTTTTGAAAGTTCGCAAAGCGATCTGGGTGGTCCACGTCGGCAGCGGTGAGCAGGATTTGGGCCACCGTGTGGTTGTACTCTGTGAAAGCCTTATCATAAGTGTACATGAGCTCGCACTGGCCCACGGCGGCGGCGGCCTGCTTGGTGGGGGTGTCCTCTGGCCGGCTGGGCAGGGAGAGCTTTCCCACTCCCATGCCAATGGCGCCAGAAGAGACCAGGATAATCTCATAGCCGGCGTTTTTCAGGTCGCTGAGGACTTTGCACAGGCCCTCCACCCGCCGAATGTTCAGCAAGCCCGAGGGATGGGCCAGGGTAGAGGTGCCGATTTTTACCACGATGCGTTCCTTTGGCATGGCACAAGCTCCTTTTCACTGAGGGATTTTCTGCTCCCTATTGTAATCCATGGACAGGTTCCCTGTCAACGCCCTTGCTAGGGCAAGAAAAAAGTCCCCCACTGCAGCTGGCAATGGGGGACTGAAACCATTCTCTTTAAACCCGATAGATGGCGTGTTCTTTCCGAGGCTTGGCCTCGGGCAGGGGGCCGGCGGGGTAGCCCAGGATACAGTGGCCCACCCCGGCATAGTTGCCCTGGATGCCCCACTGGCGCAGCAGGGCCTGGCCCTCGTCACTGGCGAAGACCTCCCGGGCCCGATGGATCCAGCAGGAACCCAGGCCCAGGGAATGGGCTGCGTTCATCAGGTTTCCCATGACCAGGCTGCCATCTTCCAGCCAGGTCCCCCGGTCCTGGTTGGCCAGGACCACAATGACCGTGGGCGCACCGTAGAAGGGGTCCGTGTTTGCCCCCATCACGGCGGCGTTGAGCTTGGACAGCCGGGCGATGGTCTCCGGGTCCTGGACCACCACCATAATAGCAGACTGGGCGCCCATGCCGCTGGGGGCATAGGTGCCGGCCTCTAAAATCTGGGCCAGGTCATCTTCTGAAATCTGCTCCGGCCGGTAGGCCCGGACACTGCGGCGCTCTTTTAAGGCACGAATGACCTCGTTCATCAAGATACCTCCTTACCAGATGCAGCGGACAGCGCAGTTGAGCGACACATCGCCCACCTTTGCCGTCACGGTGGTTCGACCGGGAGCCACAGCGGTGATGGTGCCGTCGGCTGCCACGGTGGCAATCTCGGAATCGCCGCTGGTCCAGGTCACATCGCCAGTGGCGCCGGTAACGGTAATCTGCCGGGTAGCGCCGGCGCTGTCCAGGGTGATATCGTTGGCGCTGAGCGCAGGTTTGGCCGCGGCATTGGGATCGGTTCCGTCACCGGAATCCGTGTTGGGGTCGGTTGCCGTGGTGTCACCCCAGGTGCAGGTGACTTGACACTCCGCCTTCTGGCCGTTTTCCATGGTGGCCGTGATAGTGGCGGCGCCAGGGGCCACGGCGGTTACCAGGCCCTGCTCGTCCACCGTTGCCACAGCGGTGTCGCTGCTGGTCCAGGTCAGGGTGGCGGTGGTCCCTTCCGGAGCGAAGGTGGGGGACAGCGTTGCTGTAGCGCCGGCCTCTGCCAGGGACAGCTCGGCCTGGTCCAGGGTGACGCTCTCCGCCTCTTTGGTCTGGCCGAAGCTGAACAGGCCATCCTGGAACGCAGGCACCACATTGCGCACCACGATAAAGACAGCGGCCACCACGATGACCAGGGAGAGAACAATCAGGAAAACATTGGGGCCGTCGCCCTTCTTTTTGGCTTTCTTGGCCTTCTTCCCAGCGTGCGGGGGCTCTTTGCCCTCCAGCTTGCTTTCTGCCGGAGGCGTCTCCCGTGGGGGCAGCACGGCAGGGTTCAGGGTGAAGTCCTCTTCCTGGGGGGGGACCTCCTGCAGCTCCTCTGCAATTTCTTGGGTGGGAATGGGAATGGTGGGCTCATTGTCCACCATGTCGTTCTGGGGGGCAGGATCTGCCTTCTCCTGGCCGATGGCCTGCCAGGCTTCCTGGGTGGGGATGGGGATGGTGGGCTCCTCCACCTCCGGCATCTCCTGGGGCACTGCCTGGACCGGGGGAGCGGGCTCCTCTGCCGGCTGGGCAGGGGCGGGTTCCTGGGCTGCAGGCGCAGCAGAAGCTACTTCTGCAGAGGCCTCCTGGAGCTGCACCTCAGGCACAGGCTGGGCGGGCTTTTGCAGTTGGTCGGGGGTAAGCTTGGGCACGGGACTCTCCGAGAGCAGGTCCCGAATCTCGCTGAGCAGGGCGTCTAGATCCTCTTCGGTCTCCACAGGTTTCTCTGCCTGGGCAGGGGCGGCCTCTTTTTCCGGGGCAGCCGCCGGCGCTCCAGGGGCGGCTGGGGTTACGGTCTCTGCCATGGGGCCCTCCCCTACCTGGATCTCTGTGGCCACAGGCTGGGGCATCTCCGGGATCACAGGGGCGGCAGAGTCCCCAGCAGCGGCCAGGGGATCCAGGGCGCGGATGGCCTCCCACTGCTTTCGGGCAGCCTCCTCCGCCGGATCAGGCTCCGCGGCGAAGGTGGGGATATCCTGGCTCTGGGCAGGGGTGGGTTCCTGCACCACCACAGGGCCCTCAGCGGATACCGGGGCCTGGGCAAAGGCAGCGGGGTCGGTCTCTACCAACGGGGCATCGGAAAACCCGAAGGTCTCAGGAACGGTGACCTCCTCAAAAACGGGGCCGGGCTCCACCACAGGAGCCCCCTCTGCAGGGACTTCCACCTGGGCCGGTGCTTCTGCCGGCTGGGTAGGCTGGAGGGCAGCCTCCTCAGCGGCGGCCAAAGCGGCCTCTCGGGCCAGGCGGTCCCGCTCCCGTTTCCGGGCAGCGGCTCTGGCCTCCCGCTCGGCCAGGGCGATGGCCTTTTCTTCCTCGGTCATCTCACTGGTCTTTTTCCGGGGGCCGTGGCGGCGGGTGGCGGGCTTTTTGGGGGCGGCCTCTTTCCCCGCACGCTCCTTAGCTGCCGGTTCTTTCCCCGCAGGTTCTTTTGGGGTGTGCTCTCTGGCGGGCCGCTCTTTGGCGGGGCGTTCCCGGCGGGCGGGGGCTTCTGCCTCTGCCTCCGGCCCGGGCGCAGGCTGGCTGGCGCTCTTGGGACGAGCCTTTTTCTTCTCGGGCTCAGCGCTGCCAAAGAGGTTGCCGAAAAAGGCCTGCTTCTTTTTCTTCTTCTCTGCCAACCGTTTCTCTTCTTCCTGGCGGCCGACATCGCAGAAGGGACAATATTTATAGGTCACAGAGTAGTACTCCCCGCAATGGGGGCACTGCACCGTCTGACTTCTCAGGGTGATTTTTTTGGTTTCCATTCTGGTTTCCTCCTCATTTGATCTATGCTAAGGAAAACTTCACCATTTTGTAAGGATTCGTCACTATTTAGGGTATTGTAC
>DBEYYM010000181.1:0-2535 GCA_048184675.1 Evtepia sp. | reverse complement strand
ATGCAGGAGAAAATAAACGGGAATCAACACGAAAAGTCCGCAGCTGTCACAAAACAGCTGCGGACTTAAATATGTTGCATTAGGAGGAGACAGCGGATTGATGGAAGGGCTCTTTCTCCTCGGCGGCAATGCGCTTGGCATTGGCCAGCATAAGCTTGATGCGGTTTTCTTGGTTGATCTTGGTGGCGCCAGGGTCGTAGTCGATGGCCACAATGTTGGAGTCGGGGAAATCGTCCTTGAGGACCCGGATCATGCCCTTGCCCACAATATGGTTGGGCAGGCAGCCGAAGGGCTGGGCGCAGACGATGTTGGGGGTGCCGGAGTGAATGAGCTCCAGCATTTCGGCGGTGAGGAGCCAGCCCTCGCCCATTTTGCACCCGTCGTTCAAGTAACCGTAGATGAGTTCATGGAGCTCAGCAAAGGTGCCGGGAGCCCGGAACCCCGCTTTTTTCAAAGAGGCGATCATGTCCAGCTGACATTTTTCTACGTAGCCCATAAAGAATTTGCACAGGGCGTGCTTGGCAGGGTTGCCGCCGAACATCTCCACGTCGGAGACCCGGTTGTAGATCTTAAAAATGAGGAAGTCTGTCAGGCCGGGGACCACGGGTTCGGCTCCCTCGTCCAGAAGAAACTGCTCCAGCTGGTTGTTGCCCAGGGACGAGAACTTGATGTAGATCTCCCCCACAACGCCCACACGGACCTTTTCCTCCCCGGCCACGGGGATGGACTTGAAGTCAGCACAGATTTCGTCTAAAATCCGCTGCATTTTCTTCCGGGACATGCCGTCGCCCTTGTCAAACCGGTCCAGCAGCTCGCTGGTCCAGTACTCCACCTTGGCGGTGGTGTCGCCGGGGGTGACCTCATAGGGGCGGACCTGGTTGGCCACATTCATAATAAGGTCGCCATACATCATGCCGTAAATGAGACGGCGGATGAGACCCACCGTCCAGTGGAAACCAGGGTTTTTCTCCAGACCAAAGGAGAGGGAGAGGACGGGAATATAGTCCAGCCCTGCCTTTTCCAGGGCCTTGCGGAGCATGTGGATGTAATTGGAGGCCCGGCAGCCGCCGCCAGTTTGAGTAATGAGGAGGGCCACCTTGTGGGGGTCGTACCCTCCGTTCTGGATGGCGTCGATCATCTGGCCGATGACCAGCAGGGCGGGGTAGCAGGCGTCGTTGTGAACGTATTTCAGGCCGTTATCCACCACGGAGCGGCTGTCGTTATTCAAAATGGCTACATGGTAGCCGGTGCGCTCCAGAAGCTTGGCGAAGAGACCAAAGTGGACCGGAAGCATTTGGGGAATGAGGATGGTGTATTCCTTCCGCATCTCCTGGGTAAAGAGCAGGCGGCCAGTTTCGTCGTATTCTAATTTTGCCATGAATCAGTGGCCTCCTTTCTGGTTTTGTGCGTCCCGGGCCTCTAGGGCGGCCATGAGGCTGCGGATGCGGATTTTCACGGCCCCCAGGTTGGAGATATCGTCGATCTTCAGCTGGGTGTACAGCTCCCCGGCGTCCTCCAAGATGGCCCGGAGCTCGTCGGTGGTGATGGCGTCCACCCCGCAGCCAAAGGAGACCAGCTGGATGAAGGCCATGTCGGGCTGGGTGCAGACATACCGGGCGGCGTTGTACATTCGTGCGTGGTAGGTCCACTGGTTCAGCACCCGCCGGGGCTGCTTATCCATGTGCTGGAAGACGGCGTCCTCGGTGACCAGGACAAAGCCGAAGGAGGTGATGAGGTCGTTGATGCCGTGGTTAATTTCCGGGTCCATGTGGTAGGGCCGGCCGGCCACCACCAGGATCTTCCGGCCGGTTTCCCGGGCGAAGGCGATGTATTCCTCTCCTTTGGTCCGAACCAGCTGACGGAAGTCTTCATAGGCGGCGTAGGCCTTGCGGATGGCCTTGACGGCCTCCCGCTTGGGGACCCCGAACTCGGTGAGCAGGAGCTGGGCGCCCTTCTTCTCAAAGTCCTTGGGCCGGTGGATGCCCACGTTGGGATGGACGTATTTCACCTTCCCCAGGGCGGGGATGTTCACCCCCAGCAGGTCGGGGTAGTAGGCCACCACAGGACAGTTATAGTGGTTGTCCGACAGTCCCTCGTCGAAATTATAAGACATGCAGGGGTAGAAGATGGTGTCGATGCCCTCCTCCAGCAGGGCCATGATGTGGCCGTGGAGGAGCTTGGCGGGGTAGCAGACGGTGTCCGAGGGGATGGTCTGCTGGCCCTTGATGTACAGGCTCCGGGTGGATTCCGGGGAGAGGACCACCTCAAAGTTCAGGCTGGTAAAGAGGGTAAACCAGAAGGGGAGATTCTCATACATATTCAGCCCGAAGGGGATGCCGATCTTGCCCCGGGAGCCGTCTCCCTCTCCCATGCCGTGGAGGGAGCGAAGGTAATCATATTTGAATTTTAGCAGGTCGGGGATATCCACCTTCTCCTGGCCCAGGGGGCGGGAACAGCGGTTACCGGAAATAAACCGGCGGCCCCCGTCAAAGCGATTGATGGTCAGGGAGCAGTGGTTGGTGCACAGCTTGCAGG
>DBEYYM010000180.1:0-29637 GCA_048184675.1 Evtepia sp. | reverse complement strand
GGGATGGAGGTAGAAAAGGCATATTCCCTTCATTGCGTGACGGTATGAAATTTTCACTTCTTACAGGATAGCGGATAACCCCCCATTTTGTCAATGGGGGAAGTTCAAAAATTTCAACAAATCCCCCGGGGATTTTTGGGGTTTTCTCCTGCTGCCTTGCTGCAGAGAGACAAAGACCGCCGGCGCCTGTTAGGCGCCGGCGGCGGTGGGGATGGGGTTAAGACAGCTCTTCTATGCTCTGGCGCAGGCTGGCCAGACTGTCTGGGAGAATCTCCTGGGGGCCCAGGGTGGTCAGCACTTGCAGGGCCGCCTGCAAACCCAGGCGGAACCCCTGAACGGCTACACCGTACTCCCGGTCGCTCCAGATGACATCCACATCGGCCACAAGGGACCAGACCGACCCGGGCAGGTGGCTGCGCATCTGCTGGACAAGGGCCTCGGCCTCCAGGCGCTTTTTGAAATACCCGGGGCAGATCTGCGGGTCATCCAGGGCGTCGTGGGCGGCGGAAGAGAGGAAGGGCGAGGGGGTAGGCTGCTGGGTCAGGGCCTGCTGAAAGCCGGTGTAAAGGCCGCTTTCCACGGCAAGAAGGGCCAGAGCCCGCAGGGATGCCCGGCGAAGGCCCTCCAGAGTCTCCAGCTCGGCGGCCTGGTCGGGGGTGAGCTGCTGGGCCAAGGCGGCTTTCTTTTCCCGGTAGACCCAGTCCTGTAAAAAGTTGTCCCGCTGGTTGGCGGTTTTTTGGTCCTCTGCCAGGAGAGTGCCCAGAAGCTCGTCAGTGAAGACCTTTTGGGCGATGGAATGGAGGGTGAATTCAAAAGACATGATTTTTTCTTCCTTTGATTGCATCAAAGACTCTCTATATGGCTGCTATAATAGCCACACCATATGGCCATTATAGCAGCCATAATGAGGGATGTAAAGGGGAAAAACGGTTTGATTGCAGATTGGCCGAAATGGCGGAATATATTCTAGACAAGGAGAAAAATAGCTTCTAAACAATATGGCTAAATAATGGCCATATTATTTAAGCCTATCCCTCATCCATAATAAAGCTATTGAGGGGGCGCGAAGCTATGATTCGGTATCGTCCATTATGGGAAACTATGTCACGGCAAAAGGCGACAACATACACTTTGCGCGTGAAACATGGAATGAGCCATGCAACTGTTCAGCGTCTGCAAGCAGATCTGCCTGTTTCAACACATACATTGAATAAGTTATGTGAAATTTTGGATTGTCGGATAGAAGATGTTGCAGAGTATGTCCCAGATGACACACTCAATAAATGATAAAGGCAAAAAACCTAAAATAGATATATCGAAAAAAGGGCAGCCGTTTGGCTGCCTTTTTGCTTTGTTTAGAAAATACGGTAGAAACCCGAAAGAACCACCCCAAAAACCTCCCTTGTGAACCAGAAAAATCTATGATATAATCCTTCTATTATAAAATAGGTAGGGGGTACACCATGAAACAGAACTTTTTAATCTTTGCCCTTCTCCTTTTGCTGCTGGTCTGCCTGGGCGGCTGCACGAGCGGGGAAACCGCTGATGTGCCCGGCGCCACCCTGGGCCGCACCGTTGTGGTGGATGACAACGGCGTGGTTTTCTGGGGCTACGGCTCCTATCTGTGCAGCGGCCTAGCGGGGGACCCGGAGGAGATGACGGTCAATGACATTGCCATCAAGGCCCAAACCACCAGTGACATCCGCAGCCTTGCCATTTACAACGGGTACCTCTTCCTGGATAACGAAGGGGAGGGTATCTTCCGCTACAACATGGCGGACATGGAAGCGGGTTCTGTCACCCCGGAGCTGGTCACCGAAAAGGACCCCAACGACGGCTTTGAAATTTGGGAGGATCAGGTCTATTTTGAGTACGGCGGAAATCTGTACCAGGTGCCCGTCACCGGAGGGGAACCCACTGCCATCCTGCGGAACATGTACACCTACAGCGTCACCGCCGACGGGATCTATTTCACCCAGAAAGAGGGGGGCATCTACCGGCTGTCTTTCGACGGGGCCCTCCAGGAGCGGCTGGTTGAGACCGGCGAGAAGTGCCATTTTGTCCTCTCTGGCGACGTGATCTTTTACCGCTGTGAGGAAAACGACCAAATTTATGAGTATGCCATGAAGGACGGCTCGGTCTCTGTGGTCAACAAGATGCAGCCCCTGAGCGACAGCTCCTGCCTCTGGGCCACGGAGCAGTTCCTGCTGTATCGCAGCGATGACGACGCCTATGAATACAACCGGACCAGCGGGGAGGAAAAAAGACTCTACGAGGGAAAGATCCTGCCCGATAAGGAAGAGGGCTTTTGGGTAGACGGCGTGCTGTATTCCTATGACCAGTACCGGGCGGCCATGTACCTCATTGACCCGGAACAGGGCGTGGCCATTTTGGACATGGAGCAGGCGGTGGAACCCCTGCTGACCCAGGCGGCCGGCAGCGCCACCCAGACGAAGACAGATGCCTCCTCTGGCGGATACGATATCACGGCGGGGATGTATAAAAAGGCGGAGAACGAGTCTTGGTACACCCTGTGCAGCGATTATATTGCAATGCGCCTGCCCAACGCCCAGTGGGACTGGGAGAAAACCAGCAACGAAGCCGTTTGCATCTATTATACGCCGGCCAGAAACGCCGGCTATGGCGGGGACCTGGTGACCATCAAGGCCTATGACCTGGGGGATACCTCCTATCAGGACTTGCCCGCCTGGGCCTGGGCCGGGGCGGATAGCCAGAAGACCTACATTGCCATCTTCCCCACCGACCTGCGCTATGATCCCTCCAGCTCTGCGCAGAAGCAGGAGTACACCGAGCTGCTGGAATACGTGAAAGCCATTGGCGGCCAGAACTCACCCTTCCAGCTGGCCTAGGTACCTGGGCCTCTGGGGCCAGGAACGGAGTCATCCCAAACACCCGCCCGGCGTTTCCCGAGAAAACGCCGGGCGGGTGCTCCATCCAGAATTCTGGCCTAGAGCATCAACCTGCACAAAGGGAAGGGGGACTGGGGGAGAAAAATTTTTCCCCTCCAGGCGAAGAAATACGCAATCCCTCTTTACTTTATCACGGTAGAGTGATAATATACTAAACAGCCGAAGAAAGGGGACCACACCATGGAACTGGATTGGAACATCCTGCGCAGCGGAGAGCAGACCATCTACCGCCTGCGGGGTTTATATGAAAAATACGGTTACCGCCGTTTTAAGATGAGTAAGTTTGAGGAATATGACCTTTACGTCCGCAACAAGGACTTTCTGGTCAGCGACCGGATGATTACCTTTACCGACGCCCGGGGGGTCCTCATGGCCCTGAAGCCCGATGTGACCCTGTCCATCATCAAAAACACCCGGGAGGGGGATGTGGGGCCCCGGAAGGTCTATTACAACGAGACCGTCTACCGCTCCGGCAAAGGGGACGAGGCCTTCCAGGAGATCATGCAGACCGGCCTGGAGTGCATTGGGGACCTGGACCTCTACCACATCTATGAGGTCATGGCCCTGGCGGTGGAGAGCCTGCGGGCCATCCACCCCGACTATGTGCTGGATGTCTCCCACGTGGGCCTGGTCTCGGGCTTCATGGAGGCAGCCGGGGTGGAGGAGGCTGACTATGGCCAAGTGATGACGGCTGTTCGGTCCAAAAACCTGGCGGCGCTGGACGCATTCTGTGAAAGCCGGGGCCTCAGCGGCACCGTCCGGGCCCTGCTGGAGCGGCTGGTGACCACCTATGGCACTATGGAGACCGTGCTGGAGGAGCTGGCCCCCCTGTGCGTGGGAGGCAAAAAGACCCGGGAGGCCTGGGAAGAGCTCAGCAGCCTCTGTGCCCTGCTAAAGGCCAACGGCCTGGGGGATAAGGTCTATCTGGACTTCTCTGTAGAGGGGGACATGGACTACTACAGCGGCATCGTCTTCCGTGGATTTTTGAAAAATTTGTCTGCAGGGGTGCTCTCCGGCGGACAATATGATAAAATGGTGGAGAAAATGGGGAAGAAGTGCGGGGCCATGGGCTTTGCCATCTACCTCAACGAGCTGGAGCGCCTGGGCCCTGCCCAGCCCCAGTTTGACGCCGACACGCTGATTCTTTACGACGACAAAACCGACCTGAAGGTCCTCACCGCCCGGCTGGCCGCCCTGGCCGCCCAGGGCAAGCGGGCCTTGGCCCGGCGGCAGAGCCAGGGCCTGCAGGTGAAGGAAACCGTGGACCTGAGAGGAGGGGAGACCGCATGAAAGAGTTTCTCAACGTGGCCCTGCCCAAGGGCCGGCTGGGGGAGCGGGTTTACGCCATGTTCGCCCAGGCAGGCTTCCCCTGTGAGGAGCTGCTGGACCCCAAGCGGAAGCTGATCTTTGAAAACCCCGAGGCCGGGGTGCGCTACTTCTGGGTGAAGCCCTCCGATGTGCCTGTCTATGTGGAGCGGGGGGCCGCCGACGTGGGGGTGGCCGGCAAGGATATCCTGCTGGAATACGGCCCGGATATCTATGAGCTTTTGGACCTGAACGTGGGCAAGTGCCGCATGTGCGTGGCCGCCAAAAACGGCTTCCGGGACGACCCCGAGCGCACCCTCCGGGTGGCCACGGAGTTCCCCCACATTACCCGCACCTATTACAGCGCCCGCAGCCGGGATATCGACATCATCCGCCTTCACGGCTCCATTGAGATTGCGCCCATCCTGGATCTCACCGATGTTATCGTGGACATTGTAGAGACAGGAACCACCCTGAAGGAGAACGACCTCACCCCCATCGAGACCATCGTCCCCATCAGCGCCCGGCTCATTGCCAACAAAGTGAGTTTTAAGTTTAAGCACGAGGCCATTAGCACCCTCTATGAGGGCTTAAAGGAACAGGTGGCCGCCAAGGAGGCAGAAAAGAAATGATACGCATCCTGAAAGAAGCAGAGACCAAACGGGAAGAGATCTTCGCCCGGGAGGACCCGGTGGGCTCCGTGGAGGAACCTGTCCGGGCCATTTTGGCCGACGTAAAGGCCAACGGCGACGAGGCCCTGAAACGATACACCAAGGAATTTGACGGGGTGGAGATCCCCACCGTGGAGGTAAGCGCCGGAGCCATTGACGAGGGCTTCCGGGCCGCCGACCCCCTGCTGGTGGACATCCTCTACCGGGCCGCCGAGCGGGTGGCCGCCTTCCACCAGCACCAGGTGCGCAACAGCTTCCTGGTCAACGACGAGGACGGCATCCTCATGGGCCAAAAGATCCTCCCCCTGGAGCGGGTGGGCCTGTACGTGCCCGGCGGCACCGCTGCCTATCCCTCCAGCGTGATTATGAACTGCATCCCCGCCAAGCTGGCTGGGGTGAAGGAGATCTGCATGGTGACGCCCCCGGGGAAGAACGGAAAAATCCCCCCCAACATCCTGGCCGCCGCCCGGATCTGCGGGGTGAACCGGGTCTTCCGAGTGGGTGGCGCCCAGGCTGTGGCCGCCCTGGCCTTCGGCACCGAGAGCGTGCCCCGGGTGGACAAGATCGTGGGCCCCGGCAACCAGTTTGTGGCCGAGGCCAAAAAGCAGGTCTTCGGCAAGGTGGGCATTGACATGGTGGCCGGCCCCAGCGAGATTTTGGTCATTGCCGACGGCAAGTGCAACCCCCAGATCGTGGCCGCCGACCTGCTCAGCCAGGCCGAGCACGACAAGAACGCCTCGGCGGTGCTGGTCACCGACAGCGAGGAGCTGGCCCTGGCCGTCCAGGCTGCCCTGGAGGAGCAGCTGCCCAAGCTCCGGCGGGAGGAGATCGCCCGGGCCTCCATCGACAACAACGGCAAGATCATCGTGGCCCAGAGCCTGGACACCGCCATCGACATTGCCAACGAGATCGCTCCCGAGCACCTGGAGGTCTGCGTGGACCAGCCCTTTGACTATCTGGATAAGATTAAGAACGCCGGCTCCATCTTCCTGGGCCGCAACTGCCCCGAGGCCTTGGGGGACTACTTCGCCGGCCCCAACCACACCCTGCCCACCAGCGGCACGGCCCGGTTCTCCAGCCCCCTGTCGGTGGACGACTTTGTGAAGAAGACCCAGTACACCTATTACACCGCTGCCGCCCTGGAAAAGGCCCAGCAGTCGGTGTCCAACTTCGCCAAGAAAGAGGGCCTCACCGGCCACGCCCGCAGCGTGGACATCCGGTTTGACCCGGCGGTGGTGGGGGAGAAGAAATGAGCCAGTTTCTCCACAGCAAGTACGCCGGCTTAGAGGCCTACACCCCTGGGGAGCAGCCCCAGGACAAGAAATACATCAAGCTCAACACCAACGAGTCCCCTTACCCCCCCTCCCCGGAGGTCCTGGCGGCCCTGGGCCGGGAGGACCTGGCTGACCTGCGCCTGTACTCCGATCCCGAGGGGAAGGTGCTCAAGGGAAAGCTGGCCGCCCTGTACGGGGTGACCCCCAACCAGGTGTTCCTGTCCAACGGCTCTGACGACATTTTGAACTTCGCCTTCATGGCCTTCGGTCAGGACGGGGCGGTGTTCCCGGGGCTGACCTACAGCTTTTATCCTGTCTTTGCCGACCTCCACGGGGTGCCCTATGAAAGGGTCCCCCTCAAGGAGGACTTTACCGTGGACGTGGCAGGGCTGTCCGGCCGGGGCAAGCTCACCGTCCTGGCCAACCCCAACGCCCCCACGGGGATCGCCCTCCCCCTGGACCAGGTGGAGGCCATTGTGGCCTCCAACCCCAGCCATGTGGTGGTGCTGGACGAGGCCTATGTGGATTTCGGCGGGGACTCCGCGGCAGCCCTGCTGGGGAAGTACCCCAACCTGCTGGTGGTGATGACCTATTCCAAGTCCCGCTCCATGGCCGGCGCCCGCCTGGGCTTTGCCCTGGGCAGCCCGGAGATCATTGAGGACCTGGAAAAGCTGAAATACTCCACCAATCCCTATAACGTCAATCGCCTGACTTTAACGCTGGGAGCCGCCGCCGTGGACTCCGATGCCTACTTCCGGGCCAACGCCCAGCGGATCATGGCCACCCGGACGGAAACCACCCGGGCCCTGCGGGAGCTGGGCTTCCAAGTGCCCGACTCCCAAGCAAACTTCATCTTCATCACCCACCCCGGCCTGGACGGGGGAACCCTCTATGCCAAGTGCAAGGAGAAGGGGGTTCTCATCCGCCACTTCTCTGACCCCGCCATCGCCCAGTACAACCGGGTGACCATCGGGGCCCAGGAGGAGATGGAGGCCTTCCTGCAGGTGGTGAAGGAGATTATGAAAGAGGAGGGCCTCTAAATGCGAGAAGTTACCATCGCCCGAAAAACCGGGGAGACGGACATCACTTTGAAGCTGAACCTAGACGGCACTGGCAAGCACGCCATCCAAACCGGCGTGGGCTTTTTTGACCACATGCTCACAGGCTTCGCCCGCCACGGGTCCTTCGACCTGTCGGTTACCTGCACCGGGGACACCTGGGTGGACGACCACCACACCGTGGAGGACGTGGGCATCTGCCTGGGGGAGGCCTTCGCCCAGGCCCTGGGAGACATGCGGGGGGTGGAGCGCTTCGGCCACATCCTCCTGCCCATGGACGAGGCCCTGATCCTGGCTGCTGTGGATCTCTCCGGCCGGGGGATGCTCTGCTGGGAGGTCCCCATGCCCACGGAAAAGGTGGGAACCTTTGACACCGAGCTGGCCAAGGAATTCTGGCTGGCCTTTACCCGCAAGGGGGGCTGCACCCTCCACCTGCGCCGGCTGGCCGGGGAGAACAGCCACCACATCATCGAGGGGGTCTTTAAGGCCGCCGCCCGGAGCCTGAAGCAGGCTGTGGCTCTCACCGGGGGCGACGAAATCCCCTCTACGAAAGGAATGTTGGTATGATTGCGGTCATTGACTACGGCGTGGGAAACCTCTTCTCCCTCTGCCGCTCTTTGGAGGCCATCGGCCAGGAGCCGGTGGTCACCGGCGACCCGGCGGTCCTCCGCCGGGCGGATAAACTCTTCCTCCCCGGAGTGGGGGCCTTTGCCGACGCGGCGGACAAGCTCCGCCAGACCGGCCTGGACCAGGTCATCAAAGAGGAGGTAGCCAAGGGCAAGCCCATTCTGGGCATCTGCCTGGGCATGCAGCTCCTCTTTGAGGAGAGCCACGAGTTTGGCACCTGGCAGGGCTTGGGGCTCATCCCCGGCAAGGTGGTCCCCATGGAGGGGGTCATCCCTGCCGACTATAAAATTCCCCACATTGGCTGGAACGCCCTCCACTTCCCGGCGGGCCAGCGCCACCCCCTGCTGGCGACGGTGCAGGAGGGGGAGTGCGTCTACTTTGTCCACTCCTTCTACGCAACCGACTGTGACCCGGCGGTCATCGCCACGGCGGAGTATGGGGCAGAGCTCACCGCCGCTGTGGCCAAGGGGAATGTGATGGGCTGTCAGTTCCACCCGGAAAAGAGCGGGGATGTGGGGCTAGCTATCCTGAAAACCTTCTGCGAAGGGAGCTGGTAACGTGAAGATATTTCCTGCCATCGACCTTTTCGGCGGCCAGGCCGTCCGCCTGTACCAGGGGGATTACAACCAGATGACGGTCTACGACCCCGATCCCCTGAACACCGTGCGGAAGTTTGAGGCCGCCGGGGCCAAGCACCTCCACCTGGTGGACCTGGAGGGGGCCAAAACCGGCCAGACCACCAACCTGCCCACCATCCAGTGTCTGGCTGCCCAGACCGGCCTGTTTATCGAGGTGGGGGGCGGCATCCGCAATATGGACACCGTCCGCCGCTACCTGGACGCCGGCGCCAGCCGGGTGATCTTAGGCACCGCCGCCGTCACCGACCCGGATTTTACCGCCCAGGCGGTGGCCCAATATGGGGAAAAAATCGCCGTGGGGGCCGACCTGAAGGACGGTAAGGTGGCCATCAAAGGCTGGCTGGAGACCAGCCAGGACACCTGGGAGGTCTTTTTTGACAACATGCAGGCCCTGGGGGTCAAGACCATCATCTGCACCGATATCTCCCGGGATGGGGCCATGCGGGGGACCAACCTGGACCTCTACCGCCTGCTGGCAGGCCGCTATGCCATGGACATCATCGCCTCCGGCGGGGTGTCCTCCCTGGAGGACATCCGGGAGCTCAAGGCCGCCGGCGCTGCCGGGGCCATCATCGGCAAGGCCTACTACACCGGCGCCATCGACCTGGCCCAGGCCATCGCCCTGGGGGAAGGAGGCACAGTATGATTACCAAGCGCATCATCCCCTGCCTGGACGTGAAAAACGGCCGGGTGGTAAAGGGGGTCAACTTTGCGGGGCTCAGCGACGTGAGCTCCCCCATCCAGCTGGCCGAGTACTACACCAAAAGCGGCGCCGACGAGCTGGTCTTTTACGACATCACCGCCTCTGCCGAGGGCCGGGGACTGTTCACCGACATTCTGCGAGAGACCGCCAGCCGGGTGTTTATCCCCCTGACCGTGGGGGGCGGCATCAACACCCTGGAGGACTTTGACCGGGTCCTCAAGTGCGGGGCGGACAAGGTCAGCGTGAACTCCGGGGCCATCCGCAACCCCGACCTGATCCGCCAGGCGGCCCTCCGCTACGGCAGCCAGTGCGTGGTCCTCTCCGCCGACGTGAAGCGGGTGGACGGCCAGTTCCGAGTCTTTGGCCGGGGCGGCCGGGACGACACGGGCATGGAGGCCATCGGCTGGATCAAACAGTGCGTGGACCTGGGGGCCGGCGAGATCGTGGTGAACTCCATCGACACCGACGGCGTTAAGGGGGGCTTCGACCTGGAAATGCTTGCCGCCGTCTGTGACGCGGTGAAGGTGCCGGTGATCGCTTCTGGCGGGGCCGGCAAGGTGGAGGACTTTACCCAGCTCTTCCAGGCCCTTCCCGGCGTGGACGCTGGCTTGGCGGCTTCGGTCTTTCACTTTGGGGAGATCGCCATCCCCGACCTGAAGGCCACCCTGCGGCAGAATGGTATTTTAGTGCGGTAATTGGAACCATTGGGAGGATAGAAACCATGATCGACATGGACAAACTGAAATTTGACGAAAAGGGTCTCATCCCCGCCATTGTGGTGGATGGGAAAAGCGGCCAGGTGCTCACCCTGGCCTATATGAACCGGGAGAGCTTGGAAATTTCCATGAAGGAGGAGCGCACCTGTTTCTGGAGCCGCTCCCGCCAGGAGCTGTGGCGGAAGGGGGAGACCTCCGGGGCGGTGCAGCACATCATCGACATTACTGCCGACTGTGACTATGACGCCCTGGTGGTCCGGGTGAACAAGGACGGCCCCGCCTGTCACACCGGCGCTGAGTCCTGCTTCCACAACCCCCTGTGGGAGAGCGAGGAAAACCACGCCTTCTCCCTGGAGGCCCTTATGGAGATGCTCCAGGGCCGGAAAGATACCCCCAAAGAGGGATCTTATACCTCCTACCTCTTTGAAAAGGGCATCGATAAGATCCTGAAAAAGGTGGGGGAGGAATCCACCGAGGTCATCATCGCCGGCAAGGCCGAGGACAAAAAGGAGACCATCTACGAGATCGCCGACCTAGCTTACCATGTGATGGTCCTCATGCTCCAGCTGGGGATCTCCCTGGACGACGTGCGGGAGGAACTGGCATCCCGCCATGTCATTGACAAAAAGGTAAAGCAGGAAAAGATGACCTAAATGGGGTTTTGTTCTAAAGATGTAAAAGGACGCCGCAGCATGTTGCCGCGGCGTCTTTTTACTGAGTAGGAAAGAATGGATTTCTTATAAGAAAAGTCGACAGATTGGCTTATTCAGGGCGCGGTTCGGCTTTGCCGATCTCGGTGGCTTCCTCCACCTCGATGAGAGCGCCGGTTTTCACGTCATAAATGTATCCGTAAATGGGAATGTATTTGGAGACCAGGGGGTGATTTCGCAGGGTGCGGACATCGTCCACCACGCTCTGCTCCAGGTTGTGGAAGGGCAGGAAGTTGATGTACTGCCCGGCCCGGGAGCCGCCCTCCTTCACGGGGTTATACCAGCCGTCCTGGCCGATGGCGGCGGACTCCAGGCTCTCCTCCAGCAGGTCGTAGATGATTTCGTTGGTAAAGGTCAGCATACCGCAGTCGGAGTGGTGGATGACAAACCATTCCTGGGTGCCCAGCAGCTTGTGGGAGATAATCAGGGAGCGAATGGCATCCTCGCTGACCCGGCCGCCGGCGTTGCGGATCACATGGGCATCGCCCTCGGCAATCCCTGCAAACTTGGCGGGGTCCAGACGTGCGTCCATACACGTCAAAACAGCAAACTTTCTTCCGGGGGGCAGCGGCAGGCTGCTTTTTTCTCCAAATTGCTCGACATAGGCACGGTTGGCGTTCAACACCAGTTCAACTGCCTTGCTCTTACTCATGGGACACACATCCTTTACAATTTATTACCAACTTAATAAGTAGGTTAATATGATTATAAGGGGTGGTGGAAAAAATGTCAAGGAGGACATGGGAGAAAGATACACAAAATATCTGGAAAATGAAAGGAGCCTTTTGGAGGAAATAGGAAAAGGGGGAAATGCAGCTGCATTTCCCCCTTTTTTCACTGGTCAAGGGTTATTTATGCCCCTCCACACAGATCCAGTTGGTGCCCTCTTTGGTGTGCACCCTGCTCTCGGCAAAACCGGCCTGCTGAAACATGGCGGTGAACTCCTCCGGGGTGGGGTTCAGCAGCTCATACCGGGCGATGTTCTCTAGGGTCTCCTTGGAGAGGCCCTCTTTTTGGTAAATATCGGCCACCAGCAGGAAGACCCCGTCAGGCTTCAGCACCCGGCGGACCTCTTTCAGGTTCTCCACCGGGTTGGGCCAGAAGTAAAAGCTCTCTACGGTGACAATTTTATGGAAGCTGTCGTCGGCAAAGGGCAGGGCTTCTACAGAGGCCTCCAAAACCTCCATCTTTCCCTTGGCGATGTCCGGGGCGTTGGTCTCTTGGGAGAGGGCCACAGAGACGGCGGAGTAATCCACGCCGGTGATGTGGCCGCCGCCAATCCGTGCCGACAGCCGGGACAAGGTGGCCCCGCCGCCGCAGCCGATGTCCAGGGCCTGATCCTGTTCCTGGAAAGCCAGGAAGTCCAGGGCCCATTGGGTAACCGCCGCATGGCTGTCGTTCATGCGCCGGAGCATCTGGGCTCCCTCTTCCCCTTGGGGTTTTCTGGGGTTTCCTTTCCGGGTCACTTCTGCTTGGGTGTTGGGCTGGTTGTTGGTTTTTTGCTCCATTCTTTCGGTTCCCTTTCTCTCACTGCCGGGGCAGTGGCGGTGGTTTGGATTCTATGGATCCAGTATACCACAGAGAGCAGCTCCACCACAACGGTTTTCCCCGCCGCCGTAAAAAAGTTGGGGAGGCAGGGCGCAGCATAAAAAGCGGCGAGCCGCCCGCAGAAGCAGAACGGCTCGCCGTATGGTTAAGGGATGACTCGCAAAATAAAAATAGGTTGGTTAGCGGTGGTTTAGGTAATCCTTCAGATAGAGGATGGCCTGACGGTACCCCTCTAACCCAAGGCCCATATAGGTCTTGATGCAGGCCTTGCCGGCGTAGGAGATCTGGCGGAAATCTTCCCGCTGGGACACATCGGAGATATGGATCTCTACGGCGGGCAGGCTCACGGCCTTCAGGGCGTCCAAAATGGCCACGCTGGTGTGGGTGTAGGCGGCGGGGTTAATGACGATGCCGTCTGCCTTGCCATAGGCGGCCTGGATTTTGTCCACAATGGCCCCCTCGTGGTTAGACTGGAAAATTTCCACCTGGATGCCCTCCTGGGCGCAGGTCTCCTCTACCAGGGCCACCAGGGCGGCGTAATCCTGCTTGCCGTACAGGTCGGGTTCCCGGATTCCCAGCATGTTTAGGTTGGGGCCGTTAATCACTAAAATGTTCATAGGCTTCCTCCACAGTTTTGGCTACGGTTTCTACTGGGCCATCGTTTGCCACGGTGATATCGGCAAAGCGCCGGTACATGGGCAGGCGGATGGTGTACATATCCTGAAGGTTACCCCGCAGGGACAGGGGGCGGCCCTTTTTGGGCAGCTTAGACAGCTCCCGCTCCAGGAAAATGATGGCCCCGTTTTGATGAAGGTGGGGATAGTTTTCCGCCTTGGTCACGCACCCGCCGCCGGTGGAGATCACAAGGCCCGAGGCCTTGCCCAGTTCCTTGAGCAGGGCGGTCTCCTGGGTTCGGAAGGCCTCTTCCCCAAAGTGGGTGATGTAGTCGCCGCAGGGCATGCCCAGAACCTTTTCCAGCTCCACATCGCAGTCTACAAAGGGGCGGTCCAGCAGCTTGGCCAGGGCCCGGCCCACGGTGCTCTTGCCAGAGCCAGGCATGCCGATGAGGATCCGGTTTTCTTTCCGGCGGCTCAGGGCGTGGTAGGCGTCCTTGGTGCGAATGGCGGGGATGGCCTCTCCAGTGAAAATCTGGGCAGCGCACCGGGCCTGCTCAGCCAGCATGTACAGCCCCCCTAAGCAGGGGATTCCCAGGGCTTCAGCCTGCTGGAGCAGAGCGGTGCGGGCGGGGTTGTAGATCAGGTCCAGGACTCCCTCGCACTGGGGGAAGTCCCTGAGGTCGATGGGGGAGGCGGTGTTGTTGGGATACATGCCCACGGGGGTGGCGTTGACGATGATAGAGGCGTCTTTGTGCTTGTCCAGGTTGTCGTAATTATCCGGGCCCGAGCGGGAGATCACCACGATCTCCCCGGCGCCCAGCTTTTTCAGCACATACCGAACGGACAAGCTGGCGCCCCCGGATCCAAGCACCAGGCACTTCCGGCCCAGGATCCGCATGCGGCTCTTCCAGACCATGCCCTCAAAGCCGGCGGCGTCGGTGTTGTCGCCCAGCAGAGAGCCGTCTGACTGCTTGACCACGGTGTTGACGCTGCCAATGGCTGCAGCGGCCTCGGTCAGGTCGTCACAGATGGTCAGCATGGTGGTCTTATAGGGGATGGTCACGTTGAGGCCCTGGAAATCCCGGGCCCGCAGGAAGTCCCCCAGCTGGTCTGGGGGGACCTCAAAGAGCTCATACTCGTAGTTCCCGAATAAGGCATGGAGTTCAGGGGAATAGCTGTGCCCCAGCTTCTCTCCCAACAGTCCGCATCGCATCAAATCACCTCACTGTAGCTTCCTAAGTAGTGGAATTCCTCACAGATGGCGGACAGGTCGTCTACCATGCGGATGAACTCGTCGGAGTAGACCGAGGTCTCCAGATCGAAGTAGAACATGAACTCAAACTCCCGGTCGGGCAGGGGGCGGCTCTCCAGCTTAATGAGGTTCAGGCCCATGGTGTAGAACCGGGCCAGGACCTGATACAGAGAGCCGGGCCGGTGGGGCAGGACCACCATGAGGGAGGTCTTGTCCGCCCCGGGGTAAATCTCCAGCTTCTTGGAGATGCAGATGAAGCGGGTGTAGTTGTTGCTGCGGTCCTGGATGTCAGCGGCCAGGCGCTCCAGGCCGTACAGGGCGATGCAGCTGTGGGAGCAGATGGCGGCCACGTCGGTGCGGTCAGACTGGGCCACAGCGGCGGCGGCGGCGGCGGTGTTTTCACAGGGGGTGATCTTCACGCCTTTGCCCAGCTTCTCCAGGTAAGCGGCGCACTGGCTGATGGCCTGGGGGTGGGAGAAGATCTCCTTGATGTCAGAGAGCTTGGTGCCCTTCTTGGCCACCAGGTTGTGGTCCACCTTCAGCCGGGTGGAGCGGACGATTTTGAAGCTGCTGTGGTGGAGCATCAGGTCATAGATCTGCTTCACCGAGCCGGCGGTGCTGTTTTCCAGGGGGAGCACGCCATAGTCACAGAAGCCGTTTTCGATGGCGGTGAACACGCTCTCAAAGCTGCCGAAGTACATGACCTGGGGGTGCTTAAACAGCTTCTCGCAGGCCAGCTGGGAGTAAGCCCCTTCCACACCCTGGCAGGCCACGGTGGCGGAGGGGGGGAAGAGGTTGGGGGTGCTCTCAATGGCCCGCTCAATCTCTTTCCGCAGGTCCGAGGGCTGGGGATTGATGGCGTTCTGATAGCCCCGGCTGAGCTCAAAAAGCATGGAGTACAGAGCATAGCCGTACTGCTCCAGCTCAGGGGAAAGCTTCTTGGCCACATCGGCCAGTTTCTCCCGCTCCCGGGCGGGGTCCAGCACGGGCAGGCCCTTGTTCTTCTTGGCCTGGGCCACCTGGGCCACTACGTCCATGCGCTGGGCGAAGGCCTGGATGAGGGTTTCGTCGATGGCGTCGATCTCTTCTCTCAGTTCCTCTAAGTTCATGGTTGCAAGCTCCTTTTCTGCTGCTCTAGCAGCGCGTCATATACGGCGATGGCCGCAGCGGCCTCCACGCAGGGCACCGCCCGGGGGACGATGCAGGGGTCGTGGCGGCCGTGAATTTCCAGTTTGGTGTCTTCTCCCCGGGATAGGCTCACGCTGTCCTGGCTCTGGGCAATCGAAGGGGTGGGCTTAAAGGCGGCCCGGAAAACCAGGGGCATGCCGTTGGTAATGCCCCCCAGAATGCCGCCGGCGTGGTTGGTGCGGGTTTTTACCTGGCCGGCATCCATGTAGAAGGGGTCGTTGTTTTGGCTCCCCCGGCGGTTTGCGACCTCAAAACCGGCGCCAAACTCCACGCCCTTCACGGCGGGGATGGCGAAGACCAGCCGGGCAATGCGGTTTTCCATGCCGTCCAGCATGGGGTCTCCCAGGCCCACGGGCAGGCCGATGACTCCGCACTCCACCATGCCGCCCAGGGAGTCCAGGTCGGCTCTGGCGGCGGCGATGGCGGCCTTCATCTGCTCCCCGGCGGCCTCGTCGGTGACGGGAAACAGCTTTGTCCCGGGGGCCAGCAGGGCCTCTTGGGTCAGGTTCACCGGGTCGTACCGTCCATCGTGGATGCCGCCGATGGCGGCGATGTGGGCCCCCACAAAAATTCCCTGTCGGGCCAAAAGCTGCTTGCAGATGCCCCCGGCGATGCACAGGGGGGCGGTGAGGCGGCCGGAGAAATGGCCGCCGCCGGCCACATCCTGGAAACCGCCGTACTTCACCTGGGCGGTGTAGTCAGCGTGACCGGGCCGGGGGACATCCCGCAGGTTGGAGTAATCCTTGGACCGGGTGTTGGTGTTGCGGATGATGGCGGCTAGAGGGGCCCCGCAGGTGTGGCCCTGGTCCAGGCCAGAGAGGAATTCCGGTTGGTCCCCCTCCTTGCGGGGGGTGGACCAGTCTCCGGTGCCCGGCGCCCGGCGGCGGAGAAAGGCCTGGAGCTGGTCCAGGTCAATGGCTTCCCCAGCGGGCAGGCCGTCGATGGTTACGCCGATGGCGGGGGCGTGGGACTGGCCAAAGATGGAAACGGTCAGCTGACCGTGGTAAATACTGCTCATAGTGCTATCCTCATTATGAAATATCCCGGGCGGTCCGTCAAGAGCCAATGGAATCTTCTTCCACGGTTTTTCCCAGGGCGCGGAGATCCCGCCAGAAGGTGGGGTAGGATTTGTCCACTGCCTGGGCGCCAGTAACGGTGACGGGCCCTGTGCAGGCCCCCGATGCCACGGCAGCGGCCATGGCGATCCGGTGGTCTCCGGCGGCGTCTACGGTGCCGCCGGTTAGCCGGGCCCTGCCGTGGATGATGAGGCCGTCTTCGGTTTCCTCCACCTGGCCCCCCAGGGCATTGAGGGTCCGGGCGGTGGTCTCCAGCCGGTCTGATTCTTTTAGCCGCAGCCGGGCGGCCCCGGTGATGGTGGTGGTGCCAGGAATGGCGGCGGCCACGGCGGCCAGAACGGGCACCAGGTCGGGGATATCCCGGGCGTCAATCTGCGTGGGGATGCGCTTGCCCGAGAAAGCGGTTACCCGGCCGGCAGTGTGGCTGATGCGGGCGCCCATCCGGGAGAGCACCGCACAGATTTTTCTGTCCCCCTGGAGGGAGTGCAGGTCCATGTCTTTCACGGTAACACTCTCGCCCCCCAAGGCACCCAGGCACAGCCAGGGGGCCGCGTTGGACCAGTCACCCTCCACCTGGACCAGGCCCGGGCTGACATATCCCTGGGCGGGGATGCTCCAGCCGTCGGAGGTTTCCTGGGGAACCAGGCCAAAGGTGGCCAGGGCCCGAAGGGTCAGGCGAATGTAGCTTTCAGACTCCCGCGCCCCGGTGACCGTCAGGCTGCTCTCCTCAGGCAAAAGGGGAAGGGCGAAGAGAAGGCCGGAGATAAACTGGGAGGAGACATTCCCCGGAAGAGTATAGTCCCCCGGCCTTAACTGGCCGGTGATGGCCAAGGTGTTGTCTTCTGCCTTCAGGTCAATGGTACAGCCGTTGGCCTGGAGCTGGTCGGTTAGGGGACCCATGGGCCGCTGAGCCAGCCGGCCGGCCATCTGGAAGGTGGCATCGGCCCCCAAAGCCCCTGCCACAGGCAGCAGGAACCGGAGGGTGGAGCCGCTCTCCCCGCAGTCCAGCAGGCAGGTGCCCACGGGTTTGCTCCGGTCGATGGGGGTCACCTGATAACCGTCCTCCTGGGCTTGAATGTCCGCCCCCAGGCCAATGAGGCACCGAATGGTGGCGGCGATGTCCTGGGAGGTTTGGGGGCAGGTCACGTGGGTGGGCCTGTCCGCCAGGGCGGCGCAGATGAGCAGCCGGTGGGCGGCCGATTTGGAGGGAATGGCGGCCAGCGTGCCGGAGGCAAAGCCCGGCTGGATGGTGACAGTCATAGATTCAGCCCCTTTTCGATCCAGTCCAGCAGTTGGGCCACGGGAATGGGCACCAGCTGGCTTTTTCCCCAGGCGGTGGGGACCACCAGGGAGATGGTATTGCCGGAGCGTTTTTTGTCCGACAGAGTTTTCTCATATAGGTCTTGGGCGGTATATTCCGTGTGCTCCGGCAGGCCGTATTTTTTGACCAGTGCCTGCAGCCGGGGGAGCACCTGATTCGGGCATTTGCCCAGGGCTGTGGCCGCCCGGGTGACCAGAATCATGCCGATGGCCACCGCCTTGCCGTGGGAGAGCTGGTAAGCGCTGCAGGCCTCAATGCCGTGACCCACCGTGTGGCCCAGGTTCAGCAGTTGCCGGGCGCCGGTGTCGAACTCGTCCTGCTCCACCAGGTCCCGTTTCTGGGCGATGCACCGGGCCACGATCTCCTCGGGGTCGGCTTTGAAGTCGGTGGTCTCCAGCTTGTCCAGCAGATCGGGGTCCCCGATCATGCCGTATTTGATGACCTCGGCGCAGCCGTCGGCGAAGACGTCCTCTGGCAAGGTGTTCAGGGTGTCCAGGTCGCACAGGACGGCCCGGGGCTGGTAAAAGGCGCCGGCCAGGTTCTTGCCGTTTTTCAGGTCAATGGCGGTTTTGCCCCCCACAGAGGCATCCACCGCAGCCAGCAGGGTGGTGGGCAGCTGCACAAAGGCGATGCCCCGCAGGAAGGTGGCGGCGGCAAAGCCCGTCAGGTCCCCCACCACACCGCCGCCCAGGGCCACCAGAGTGTCGGCCCGGGTGATGTGGCGCTGGGCCAAAAACTCCAGCAAGTTCAGATAGGTCTCCCCGTTTTTATGGTCCTCCCCCGCCGGAAAGACGAAGGAACAGACCTGAAAGCCCGCCCCTTCCAAGCTGGCCTGGACCCGGTCCAGGTACAGGGGGGCCACATTGGTGTCAGAGACGATGGCGGCCTGGCGGCCCTTCAGCAGGGCGGCGGTCTCCTGGCCCACAGTTTCCAGCAGGCCGCGGCCGATTTTGACCTCGTAGGTCTGGGAGGCTTTGACGGTGACGGTGGTCACTGGCCGTCCACCTCCTCTTTGATCTTCCGGCCCTCGTCCAGCAGCTGGCGCAGGGTTTCAAAATCCCCGGCCTCTAGGGCCTTTCGGTAGTGGGCCAGGTTCCCCAGCAGGGTATCCAGCTCAAAGAGCAGGTTGTCCCGGTTTTCCAGGAAGAGCTCGGCCCACATGGAGGCGTTGAGCCAGGCCACCCGGGTGAGATCCCGGTAGCTACCGGCCGAGAACCCCTCGTGGTGGCGGGCGGTGGGGCTCTTAATATAGGCGTTGGAGACCACATGGGCCATCTGGGAGGTGAAGGCGATGCGCTGGTCGTGGTCCTGGGCGGTGGTGATGGAGATGTGCCCAAAGCCCACAGGTTCCAGCAGCTTTTTTGCCCTGTCCAGCAGGCGGATGTCGTCAAAGTTGGGGGGGACGATGACCATGGGGGCTCCGTCAAAGAGGTCGGCCCGGCTGTACTTAAAGCCGGAGTACTGGGTGCCCGCCATGGGGTGGCCCCCCAGGAACTGGAAGCCATACTGCTGGGCCAGAGGGAAGACCCCCTGGCAGACCTTTTCCTTGGTGCCTGCGCAGTCGATGACCAGGGTGTCCTTGCTCAGCAGGGGAGCCAGGCGCTCCATGTGCTCCAGCACAGCTTCAGGATAGGTGGCCAGGAGAAGGAGGTCGAGCTCCTTCAGCCGGTCGTCGGTAAGAGGACCGTGGATGGCCTGGGCAATTTCAGCAAACTCCACGATGGAGTTGTCTGTGTCCCAGCCCAGCACAGTGATGCCGGCAGTCCGGCGGAAAGCCTTGGCCAGGGAACCTCCGATGAGGCCCAGGCCGATGATACCGACGGTCATTCCTTCATCGCCTCCCGAATACGCAGGATCTTCTTGGCGGTGTGGTTGAACTGCTCGGGGGTCAGGGACTGGGGCCCGTCACACAGGGCGTGGGGAGGATCGTTGTGGACCTCGATCATAATGCCGTCGGCGCCGGCGGCGGCAGCAGCCATGGCCATGGGCTCCACCAGATGGGCATGGCCGGTGGCGTGGCTGGGGTCCACCACCACAGGCAGGTGGGTCAGGCCCTTCAAAACGGGCACCACAGACAGGTCGATGGTGTTCCGGGTGTAGGTAGATTCATAGGTGCGGATACCACGCTCACAGAGGATGACGTTCTCATTGCCGTTGGCCATGATGTACTCGGCGCTCATGAGCAGCTCCTTAATGGTGCCGGCCAGGCCGCGCTTGAGGAGGATGGGCTTTGTGGTCTTGCCCAGCTCTTTGAGCATGTCGAAGTTCTGGGTGTTCCGGGCGCCCACCTGGATCACGTCCACTTCCTCGAAGAGGTCCAGGTTACGGATGTCCATGAGCTCGGTGACGATGGGCAGGCCGGTGGCCTTCTTGGCCTCCAGCAGCAGGCGGATGCCCTCGGCGCCCAGACCCTGAAAGTCGTAGGGAGAGGTGCGGGGCTTGAAGGCGCCGCCCCGGAGGAAGGTGGCGCCGGACTTCTTCACTTCCTGGGCTACGTAAGTGATCTGGTCCTCAGTTTCCACCGAGCAGGGGCCGGCGATGAGGGCGAAGTGGCCGCCGCCGATGGCGGCAGGGCCCACGTGGATGATGGAGTCTTCGGGGTGGAACTTCCGGTTGACGGCCTTGAAGGGATCAGAGACTCGGGTGACGGTCTCCACGATGTCCAGGCTCTGGAGCATCTCGATGTCCACCTTAGCGGTGTTGCCGATGAGGCCCAGAACGGTCTGATACTCCCCCTGGGAGACGTGGACGCCTAAATTCTGCTCTTCCAGCCAGTGGATCAGGTGCTGGGTGCGCTCGGGAGAAGCGCCGGGTTTCAATACTGCGATCATAATGATAAACTCCTTTCAATGTAAGCCACGCTGCCCTGTTCCGGGCGGCGAATTTGTTCCAACAAAAACGCCACACAGAACGGAATCTGTGTGGCGTGTCATTCTCTTCTTTTGGAAGGAAGAACCATGGGTTTTATCCAGCACAAATTGCCATTACTTTATTCCCTTGGAGTTCATAAAGTAATAGTAGGTAAAGGCGAATGCGCTGTTCATATTCATGGTCTGTCTTTTCATACGAAACCATTCCTTCCTTAAGTACTAGGTTATTCTATCACGCTTTTTCCCATTCGTCAAGGGGGAATTTAACGCTTTGCTCTCCCAAAGTAGACTAGAATTTGGTCAATCCAGCGAAAAGAGGGCCTGCTCATAATCTTTTACATAGTATTTCAGGGTTTTCCGGCCCTTTTGGAGAATGGTGTGGCCCTCGGCCTCCAGCTTGGCCCGCTGGGCCTGGATGCCGCCGGGATACTTGGGGTTGAGCTCGCCGTTGGCCTTCAGGGTCCGCCAATAGGGGGTCTTGTCGGTGTCCCGCTGGTGGCTGGCCCAGGCGGCGATGGAGACGAAGATGCCAGCGGTGATGGGATCGGTGAAGTCAGCCTGCCCCACGGCGGCAAAATGCCGGCGGATCTCCCCTACAGTGATTACCTTTCCCCGGGGCACCTGTTTCATGGCCCGGTCATAGGCCAGGGGCGGGGCGAAATACATCCGGCTGCCGCCGTATTTTTCGATGGTCTTTGGGTCTGTGACAATTTGGACTTTGGGCATGCCATTGCTTTTGTGGAGCATGGCGTTAAAATCTTTCTGGTCTTCCTTTGCCATGGGGGTCACCTCCTGGTTACCAGGATACTACGCTTTTTTACAGGATGCAATGAGAGGGTTTGCAAGGATTTTATTTTTTTCAGTTCCCGGGAGCCAGGGGTTGACAGGGGGACTGGCTGTGCTATAATACATACAAATATGAAATACATACTTTTATGAACGGAGGGCACCATGAAAAATGCAGAGGGCCACTATATCTTTGGCACAGTAAAAGTGGGAGAGCGGGGACAGATTATTATCCCCAAGGAGGCGCGGGAGGTCTTTGGCATCCAACCGGGAGAAACCCTCATTGTGCTGGGGGATGAAAAATGGGGCATTGCCGTGACCAAAGCCGATGTGCTGGAGCGCCATGCCAAGGACGTGTTTGACACCATTGCCCGGGGGGATCGCCATGACCATTGAAAAAACCACCCTTCACTTTCTCCGGGAAGACTGCCAACAGACCTTTGGCCCCGAGATGGGGGAGGAGATCTTCCGCCAGACAGAGGACCGCTTCCAGCAGCTGCTGGCGGAAGCCGATGACCGGGGCAACCAAGCCATCCGGGAGCATTTGGAGGGGAACCTTCTGCCGGTTTTGGCCTTCTATCTGACCCTTTTGGACCGGGGAATGGAGAAGGAAGCCGCCCTGTCCCAGGTCCGCCGCCAGACCCAGCGGTCTGCCCGGGAGAAACGGGAGGAGATGGCCAACCTGGCCAGGCTGCCCTTTGCCTACGGGCTCTACCGGGCGGTGGTCAAGAAGTACATGGCAAAGCATTTCCCGCCAGAGGGCTGGGACACCCGCTGGATCCGCCGGGACAGCAAGGAGATCCACTTCGACTTACACACCTGCCTTTACTGGGAGGTCACCCAGGCCTATGGCTGCCCAGAGCTATGCTGCGTGTATTGTGAAAAGGATGACATCGGTTTTTCCGGCCTGGCCCCGAAGATCCGCTTCCAGCGGGCGGGGACCCTGGGCCAGGGGGCTGCCTGCTGTGACTTTCATTTTATAAAAGGATAGGGGAGGGCCTTGAGAGAGCCTATGGGCGAAGGCCCCTTCCGCCCCGCCTGGGCAGGGTTCCCGGAAGGGAAGTGTTGTCCCCGGGAATGCCGCCCAGAAGAAATAAAAGAAAACCGTCCGCCGCGAGAAGCCTCGCGGCGGACGGTTTTTTAGACAGGGTTATTCCGCCCAGCGCCGGCGGATGTAGTCCTCCAAGAAATCGACGGTGCCCTTGAGGCCCAGCCGGGAGGAATTGATGGTCAGGTCGTAGGTATCGGTGTGGCCCCAGAGGGTGGGGCAGTGCTCGTTGTGGTAGGCGCTGCGGCGTTTGTCTCCGGTGCGGATGAAGTCCAGGGCCTCCTCCGGGGAAAAATCGTGGGCCTGCTGGATGCTGGCCACCCGGTCGTCCAGGTCGCCGCTGATGAAAATGGAGATCAGGCCCTCATAGTCCCGGAGGATGTAGTCGGAGCACCGGCCCAAAATCAGGAAGGATTCGCCCGCTGCGGCCTTTTCCCGCAGAAAGTGGAACTCCATGCCAGCTAGCCCCGCTGCGGCGGAATTGCTTAGCCCCCGGACGCTTCGGGTGAGGAAGGGAGTTTGGGGCGCTTCCTCATACTTGCGCAGGACACTGGGGTCCAGGTCCCGCTGGGCGGCGATCTCGGCGATCAGGTTCTTGTCATACAGAGGCAGGGAAAAGCGCTCGGCCAGGGCTTCCGCGATCTTATGACCGCCGCTGCCCACCTGCCGGCCCAGGGAAATGATCGTCTGCTTCATGGCAACATTCTCCTTACTCGAGTGGTATCGGGTCCTTTCTTTATTATGACAAAGGGAGGGCGAAAAAGCAATGAAAAGAGGAAGAGATTGTCGGTTTTCCTAAAAGATGCTCTTTATTACCGTACACTTGTCCACAAAAGGGGAGCCGGCTTTTGGGGTGGAAAAATGGGGGCGTTGACAGAAAAAGGAAAGAAGTGGTATAGTTTGAATAGAACGTATGTTCTATTATCGAAAGGAGGGAAGACACCGGTTATATAGGGAAATGGGCTGGGTGCCTAGATAAAACAAAACTGTGAACGGCAAAGCCGTTCACAGCACTTGGTGGAGGAGGATGGATTCGAACCATCGAAGTCGTCGACAACAGATTTACAGTCTGCCCCCTTTGGCCACTCGGGAACTCCTCCATATAAAATTGGAGCTGGTGGACGGACTCGAACCCCCGACCTGCTGATTACAAATCAGCTGCTCTACCAACTGAGCTACACCAGCGTAGGCACTCATCCGCAACGATGATTACTTTACCAGATGGCCAGGGATTTGTCAATAGGTTTTTTGAAAAAAGAAGGGATTTTTTGTGGAGCCAAAAAGACGAAACTGGGAGGCAAATGACGAGAACTAGGAACCTCACCTACCCCTTTCGGGACAAGCAGCGGGATGGGCCCCGGTTTGTCTGCCTGAACTGTGGGCAGGAGCAATATACCTATGACCCGCTGCCAGAGGCAGGCCTCTGTCTGTCCTGCCGGCAGCGGGCGCGAAAACGAGAGGAGGATGCAATGACGTTACAGGAGATGTCCGTGGAGTACCGGGCCCAGGCCCAGGTGCTGCGGGGACGGATCAAGGAGCTGCAGGAAGCCCGCCGGGGAGCCCAAGACCCGGCGGAGCAGGAGAAGCTGCAGGTGCGAATCTGGGCTCTGGATCCCCTCTGGCGGGAGGCCAGGGACCAGGCGGTGCTGCTGGAGCGCTACTATGAAAGGGGGTATCGCCGCAATGCAAGGTACACGTTATAGAAAGGGGAACAATTACGGAGCGGACATGGCGGTTTACGCCCGCCTGATGGCCCAGGACAACCGGGGGCAGCTCCACCAGCTCCGCCGGGATCTTGCCCGGGCTCTGCGGGAGGAGGTCACCCAGCGCCAGCGGCAGATTCTCTTCCTTTACTATGAACAGGGCCTAAACATGCGGGAGATTGGGGAGCTGCTGGGCATCGACCGCACCACCGTCTCCCGCACCATGAAGCGGGGGGAGGCCCGGATCCAACGGTGCCTGCGCTATGGGGGCGCGGCGCTTCTCCGGGGGACCACTGGGGAGGAGGGACAGAAAGCCTTCCGCCGCGCGGTTGACAAGCGATACACACCGAGAAAAGCATCTAAGGGGACTCCCCTATAATGGAACCGGCGGTGGCAGAAACTCTGCTGCCGCCGGTTTGGCAGTTTCCCAAGGTTTGCCATCGGTGGTGTTGTGCTTCAGGAGGATTTTTTCGGCTGCTGGGGCGTAACACTGGACTCTGTCTGGGGTGTTTTTGTGGAAAATGCCCGAAAGAGCTGGAAAAATGTTGTGCAGTCGGCCTGGGAATTTGGCAGAAAGAAACCTTTACATTTGCCGGTGTGAATGATACAATAGCCGCGTTGGTCGGGGTGTGCCCATTTGGGCGTCCTCCGGCCCCAAACGGATGGTATTCCGAGTAGGAAACTGTACCGGCATAGTTCCTGTGGGTCCGCTGCTCCGGCACGGAACCCCATCGCGTCACCCTGCCTTTGATTTGGGAAAGCAAGGTGATCGGATGAAAATTGGATTCATTGGAGCGGGAAAGGTTGGCTTCTCCTTGGGCATGTTTTTTGTCCAGGGCGGCATCTCAGTGACCGGCTACTACAGCCGGCACCCAGGATCGGCCCGGGAAGCGGCGCAAATGACTGGCACGAAGCAGTACGAGTCCTTAGAGGCATTGGTTCGGGCAAGTGACGCGTTATTTTTAACCGTTTCGGATGGAGCGATTTCCTCGGTTTTTCAGCAGCTGAGGGAGTTTGACCTGGCAGGAAAACAAATTTGTCATTGCAGCGGCGCCATGACCGCCCGGGAGGCCTTTCCCGGGGTGGAACACACCGGCGCCGACCACTATTCGATCCACCCGTTGTTCCCTATCAGCGATAAATATGCTGCCTGGCGGGAACTACCGGGTGCTTTTTTCTGCCTGGAGGGCCATGGCCCCCACCTGACCTGGTGGGCGGACACCCTGGGCACTCTGGGAGCCGCTGTGCGGGTGATCCCCAGCCAGGGAAAGGTGGCGTATCACGCTGCCTGTGCCATGGCCAGCAACCTGGTGTGCGCTCTGGTGAAAGAGAGCGTGGACCTGCTGGCCGGCTGTGGGTTTTCCCAGGAAGAGGCCTTAACAGCCCTGGCTCCCCTGATGAAGGCCAACCTGGACCATCTTGTGCAGGACGGCCCGCAGAAGGCCCTCACCGGCCCCGTGGAGCGAGGAGACACCACAACCGTGGCCAAGCACCTGGCCTGCCTGCCCCAGGGCGACGGACAGCAGCTTTACCGGGTGGCCTCCCGCAGGCTCATCCGGTTGGCGGAAGAAAAGCATCCAGATGTCGATTATCGTCCCATGAAGGAACTATTGAAGGAAGGATCGAGTACATGAAGAATACAGTTGTCACCCTGGCTGGTATGAAGGCCCGGGGCGAGAAGATCTCCCAGCTGACCTGCTACGATTATACCACTGCCCGGCTGATGGACCAGTGTGGCATTGACACCATTTTGGTGGGCGACAGCCTGGGCATGACCATGCAGGGTTACGCCGACACCATCCCCGTCACCATGGAGGAGATGATCGTCTACGGCCGCAGCGTGTGCCGGGCCTGTGAAAACGCATTCGTGGTGCTGGATATGCCCTTTATGAGCTACCAGGTTTCCGTGGAGCAGGCCGTGGCCAACGCCGGGCGCCTGATGAAGGAATGTGGCGCCAACGCGGTGAAGCTGGAAGGTGGCAAAGAGGTCTGTGATCAGATCCGGGCCATCACCGCCAGCGGCATTCCCGTCTGCGCCCACGTGGGGCTGACCCCCCAGGCCCATAACTGTCTGGGCGGCTTTAAGGTCCAGGGCAAGGGAGAGGCCGAGGCCCGCCGGGTGCTGGAAGACGCCCTGGCCGTGGAGGCCGCCGGCGCCTTTATGGTGGTGCTGGAATGTGTGCCCCCCAAGCTGGCCGCCCTGATTACAGAGAAAACCTCCATGATTACCATTGGCATCGGCGCCGGCAACGGCTGCGACGGCCAGGTGCTGGTGTGGCAGGACATGATGGGCATGAGCGACTGGAAGCCCAAGTTTGCCCGGACCTTTGGCCAGGTGGGCCAGGCCTTTCAGGAGGCCTGCCGGGCCTACAATCAGGAGGTGAAGGCAGGGTCCTTCCCCAGCGCCGAGGAGTCCTTTGTGAAGAGCGACTGCTCCGACGAATTCCTGTCCCAGCTGTATGGAGGAAACCCCGGCGGCCGGTGAGCGATAGAATCAGAACCCATAAGCGTATGCTATTTTTTATAATGTGAGGAAACTGAGCTATGATCATTGCAACGACCATTGAAGAGGTCCGCTCCCAGGTAGCGGCCTGGAAAAAGGAGGGCCTCACCGTGGGCCTGGTGCCCACCATGGGTTATCTGCACGAGGGCCACGCCAGCCTGGTGGACGAGGCTGTGCGCCAATGTGACCGGGTGGTGGCTTCTGACTTTGTCAACCCCACCCAGTTTGGCCCCAATGAAGACCTGGAGGCCTATCCCCGGGATTTTGACCGGGACTGCGCCCTGCTGGAAGAGCACGGCTGCGCCATGGTCTTCTATCCCTCGGTGGAGGAAATGTATGCCCCTGGCGCTGCCACCTATGTAGAGATTCTCTCTGACATGCCCAAGCAGCTGTGCGGCAAGACCCGGCCCATCCACTTCCGTGGGGTGTGCACTGTGGTCTCTAAGCTCTTTAATATTGTAACCCCCGATAAGGCCTTCTTTGGCCAGAAGGACGCCCAGCAGCTGGCCATCATCCGCCGGATGGTGCGGGATATGTCCTATGGCATCGAGATTGTAGGCTGTCCCATCGTTCGGGAGGCGGACGGCCTGGCCAAGTCCTCTCGAAACACCTATCTAAACCCTGAGGAGCGGAAGGCCGCGCTGGTGCTTTCCCAGGCGGTGTTCCTGGGTAAGGACATGGCAGAGCAGGGAGAAACCGACGCCAACAAGATTGTGGCGGCCATGACGGACCACATCGCCGCCGAGCCCCTGGCAAAGATTGACTATGTCTCTGCCGTGGACGGCGTTACCATGGAGCCGGTGGACCAGATCCAGGGCACCGTTCTGGTGGCTATGGCTGTTTACATTGGAAAGACCCGACTGATCGATAACTTTATTGTGGAGGGGAAATAACCATGACAATGGAAATGCTGAAAGGAAAGATTCATCGGGCCACTGTGGTCCAGGCAGAGCTCAACTATGTGGGGTCCATCACCGTGGATATGGACCTGCTGGACGCTGCCGGCATCCTGGAGTATGAGAAGGTCCAGATTGTGGACATCGACAACGGCAGCCGGTTTGAAACCTATACCATCGCCGGTGAGCGGGGCTCGGGCATGATCTGTCTCAACGGCGCTGCCGCCCGCTGTGTCAGCACCGGGGATAAGATTATCATCATGTCCTATGCCCAGATGACCCCCGAAGAGGTCAAAAACGACTATCACCCCACTGTGGTTTTTGTGGATGACCAGAACAAGCCCGTCCGCATCAGCACCTATGAAAAGCACGGCCTGCTGAAGGACCAGCCCCTGGACTAACCGCGAACACGAAAGAAGATACCCACGCCGGACAGGGCGACGCGCCTTTCAAGGCCCTTGCCTTTGCCCGGCGCGGAGCCTTTTGGGGAAGGGTTTCCCCGAGGAAACTACGCCGTCCCGGCGAGATCGGAGACAGATCCATGGAAAACCTGAACGGAAAATGTGTGCTGCTGTGTGTCACCGGCGGCATTGCGGCCTATAAGATGCCCAACGTGGCCAGCGCCCTGCGGAAGGCAGGGGCGGAGGTCCACGTGATTATGACCCAGAACGCCACCCAGTTTATCACCCCCCTGACCTTCGAGACCCTGACCAACAACCGGTGCATTGTAGACACCTTCGCCCGGGATTTTAAGTATGACGTCACCCACATCTCCCTGGCCACTGCCGCTGACCTGATTTTGGTGGCCCCGGCCACGGCCAATGTCATCGCCAAGCTGGCCCACGGCATTGCCGACGACATGCTCACCACCACCATCCTGGCGGCCAAATGCAAAAAGCTGGTGGCCCCGGCCATGAACACCGCCATGCTGGAAAACCCCATCACCCAGGACAATATCGCAACCTTGGAGCGGTATGGCTTCACCATCATCCCCCCTGCCAGCGGCCTTTTGGCCTGCCAGACAGTGGGCAGCGGCAAAATGCCCGAGCCCGAGGTCCTCATGGAGCACATTGCCCGGGAGATCGCCCGGGAGAAGTCCCTGGCTGGGGTTCGGGTGACCGTCACCGCTGGCCCCACCCAGGAGGCCCTGGACCCGGTGCGCTATCTCACCAACCACAGCACCGGCCAAATGGGCTATGCCATCGCCCGGGAGGCCATGCTCCGGGGCGCCCAGGTAACCCTGGTCTCTGGCCAAGTGAACTTGGATCCGGTGCCCTTTGTGGAAACCCGTTCTGTGACCACCGCTCAGGATATGTTCCAGGCGGTGCAGGGGCTCCTCCCCACTACGGACATCCTCATTAAGGCCGCTGCCGTGGCCGACTACCGGCCGGCCAACGTGGCCGCGGACAAGATGAAGAAGTCTGACATGGACCTCTCCATCCCCCTGGAGCGCACCAACGACATCCTGGGTTGGGTGGCCGAGAACCGGCACCCGGGCCTGTTTGTCTGCGGCTTTTCCATGGAGACCCGGGATATGCTGGCCAACTCCCGGGGCAAGCTGGAGCGGAAGAAGCTGGACATGATCGTGGCCAACAACCTGAAGGTGGCCGGCGCCGGCTTTGGTGGGAACACCAATGTGGTCACCATCATCACCAAGGATGGGGAGCAGGAGCTTCCTCTCATGGGCAAAGACGAAGTGGCTGCCCACCTGCTGGACGAGATCCAGCGGCGGCGATTATCTCCAGTGTGACCAGTGCAATCAAAAACAGGCAAGAGAACAGCGTCTCTTGCCTGTTTTTTTGTGCGGAAAAGCGGGGAACCCCCAAAACCGCTCTGCTCCCTAAAATCGCCCGCCACTCTTTCCCTGTTCCCCCCACCGTTCGCCTGCCCTTTTTTCCAGAACGCCGCCCCTTGCCCCCGAAGAAAACGGGACAAGGGAAAATGCTGGAGAAAGCCCCCATCTTTCCCCATGCACCGTCCGACAGCCTTTTTTTCTCCTGGCCGGTATAATCTGAGCACACGATGCATAAACAAACAGATTCGCCAAACACAGGAGGGATCATCCATGGCAACGAAAGAAAAAACGGGGAGCCGACTTCTCCGGGTCCCCCGGCGGGACACCGTCAATGTGTCCCGCCGGGCCTTTCTGGGCATGGCGGAGGCGGGGGTGGGATTCCTCCTGGGGGCAGTGCTGGCG
>DBEYYM010000179.1:0-19553 GCA_048184675.1 Evtepia sp. | reverse complement strand
GACTGCATTGGGGGAAATTTTCACCAGGTCCAGGTCGGCTTCGCCGGCTTTGGCCATGGCTTCGGCCAGGGGCATGATACCGAGCTGTTCACCCTGGGCGGAGATCAGGCGCACTTCCTTGTCGTGAATTTCCTCGTTGATTTGATGAGCCGTGTGAGCTATGATGGACGCACCTCCAGTTCTAAAACATAAAAAATGGATACCTTTTCGAAAGGTATCCGCACAACAGGACAACCGACGCCCCAGAATGGAGCGGCGATGGAGCCCATATAAACCTCAAACGCGCGAGCAGTGAGGTGAGGCAGGCGGAACCTTCCTACTTTATTGTTCGTGAGCCAGTATACCACGTCATACGTGGGATGTCAAGGGCTATTTAGGAAAATCTCTGCGGGAACGGGCAGAATCTCTGCCCGTTCCCGTGGGTTTCATGCTATCGATATGATACCACCGTCAGCCCAAATTCTTCTGCCATGTTCCGCCAGCGATCCATCTGGTCCTGGGTGGGGATGCCAAAGGTCTTGTCAGGCAGGGGGAGGCCCAGCTGGCGGTATTTTTCCTCTCCAAAGCGGTGATAGGGCAGCAGCTCCAGGCTGGCGCCCGGCACCTGCTGGGCCAGGAAGCGAAAAGATTGGGTTAAGGTTTGATCGTCCCCATTGACCCCCAGAATCACCGGGATTCGCACCACCAGGGGGAGGCCTAGGGCCGCAGTTTTTTGAAGGTTTTCCAGGATGCGCACGTTATCCACCCCGGTGTAGCGGCGGTGCTGCTCCGGGTCAATGTGCTTGAGATCCATGAAAATCAGGTTCATCTTTCGCAGGGTGGGGGCCAGACGGTCAAAGTCAAAGTAGCCGCAGGTCTCAAGAGCCAGATCAAAGCCCTCATCGTAGAAAGCCTCTGTCAGTTCCCCCAAAAAGCCGGGCTGGGCTGTGGCTTCCCCGCCGGAAAAGGTGATTCCGCCTCCAGAGAACCGGTAGAACACAGCTTGGTGCTCCACTTCCCGGAGAAGTTCTTCGGTCTCCACCCAGCGAGTCATGGGATTGTGGCACTGCTGTCCCTCCGGGTTGGCGCACCAGGCGCAGCGGAGGGGGCAGCCGGCCAGAAAAATGGTGGTGCGAATGCCTTCCCCGTCGTTGACGGAGAAATTTTGCATTTGCATGATATATCCGCCCATCTCGCTGCGTTTACAGTGCGTGCTCCGTGCGGGCGATGATGGCGTCCTGCATGGACTTGGACAGGTTCACAAACTGGGTGGAGTAGCCCGCCACCCGGACCAGCAGATCCTTATAGTTCTCCGGGTGGGCCTGGGCGTCCCGCAGGGTTTCCGAAGAGATGCAGTTAAACTGCACATGGAACGCCCCCAGGGAGAAGAGGGTTTGAATCATAGCGCCCAGGTTGGCTTGCCCCCGCTTGGTGGCCACCAGCTCTGGGCTCAAGCGCAGGTTCAGCAGGGTGCCACCGGAGTGGATCTCCTGGTTCAGCTTAGCCGAGGAGCGCATGGCGGCCAGCGGGGTGGAGGTGTCCGTTCCCACGTAGGGGGAGACCCCTTCGCTGGAGGGATCCCCGTGCTTCCGCCCGTCAGGGGTAGCGCCCAAAACCCGGCCCATGGGGATGTAGTTGGAAATCCCCATAAAGGCGGTCAGGAAGGGGGAGCCGAAGAGGTCTTTATACTGGTGGATCTCCCGATAGAAATGGTTGGCCAAAGCGATGGCGATGTCGTCCACGGCGTCCTGGTCGTTGCCGTATTTGGGTAAGGCCTTGGCTTTTTCCTGCAGGTCTTCATACCCCTCCCAGTTGGCCTGGAGGGCTTTGGCCAGGGTTTCCATCGAGCAGACCTTGTCCTCAAACACCAGCTGCTTGACCGCAGCCAGAGAGTTGGCGGTGACCGCCAGGCCAATGCCAGTGATCACCGGGCCGATGTTATATTTTGCCCCGCCCTGGGAGAGGTCCTTGCCGCATTCCATGCAGTGCTCAATGCAGGAGGACAGGAAGGGACGGGGAACCATCTCCTTGTGAAGCCGCTGGGCCTCTAGGGTGAGGAGAATGGAATGGCGGCATAGGTTGTCAAACTGGCGGTAGAAGGCAGCTTCCACCTCTTCATAGGAGGTGAATTCCCCGGCGGGTTTTTCCTTCAGGCCCATGTCTTCCCCAGTCATCAGGCTCTTGCCTTCGTTCAGGGCATATTCCAGGGCCGAGCCAAAGTTCATGTTCACCGCTGCGGTCCACTCGCCGGTTTTGCGGTAGTGGGGGACCACGCAGCCGCAGTTGTTCCAGTCTCTGGCATCCTCGGGCTCATAGCCGGCGTTGATGAGCATCTGATAGCCCACGCTGTCGCTGTGGATGGCCGGGAACCCGGTGCCGGTGGAGACCAGGTGGGTGACGGCATCCATAAACGCCTTGGGGCAGTCCGCTTGGACCCGGACAGACAGGCCAGGCTGGTGGGTTTTCACCTCTTCCGTGGCTTTCATGGCCAGGAAGGTAACGGGGTTGGTGCCGTCTTTACCATCCCGCTTTTTGCCGCCCACAGTGAGGTTTTGGAACTGATTATAGCCGGCAAAATAGTCCGCCGTGTTGGAGGAAATGGTCCACACCCACTCGGAGTATTTCAGCCACAGGGCGTCCACCAGTTCCTGGGCAAAGTCCTCGGTGAGGGCGCCCCGTTTCAGGTCGGCCTCATAATAGGGATCCATATACTGGTCAAACCGCCCGGGATTTAAGGACAGGGGATTCTCCGACAGAATGCCCCCAATCTGCACAAACCACAGGAACTGAATGGCCTCGTAAAAGTTCTCTGGGGGGTGCTCTGGCACCCGGCGGCAATTTTGGGCAATGACCCGCAGCTCTGCGGCCCGGACGGGATCGGCTTCCACGTCGGCCAGCCGCTCGGCCTCATCGGCATACCGGTTGGCATAGGCGATGATGCCCCTGGAGGTCCACAGAATGGAGGTATAGAAATCCTTTTTCTCTAGGGATTCCGGGTCTGCGCTGTCTAGAGCGTCCAGGTGGGCCTGGGCCTCCCGGATGATGCCCCCAAAGCCCTTTTTGAAAAGGACATCCTGGTAGTCGGGGGTGATTTCCCCCACTGCCTGGCGCCACTTGGAATCGTTGTCTAAAATTCCGGTGTCCACACCGATGCGCTTGGTGTCCTCTGGCAAACGAGCCAGGAAGGCCTCCTCCAGGGACTTGCCCTTCCAGTAGGGGAAGATCTCCTGGCGCAGGAAGGACCGCTGGGCTTCGGTGATATGATAGGGGTCTTGGGGGCGGGTATCGAAGGTGTCCATCTCCCGATCCACCCAGATCCAGGAAAACTCCGGCGTGAGAATACCGCACTTGCGGAACTCGCCGATGGCGCCCACAACCAGCTCACCCTCAAAGATATGGACGCCCAGCTCCACGCAGCAGTCATAAAAGGCCCGGGCCCGGCGGATGCAAACGGGCAGGCCCTCCGTTCGTTTATGGGATTCCGTCCAGATTTTCGCCCGCTCACAGGAAATCTCAGGCTTCGCATTGACGTAGTTCTGGCGGATTTTTTCGATGCGCTCGGTCAGCATGGCACGGCAGCTCCCTTCTGTCTGTATGATCTTTGTGATATCAGTGTCATAGTACTCCAGGCCCCGGCTAAAATCAAGTTTTTTCTTGGTCAAAAGGCCGGCTGGCGGCAGGGGATTTGGTGGTACCACCTTGACTGCAGAGGAAGAAAAAACACCCCCTGACTGCTTGGCATGGAAAAAGCGCCAATCAATCAGGGGGGTGCTTTGAAGAACAAAAGGCATCGAGTTCATTTGTCTGTATCCATGGAAATGATAGGGTTTGGCTGTGCTGGGTTCCTGACCAGAACCAGGCAGCTTCCTTGGGCCGCAAGGGGACGCTGCGCCCTCATCCTTGGCGTCTTTGGAGCTGCAGGCGGTCGGCAATCATGGCGATGAACTCGCTGTTGGTGGGCTTGCCCTTGGAGTTGGAGACCGTGAAGCCGAAGTATTTCTGCAGCGTGTCCAGGTCACCCCGGTCCCAGGCCACTTCGATGGCGTGGCGAATGGCACGCTCCACCCGGCTGGCGGTGGTGCCGAACTTCCGGGCCACCTCGGGGTAGAGCACCTTGGTGACGGCGTTGATCACATCCAGGTCCTCCACGGTCATAATGATGGCCTCTCGCAGGTACTGGTAGCCCTTGATGTGGGCAGGGACGCCGATCTCATGGATAATGGTGGTGACGCTGGTCTCCAGGTTTTGCCGGGCGGCAGTGGGGCCGGCGGGCACCTCGTCTTCCTCCGTCCAGTGCTGGGTGGCCAGCAAGCGGACCCGCTCCACCACCGAGGCCATGCGGCAGGGTTTCATCATGTAGTAATCCCCGCCCTTGGCAGCGACCTCTGAAGCAATGCGGCCCCGGGCAAAGCTGGACAGAATGAGAATGCTCATGGACCTGGTGTTTACGGCGTCCAATACATCGAAGCCGTCCACACGTCCCAGAACAAGGTCCATGACCAGGATGTCTGGTGACCGGTCCTGGACCAGCTGGATGGCCTCCTGGCCGTCGCCGGTCTGGCCCACCACTTCCAGGCCCTCCTCGGCCTGAAGTGCTTCGGCGAGGGCGGTGCGGAACTCCTCGCTGCTATCGGCAATGAGAATGGTTTTCTTCGTTTCCATGCGTATGTGTTTCCCCCCATAGAGAGGCCAAAAGGAGGGCCTCCCCAGATTTTTCAAGTGATGTAACTGTTTCAACCGGTCATCCATAATTTACCACAAAGGGGCAGAAAACACAAGACAAAATTAGAAAAAACTGGAAATCCAAGCGACGCAAGTTTCGACTTATTTCAACAAAAAAGGAACTATATGGATTATAAAATGGCTAAACCGAAAAAATTCGAAAAAATTTTTGGCTGGAGAAAAATTTTGTCACGGAAATTAGTTTACGAACTCTGGGGAACATGATATGATAAAAACAATATAATCGTACTCTCCCTTTTGGAATCCCACGGACCAGGAATCCTAGAACCGGGAGAACCAGGAAGCGTGCAGATGCTGGGAAACACGGCAGTGGCTTGCGGCCTTGACAAAACTGGCTGCGGTCTGCGTGCCAGTTGCCCCGGCACCCTCAGCACAGAGATCACCCAGCGGGCAGCCCAGTGGGCAAAACTCCACTGCGGCCCCAAGGAGAAGGTGGCTTTCGGCGTCTGTGAGCAGCGGTGCAGCGTTGCCGCCGTCAGGCCACGACCGGAAGAACACCATGTGCTCCCATGAGCAAACCAGCCGGGAGCAGGACCCAAAATGAGCCCTGCTCCTTTTTTCTGCCCAATTATTTTTGGGAATACCAGGAAAAGGTTGGGAATGTAAGGAAAAACTTAACAATATCAGGAAAACAAGACGACGAAACCCCAAGAGTACCCCCATCCGCCGCCGGGAAACATATTTTCCCGATGAACCAGATACACTGAAAAAATAGGGGAAGCATCGCACTGACCGAGCGTTCCCCGTGGGAGGAATTGAGCATGTTGAGTCAGATATTGGCAGTGGTGATCTTTGTGGTCATGTTTGTGGAAATTGTTCGGGAAAAGTTTCCCCGGTACCTGGTCACCCTGGTGGCTGGGGCGCTGACCCTGGTGGTGGTCTTTCTGGTGGTGATGCAAAGCGTCCCCGCTGTGCTGGAGGCCCTAAGCCTGCAGAGCATGGCCGAGACCATCTTCTGGTACACCGGGCACGCGGAAATGAACGAGATGAACACCGGGATCAATTGGAGCACCATCATCTTCATCAGCGGCATGATGATTATGGTGGAGGGCATGAGTGAAGCAGGCTTCTTTGACTGGCTATGTCTTCGGCTGGCAAAGCTTGTGAACTATAAGCCGGTGCCCTTGCTGGTCTGTTTTATGATTCTTTCTGCGGTGCTGTCTATGTTCATTGACAGTATCACGGTGATTCTCTTCCTGGCAGTGGCCAGCGTGCGCCTGGCGCATCTGCTGAAATTTGACCCCATTCCTCTCATTATCGCTGAGATTTTCACGGCCAACCTAGGCGGCTCGGCTACCATGAGCGGAGACCCGCCCAATATCATCATTGGCACTGCTCTGGGCCTGACCTTTGGGGACTTTTTGCAGAACACGGGCCTCATCGCCCTGGTCTCTATGGTGGTTATGGTGCCGTATTTCTACTTTTGCTTCCGCAAGGACATCCAGACCCGGGACGAGAGCGCCCGAGAGGCCGCCATGGCCCTGGACCCCAAGGAGTCCATTTCCAGCATGAAGAAGTTTGTCATCAGCGTGGCTATCTTCCTTTTTGTGGTGGTGCTGCTGATTACCCACGCCAAGACCGGCCTTACGGTGGCCACGGTGGGGGTCATTGCCGCCATTTTGACCCTGGCGGTCAATCGGTCGCCCATCCACCTGCTGCTGCGGGTGGACTGGCAGACGGTCCTTTTCTTCATTGGGCTATTTGTCACCGTCAGCGGCTTGGAGCAGACAGGCGTGCTGGAGGCCATGGCCAACGGCATTGCCAACATCACCGGCGGCAACCTGACCATGATGATTATCATCATCATCTGGCTCTCGGGCATTGCCTCGGCCTTTGTGGATAACATCCCCTTTGCCGCCACCATGGTGCCGGTGATTACTTCTCTGTCGGCCACCATGGGGGTAGATCTGAATACCCTGGCCTGGACCCTGTCCATGGGCACGGACATCGGCGGCAGCGCCACCCCCATTGGCGCCTCGGCCAACGTGGCAGGCACCGCCATCGCCGCCCGGGAGGGCCACCCCATCAGCTGGGGGCGGTACTGTAAGTATTCGGCTCCGGCGGCTGTCATCGTGGTTGCCATCAGCATGGGGATGATTCTGCTGCGGTATTAAGCGGGAGAGGTTGTGACGCATTAAAAAAGAAACAGGAGGAAGTCCATGCTCAGCCAGATTCTGGCCCTTGCCATCGCCGTTATTCTATTCATTGAGATCCTGCGGGGAAAACGCCCTCGGTATGTGCTCACCCTTGCTGCTGGCGGAACGATGGTCCTGGTGGTCCTGCTGGGCGCCATGGGAAGTCCTCCTGCAGTGCTAGAGGCCCTGAGCTTAGACAGTTTTTTCGCCCCCCACTTTTGGTTTGCCTACGGCGGTGTTACGGAGCGCAACGTGGGCATCAACTGGAGCACCATTCTCTTCCTGGTGGGGATGATGGTTATGGCTGAGGGCATGAGTGAGGCGGGGTTTTTCGACTGGGCTTGCCTCCGCCTGGCCCGAGCCCTGGGCTTTCGTCCCATGGCCATTATGCTGTGCTTTATGGTTCTGGCGGCGGGCTTTTCCCTGTTTGTAGACAGTATTACCGTGATCCTCTTTTTGGTGGTGGCCACGGTGCGCCTGGCCCACTTTCTCCAATTTGATCCCGTGCCCGTTATCATTGGGGAAATCTTCACCGCCAACCTAGGGGGTGCGGCCACCATGAGCGGGGACCCGCCCAACATCATCCTGGGTACCTCCCTGGGCCTGAGCTTTTGGGATTTCTTGCGCAACAACGGCGTCATCTGCCTGGTGGGTTTGGTTGTGGTGCTGGTGTACTTTTACCTGTGCTTCCGCAAAAAGTTGAAAAACGTCGGGGGAGACCCCCACCCTGCCCTGTGGGACATTGACCCCAATGACGCCATTCCCGACCGGGAGATTTTTTGGTGGAGTGTGGGGATCTTTGTGGGGGTCATCCTTCTCATTGCCACCCATACCATCACCAGCCTTACCATGCCGACCATTGGACTGCTGGCGGCTCTGGCAGCGCTGGCCAACGCCAAATATCCCCGCAGCCTCTTAAAGCAGGTGGACTGGAAAACCGTTGGCTTTATCATCGGGCTCTTCCTCACTGTCAGCGGCCTGGAGCAGACGGGTCTTTTGGACGGCCTGGCGCAGTTCCTGGCTGCCCTGGGGGGCGGCAGCCACATTCGGATGGTGGTGGTGCTCATCTGGTTTACTGCCATCACCTCGGCGTTTGTGGACAATATCCCCATGGCCACGGTGATGGTGCCCGTCCTGCTCTCCCTGGCGGATACTTTGGGGATGGACCTGCAAACCATCACCTGGACCGTCTCTAAGGGGACGGACATCGGGGGCATTGCCACGCCCATTGGGGCCTCGGCCAACGTTACGGGGGTGGCCTTGGCGGGCAAGGAAGGCCATCCGATTGGCTGGAAACGCTATTGTAAATATGCCATGCCTGCGGCGGTTTTGGTGCTGCTGCTGAGCATGGGGATGATCCTGCTCTTACATTAAAGACAGATCGAGGCCGGGACGCCCACTTGGGCATCCCGGCCTCGATCTTTTTTCCGGTGAGGAAAGGGGTTCTGGGCAGATGTGTTGCCCAGCAGAGCTATTATCCAAAGCGCACCAACAGGAACACCATGCAGATGGCGACGGACAGCAGCATCAGGGGGAACCCCACCTTAAAGTAGCTGGCAAAGGTGATGGGATACCCGTGCCGGTTGCTGATCCCAGACAGCACCACGTTGGCCGAGGCGCCGATGAGGGTGCCGTTACCACCCAGGCAGGCCCCCAGGGAGACGGCCCACCACAGGGGGGTCACATCCATGCCGCTTTGCCCCATGGTGAGAATGAGCGGGATGAGGGTGGCCACAAAGGGGATGTTATCCAGGAAGGCAGAGATGATGGCCGAAACCCAGAGAATCAGCAGAATGGTCAAGGTCATGTGGCCCTGGGTCAGGCCCATGATCCCGTTGGCCAGCAGCTGGATGATCCCTGTCTCCTGCAGGCCGCCCACCACCACGAAGAGACCCATGAAGAAGAGAATGGTGGTCCACTCCACCCCGGCGACGATTTCCTCCACATTTTGCCGGCCGATGAGGAGCATTACGGCAGCGGCAGTCAGGGCAATGGTAGAGGACTCCAACCCCAGCTGGGCGTGGAAGATGAAACCGAAAACCACGATGACGGTCATCACCACGCTCTTTATGAGCAGAGGCCGGTCCTGGATGGACTCTTTTTCGTCCAGAGCCAAAACCTCATCCATGGCCTCCTGGGAGACGTGGAGTTTTCTCCCATAGAGAAAATAGAAGCACACCAACATAACGGCCAGCACAAAGACCACGGCGACGCCGGTGTTGGCAGCGAAGTCCAGGAAGCTCAGCCCTGCGGCGCTGCCGATCATAATGTTGGGGGGATCCCCGATGAGGGTGGCCGTGCCGCCGATGTTGGCAGCCATAATCTGGGTGAGGAAGAAGGGAACGGGGTTTAACCCCAGCATGCCAGTGATGGCCAGGGTCATGGGGCCGATGAGAAGCACAGTGGTTACGTTATCCAAAAAGGCAGACAGCAGGGCGGTAATGAGGGTGAAAAGAAGCATCAGGGGCCAAGGCCGTCCCTTGGCCAGCTTGGCGGCCCGGACGGCGATGTACTCAAAGATTCCAGAGTGCTTCACCACCGACACGAATAGCATCATGCCCACCAACACCCCTAGGGTGTTGGTATCCACATAGGAAAACCCAGCTTCCACCGACAGAACCCCTGTCAGCACCAGCAGCAGGGCCCCGGCCACCGCGGCCACGGTGCGGTGGAGTTTTTCGGTCATAATAGCGGCCATGGTCACCAAGAAGATGACAATGGCGATGATTTGCATGGTTGTCATGGTCATTCACGATCCTTTCCAGAGAGAGGGGTAGGCGGCGCCATGTCCTCAATATATGAAACTCCTCTGAAAAAAGAGACTAGGAACGCAAAAAGAAGGGTTCCCTGCAGGGAACCCTTCTAAAAAAACAGGAAAACTGACACAGATGACAGCCTATTACGACTCAGACTGGGGCAAAGGCGGTGCGCTCTCGGCTTTGTCCCGGAAGACCACCTTCAGGAGAATGGGGGTGACGATGGTGGTGACCACCACAACCACCACCACGGGGCCAAAGAGCTCAGAGCTGATGAGATCCAGGTCGGCCCCCTTGGTGGCCACGATCAGGGCCACCTCACCACGAGAGATCATTCCCACGCCCACCTGAAGGGCCTCCCGCTTGGGATACCGGCAAATCAGGGCGCCCAGGCCGCAGCCCACCACTTTGGTGAGAATGGCCACAATGGTCAGCACCACGGCAAAGAGGAGAATGTGGGTGTTCATGGAGTTCAGCTCCACCTGCAGGCCGATGCTGGCAAAGAAGACAGGGGAGAGGTAGAGGAAGGAGATGGACTCGAAGGTGTCGGTCAAATACTTGCTGTGCTTGCCATCGGTGGCGTTGGAAAGGACCAGACCGGCCACAAAGGCGCCGGTGATATCGGCCACGCCGAAGAACTCCTCGGCAATATAAGACATAATCAGACAGAAAGCAAAGGCCACAATGGCGTGCTGGGTGCGGTTTTCATCGGCTTTGCCTGTCCACCAGCGGTAGAACCGGGCAAAGGCCAGGCCGACCACAATGGCCACCACAAAGAAGAGGACGATCTTCAGCAGCACAACGGGAACCTTTACCGAGCGGTCAGAAAAGCTGGTAACAATGGTAAGGGCCACAATGCCCAGCACGTCGTCGATGATGGCGGCGCCCAGAATGACGCTGCCGGCAGGGCTGCGGAGCTTTCCCAGCTCCCGCAGGGTCTCTACGGTGATGCTCACGGAGGTGGCCGTGAGGATGATACCCAGGAAGATATTCTGAAGCAAAAGGCTGCCTTCTGCGCCGGGGGTGTTATTCACCAGCAGGGTGGGGTCATTGAAATAAACGCCCACGGCGAACCCGCCCGCAAGAGGGAGGATGACGCCGATCAGGGCCACCAGGAAGGCAGATTTCCCGCAGCGCTTCAGGTCGTTGATATCGGTCTCCATGCCGGAGGTAAACATCAAAACGATAACGCCCAAGCTGGCTGTAGTATGAAGAAAGTCTGTCAGGTCGATGATTCCCAAGGCGGCTGGGCCCAAAAGAAGGCCGGCAACCAGAGCGCCGACCACCTGGGGCAAGCGAAAGCGTTGGGAGAAAATACCTAGAACCTTTGTGCTCAGCAGAATAAGAGCCAGATCCAACAAATAGCGATATGCCATAGTACATATACCACCTTTCTATGGAGCAAGCTGAAAGGGTGCTCAAATACTGTACTATTATAACGCCGATTTTTCAAATATCAACCTTTTTTCTCTATGTTTTCCATTTTTTTCAAGTAAGAAAAAGGTTGCTTTTGGGTGCAAATATCCCCGTGGAACCAAAGGTCCACGGGGAGGATGGGAAGAGGAAAAAGACGCTTTCTCCCGGCGCTCAGGCGCCTGCGTCTGCAGCTGTAAGGGCCAGGGAGGTGTTAAAGCTATAGGTCTGGCCATCGGTGGTCAGAACAATAGAGCCGCTTTTCCCGGTGCCATAGACGGTGGCCCCTGCGGCAAGGAGCCGCTGCAGGGTTTGTAGGGTGGGGTGATGGTAAGAATTGCCCAGGCCATAGGAAATTACAGCGTACTCAGGGTTTACCACCGACAAAAATTCGGCGCAGGAGGACGTGGCAGAGCCGTGGTGCCCCACCTTCAACACGTCGATATCCCCAAACAGAGGGAGCTGCGCCCGCTCAACAGTTTGGGACATGTCCCCGGTGAAAAGGACCTGAACATTTCCACAGGTGAGCTGGGCGATGACGCTGCAGTCATTGGCGCTGCGCCAGCTGTCGCCGGTTTCCAGGATGGACAAGGTGGTCATGGCGTTCAAGGGGATGATACGGTCTTCGTCATAGGAGATGAGGCAGCCCTCGGCCTGGACAGCGGCCCAGTAGTCCCGGTAGGTGACGGTGCTGGCGGTTTTGCCGCTGTCGATGACCTCGCCCACGGCAAAGGCCTCCAGCACGGTGTCTAGGCCGCCTACGTGGTCGGCGTCGGGGTGGGTGGCAATGACGTAATCCAGTTTGCCGTCTACATAGGGGGTGAGGTAGGAAACCACGGCGTCACCGGCGCGGTTGTCGCCGCCGTCAATAAGGACCTCTACCGTGCCGCAGTCGATGAGGGTGGCGTCGCCCTGGCCCACGTCTAGGAAATGGACCCGAACCAGGCTGCTGCCGGTGGTGACCACCACCTGGCGGTTGTCGTTGTCCCAGGTGACGTAAGCCCCGAAGGCCTCCAGCACTGGCCGGATGGGGAGATAGGTACGGGAGCCGACCAGCTGGGCGCTGGTGTCCATGGCCACTTGCTTACCATTTACCAGCAGATAAGGCCGGCCGATGGGAACCTCAACCTGGGTGCCGTCTTTTTTCGCCACCGCCGTCTGAGTGCTTTGTTCCCACTCGACGGAGCAGCCAAAGGTTTCCATGGTCAGGCGGAAGGGGACCTGGGTTCGTCCGGCGCTATCCAGGAAGGGATGGCCGTAATTGTTGTCAAAGGGCACCAAAGTTCCATCGATGGTCACGCTGACAGCAGCAGCGGCCCCAGCGGGGAGAACCAGGCAGGGTAGGACCATCAAAAACGCTAAGACCATAGCCCCCATTTTCTTTCGCAGCATTTCGGAGCACCTCCAATGTGGTTACACGGCGGCCCCAGGGGAGACGCCCCTTGGCGCAAAGCGAGCACGCCGTAGAATTAGATCTACAGCCAGTGTACCATGGAACAGAGGACAAGGTCAAGGATGTATCGCCCGGCAGGGCGTGACTTCGCCCTGCCGGAAGAAGTTAGGTGGATTGGGCCGCTTCGGCCTGATCCAGCATGCGCTGGGCCAGAATACCGTAGCCTCGGTCGGCGTGGTCAATGAGCACGTGGGTCACAGCGCCCACCAGCTTGCCGTCCTGAAGAATGGGGGAGCCAGACATCCCTTGGACAATCCCTCCGGTTTGCTCCAGCAGCTTGGGGTCGGTGACCCGGAGCATCAGATCACGGGTGTCCGAGGCATTGGAGTAGACCTTTAGAATCTCCACGTCATACTCCTCCACCTGGGTGCCAGAGACATTGGAGAGGATGGTGGCCGGGCCTGTGTGGACCTCCTCTGCCTCTGCCACCGGCACAGGGGTGCCGGAGAAGGTGTCTAGGTCATCCAAATAACCAAAGACACCGCTTTCTGTGTTGGCATAGAGCTTACCCAGATCCTGGCTGGAGGAGAAGGCCCCCCGAAGCTCACCGGGGCGGCCATTCATGCCCTTAACCACACCGGCTACCGAGGCCGGTGTGATGCCCCCGGACTGAAGCGTCATCAGCACGGACGTATCCACGTCGTTGATGCCGTGGCCTAGGGTGCCGAAGAGACCGGTGGCCGGGTCCACAAAGGTCAGGGTGCCGATACCCGCCATGGAGTCCCGAATCCAGGCGCCCAGCTTGTAGGCGCCGTCGGCGCTGCACTGGGCGGCCCGGGTGGTTACCGCTTGGCTTTCCTCATCCCGGACCACGGTCAGCTCCATTTCCTGGCCCTTTAGGTCCTGCAAAATGGCCTGAACTTCTTCAATGGAGTTTACCTGGGTGCCGTTAATCTGGGTGATCACATCGCCCTTCTGAAGTCCACAGGCCTGGGCAGGGGAGGCCAGACCCTGGTCGGTGGTAATGTCAGAAAGCCCCACGACCAGCACGCCCTGGGCGAAGAGCTTAATGCCCACCGCCCGTCCCAGAGGGATCACGGAGCGGGTGGTGCTGGTCTGGCTCTCTGCCGCCTGGCCAGTTGGGGCCATAGAAAGGGCCAGCACCATCGCTGCCGCCAGGACAAGAAGGGCACGGAAGCACCACATTACGGCCTCCGGCCCCCGGCGTTCCTTGGTGTCCTGCAAGAAATCACCTCCGTCTTTCAAAAAAATAGGTTGCATGCGCGCGCAAAAAACGCGCAGACTTACTATGACCTGTTTTTCGAAAAAAAGAAGCGGCAATGATACACAGTCTTTCCTTGGAAAGGCCTGCCTGGGGGCTGCAGGAAGGCAAAAACCAGGCGGCCCGGAAAAAAAGGGCCGCCTGGCGGTCAGGAAGTTAGGGGAGTTCTTTCCAGTGCATCCAATGGATGCCAATGTGTCCAATGCCTAAAATCACCACAGAGAGGCCCAGCGCAGGGGATACTCCATACACTGCCAACAGACCAAAAGCGGCCACAGGCAGGGTTGCGCCGGCCACGGGGATGCCCAGAAAGCTGGCATAAAAGTCCTCCATGGTTTGGGGGCTGCGGAAGTAACGGAGCCAATAGAGTTCATACAGGACCATCAGCAGGAAGGAGGCCACCAGCCACCAGGACCACAAAGTCCAGGGTCCCAGCCTGCAGCCGGAAAACAAGAGGGCCGAGCAGGTGACCAAACCTTCCCCCAGCCGCTCCAAGGCCACCAGGCCCTTTTTCTCCCGGACCACGTAGGTTTCATAGCCCTTGGGCTTGCGTTTGGCCCAGAGAAAGTTGGGGATCAGCAGCATGGCCAGGTAAATGACGCCGATGAAAGAAAAGCCAAATTTCATAGAATCCCCCCCTTGGCAGCGGCCTTTTTTCGTATCATAGCATGACTGGGCAACGATGGCAAGGCGGGGGGAGCCCTTGCTTTTTGTGGTGGGCTTTGCTATGATAAATGGAACATGACTATGACAGAGAAGGGAGGTGGAATCCTATGACCATTCAATATCAGACCAAGGGCGTCTGCTCCCGGCAGATGAATGTGAAGCTGGAGAACGGCGTGGTTCAGAAGGTGGAGATCATCGGCGGCTGCGCCGGCAACAGCCAAGGGGTGGCCCGGCTGGTGGAGGGCATGAAGGCTGAGGACGCCATCCGAAAGATCGAAGGGATCCGCTGTGGATTCAAGGCCACCTCATGTCCTGACCAGCTTTCCAAAGCCCTTCGGATCGCCCTGGCCGAGGAGGCCAAACGGGCGGAGGGATAAGCCCCCAAGAGAAACGAAAAACGATGGAGGAACTGGTTATGGCAACCTTGTTTTTTCCCGGCTGCAAGCCCAAGGCAGACCACAAAGAGGCCAGCGAGAAACTGGCTGCGTACATCAAGGACAAGCTGGGGGCAGATCCCGTGGGCTGCTGCCGGGTGGACCACCCCAAGCTGACCCCAGAGGACACCGCTCTCGTGGTGTGCAACAACTGCGCCAACATCATCGATGAAAGCGGCGACGCTGGACAGATCGAGTTTGTGTGGGAGCTCCTGGATCAGGACCCCACCTTTCCCTTTCCCGACTATCACGGGGAACAGATGACCATCCAGGACTGCTGGATGGCGGTGGAAAAACGGCACGTACAGGACGCGATCCGCTCCCTGATGAACAAGATGAACATCCAGGTGGTGGAGCTGGCCGAGCACCATGAAAACACCCGCTTTTGCGGCATGAACCTGACCGCCCCCTGCAACGAGAGCAATGCCAAGCTGGCCCCCAAGCGCTATGTGGAGGAAGGGGCAGACATGTTCCGCCCCATGACCCCCGAGGCGCGCACAGCCTACTTCCAGGACTACTGCCGGCAGTTTACCACCGATAAAGTGGTCTGCTACTGTAAATCCTGCCGGGGCGGCCTTCTGGCCGGCGGCAAGCAGGCTTTCCACATCCTGGAGCTGCTGTTCCCCGCAGAGTAACCGATCCTGCTGCAAACCATAAAAAGCCTGGGAGCTTCCCAGGCTTTTTTATTGGCGCTTTTTCAGGTTGGGGTGTGCCAGCAATAGGTCGCAGGATTCGCAATACTGGGCGGTGAGCTTGGCCCCGGACAAAAGACGGTTCAGAAATTTGTTCTCGTGCAGGGGAATCCGGCCGTCGGTGTCGTCTTTTGGGGGCAGAATGTCTGGCTGCCAGAAAAGTCCCTGGGGTCCCAGGAGGGCGCCAGATGCCATGGGCTGGTTACAGCAAGGGCAGTATATTGTCATGTTGGTGACCTCCTTTTTTCCATTCTATCAAAAAATGTCGGCGGAGACAATCTTATGCAGAAAAAAGGGGACTTCGAGATGGGATTTTCTTATCCTGTCAGCTGCCGCTTTCGGGCCAGGTTTAAGACCCCCTCCTGCCGCTTGGACAGGTGGGGCAGCATTTGCTCTAACCCCAGGGCCACCGAGCGGATGGGATCCTCTGCCACGTGGGTTTCCATGCCGGTGCGGGCGGCCAGGAGGGTGTCCATCCCCCGCAGAAGGCTGCCGCCCCCGGTGAGGAGGATGCCGCTGACTGCCACATCGGCGGCCAGCTCTGGGGGCGTGCGCTCTAAAACGGCCTGAACAGCGGCGATGATGGCCTCGGCCACAGGGGCAAAGGCCTCCTGGGTTTCAGCGCCGGAGAGAAGAATCTCCCGGGGCAGACCAGTGGTGAGGCAGCGGCCTTTGACAGGCAGGGTTTCCTCCCCAGGACCGTCTACCTGGCCGATGGCCCCTTTTACCTCCTCAGCTGTCCGGGCGCCAATGAGCAGGTCGTGCTTTTGCCGGACATGCTGGATGAGGGCCTCGTCAAACTGATCCCCAGCGGTGGTCAGACAGGTGGAGGCCACCACGCCCCCCAGAGCGGTCACGGCCACATCAGTGGTGCCGCCGCCGATGTCCACCACCATGTGGCCCTCGGGCTGGATAATGTCGATACCAGCACCCAAGGCGGCGGCCAGGGGCTCTTCCATTAAGTAGACCCGCCGGGCCCCGGCCTGGAGGCCGGCCTCGACCACCGCCCGCTCTGCCACTTCGGAGATCCCTGAGGGCACGCCGATCAGCAGCCGCGGCTTGAGCAGCCGCCCTGGCACCGCCTTGTGCAGAAAGGACCGGACCATGGCCTCGGCCATGGTGCAGTCAGAGATGATCCCTTCCCGAAGAGGGCGTACGGCCACCAGATCCCCAGGGGTCCGCCCCAGCATTTGGCGGGCGGCCTCTCCCACTTGGAGGACTTTCCCAGTGTGCCGGTCCACTGCTACCACGGAGGGCTCTTGCAGCAGGATCCCCCGCCCCCGCACTGCCACCAGCACGGAGGTGGTCCCCAGGTCGATGGCAATGTCCCGGGCAAAGCCCCCTTGTACTTGCTTGTCCATATCCACGCTCCCTTTCTTCACAGGCCTGTTGCCAACTGAGAAAAGTATACCCCAAACAAAAAGAGGCTTTCCCACGAAAAAGTGGGAAAGCCTCTCAGCTTCTCAAAAAGGCGGTGCACGGGGTGGGCTTCTAGTCCTCGTGCTTTCTGGGGGTCCGGCAGAAGGCGGCCGCCACCACCTGGGTGGCTCCCGCCTGGCGCAGGGTCCGGGCGGCCTCTTCCAGGGTGGCGCCGGTGGTGAGAATGTCATCCACCAGCAAAATCCGCTGGCCGGCCACGGCGGCGGGCTGGGGAACCGAGTAGACCCCGGCCACGTTGCTCCACCGCTGGCGGCCCTGGGTCAGGGAGGACTGGGCTTTGTTTTTTCCCGTCTTGGCCAGCAGGGGGATGGCTTGGGCAGAGAGAGCCTTGGCGGTCTCCTCCGCCAAAAGGCGGGCCTGGTCATAGCCCCGGTCCGCCAGGGTGGCCGGGGAGACCGGCACCCAGGTGATACAGTCGTAGCTCCCCGGCAGATAGTCCCGGACAATCTTGGCCAGCACCGGGCCATAGGCCTTGGCATAGTCCGGGTGGTTGTGAAACTTAAAGCGCCGCATGGACTCCCGCAGTGCATCCCGATACCACCCGGCGCAGACGCACCGGAGAAAGGCGGTGCCGGGCACCACAACCTGGGTCCCCTCCAGCCAGAAATCCGCCTGCTGGCACTTGGGACAGGGGGAATTGACCGGCCCCTCTGCGGGGCGGTTACAGAAGGGGCATTTGGGTGGGAAGATCAGGTTCAGAAGGAAGTTGGTCAGTGCCATGGAGGCCCTCCTTTTCAAGTTGGCCCCGGGCCAGGCGGGCCCGGAGGCCGCTGTAGCGCCGCTGCTGTCGGTCGTTGGCGGCCATGCGGGCGACCACCTGGTCGTCTCCCACCAGGATCAGTAGCTCTTTGGCCCGGGTCATGGCGGTGTAAAGGACGCCCCGGGTCAGCAGCATGGGGGCGGCGTCCACCGCAGAGAGGATCACGGCCCGGTACTCGCTGCCCTGGGCCTTGTGGACGGTGATGGCGTAGGCGGGTTCTAGCTGGGTCATCATGTCGGGGGTGTAGGAGGCCCGGTGGCCGTCGAAGTTCACGGTGACCAGGCCGCTGGCGGCGTCGATGGTCTCAATCTGGCCGATGTCCCCGTTGAAAATCCCCATGCCGATGCCAGAGCCGTCGGCCTCCTCCCACATGACGTCGTAGTTGTTTTTCACCTGCATGACCCGGTCTCCCTCCCGGAATTTCACCGGGCCAAAGGCCTTTTCCTTCTTGCCAGAGGCGGGGGGATTCACCGCCTCCTGAAGGGCCCGGTTCAGCGCGGTGGTCCCCGCCGTTCCCTTTCGGGTGGGGGAGAGGACCTGGATCTGGTCTGGGGAGATCCCCATGTTCTTAGGCAGTCGGGTTTGGCACAGGGAGACAATGGTGTCCACCGCCATGACCGGGTCCAGCCGGCGCAGGAAGAAGAAGTCCCCTGCGGGATCATTCACCAGCACCGGGCAGTCCCCCTGGTCCACAGCCCGGGCGCCCCGGATAATGGCCGAGGCGGCGGCCTGGCGGAAAATTTCCGTCAGGCGCAGGGTGGGCAGCCGGCCGGACCGAAGCAGGTCAGAGAGCAAATTCCCCGGCCCCACCGAAGGCAGCTGATGGGGATCCCCCACCAGCACCAGCCGGCAGCCTCCAGGCAGGGCGGCCAGCAAAGCCTGCATGAGGACGATGTCCACCATAGAGGCCTCATCTAAAATCACCGCGTCGGTGTCCAGGGGGTCCCGCTCATTGTGGGCGAAGGCGAGGCTGCCGCTTTGGTTGTCGTATCGGGTCTCCAGCAGCCGGTGGATGGTGGAGGCTTCCGCCCCGCAGGTCTCTGACAGGCGCTTGGCCGCCCGGCCTGTGGGGGCGGTGAGGGAGGTCCGCAGTCCCAAATGGTCGAATAGGGCCAGGATCCCCCGGAGGGAGGTGGTCTTGCCCGTGCCCGGGCCGCCGGTGAGGAGCATCACCTGCTGCTTGGCAGCGGTTTTTACCGCCTCCACCTGCAGGGGGGCGTAGGTGATGCCCTGGTCCCGCTGGATGCGCCCCAGGAGCTTGTCCAGGTCCTCAGGGGGGCAGAGCTCCTCCCCGTCCATCCCCAGCAGCTCGTTGGCCACATAGGTCTCGCAGTCATAGAGCCTGGCCAGATAGCAGGCGTCCTGGCCGGCAATCTCCTCCCGGACGATTTTCCGGCGGTCCACCAGGGCATCGAAGCAGACCTCTAAACTCTCCTGCTCGGCCCCCAGCAGCCGTTGGGCGGCGGTAAGGAGTTTGGCGTAGGGGAGGAACACATGGCCGTTGTCCAGGTTGTGGGAGAGGGTGTAGAGGATCCCTGCCTCCAGCCGCAGGGGATCCCCTGCCTCCATGCCCAGGTCCAGGGCCAGCTTGTCCGCAGAGGGGAAGGGGACAAAGAGGGGTTCCTCAATCAAGCAATAAGGATTGGCCCGGATGACAGTGAGCGCCAGGTCCCCATACTGCCGGTATAGGGGCATGGCAATTTGAAGGGGAAGCCCATGGGCGGAGAGGAAATCCAGCAGCCGGCGCATGGAAAGCTGCATGCACAGGGACTGGTGGATGGTCTCCGCCCGCTTGGGGGAGATTCCCCGGATCTCCGTCAGCCGCCGGGGGTCGTCTTCGATGACCGTCAGCACATCCTC
>DBEYYM010000178.1:0-28355 GCA_048184675.1 Evtepia sp. | reverse complement strand
CCTCGGGCACCAGCGTCCCCCCGGCAGCCTACCGGAAGCCCGCCCCCAAGGCCCAGCCCCTTCTCCAGCTGCGGAAGGGAGACATGGTCCGTCATTCGGCCTTCGGCACGGGGATGGTCCTCTCCATCCAGCCTATGGGAGGGGACGCCCTCATCGAGGTGGCCTTCGACAACGTGGGCACCAAGCGGATGATGCTCAAGGCAGCCTCCCAATTTATGACCAAGCAATGATCTACCATAAGCCACAAAAAAGGACAGCCACTGGCTGTCCTTTTTTTGCCGTCTACATCAAATCAAAAGGGGGTCTTAAGAAATTGCTAAGAACCTTCCTGGGGTGTTCTTAAGAACTGTCTGGTATCCTAAGAGCGAAACAAATCCCCAACGGAGGCGATTGCAATGAAACTTCAAAAAAGAACCTTGGCCTGTTCCCTGGCAGCCCTGCTGGCCTTTCTGTGCGGCTGCACCCAGCCATCGGACCCGGATGCCCAGGGGGAGGCAGCCTTCTACGCCACCAGCATCCAATACACCCAGGAGAACGAAAGCGCCGCCCAGTACCTGGAGGTGGCCCAGCGCAGCCAGGCCCTGCTGGCCCTGCTGGAGGAACACGCAGGGGCCTTTGTGGTGGATGCCTACAACTACATGGACGCCGACGGCAGCGGCACCCCGGTCTATGCCCTGAACCACCTGACCTATCCCCCAGAGCTGGATCCCTACGGCTACTGCCTCCAGGTCAGCCGGAATTACTTCCGACACAACTCCATCGAAACCGTGGATGGCACCCCGGCAGAAGAGGAACTGATCTTAGAGGAAAACACCAGAAACCTTTTGGTGCCCCTCCAGTACCGGGACCAGGAGGCCACCATCCGGCAGGCCTACCTAGAGGACTTTTACTTCCGCAAGGTCCAGGCGGAAAACGACTACAACGAGATGGCCGGCAGCCCAGACCGCCTGACCCTGAAGCCGGAGGACCTGACCATCCATATTATCTACGTGAAAGACGGCCAGCGCTACTTCACCTTCCGGGCCGACTGCGCCCGGGAAACCGGCAGCTGGGTCACCGACCCCATTGTGGCCGTCTACACAGGCAATATCCACTGCAACTACGCCCACAGCTTCCTCACCCAGTGGACCTACCTCCCCGCAGAGGGGGCTTCCCCGGAGGAGGTCTACCAGGCCATCCTGCCTTATGTTGAGGCCGTGGGCGCCCAGGAGAGCCTTCAGCGGCTGGTCCCCCTGGGAATCTGAGGATCCCTCATAACAGGGTGGCCCGAATGGCGGTAAACTGAAACTGGAGGGTGGTCCGCCCGTTGAAGGTATTCTCCCCGATGGTCCCCAGCAGATCCACCGCCGCCGGAGAACCCAGGGCGGCGTACTCCTCAGACAGGCCAAAGCCCACCGCGTCCGCCACCTGGCCGAAGAGCTTCAAATGCTCGTTCCGCCGGCCCATAAAGCGGTAGGCCATGGCCCCCTTGGGGGTGGGGCGATAGCCGATCAAGGCCAGAACAGGCCGCTCCGCCCCGGGGCCATAGGGGGCATGGGTCTTGAGGACGGCCAGGGCTTGGGGAAGCTCCTCCTCGGTCACCGCCAGATCATAGTACAGGGTGTCGTCCGGCGGGGGCAGGGGGTTTTCTTCTCCATACTGGACCAGTGCCCGGACTAGGGCGTGGTACTGGTCCTCCCGCACTGTGATGCCCGCCGCCCCGGCGTGGCCCCCCAGCCGCTCTGTATAGGGCTCGATGGCCTGGAGCAGGGGGGTCAGGTCAAAGTCCCCATAGGTCCGCCCGGATCCCCGCAAAAGGCCGGGCTGGCTGGCGATGTCGGAAAAGACAAAGGCCGGCCGGCGGTATTCTTCGCTGAGTTTCCCGGCCACAATGCCCACAATGCCCTCGGGCATCCCGGGGCAGCAGACGGTGAGGATGGGCTGGTCCGCGCTCTCCTGGGCGGCGTTTTGGGCGGCGGCCAGCCACTGGGTGACCAGCTGCTTGCGCTTTTCGTTGATCTCCCGCATTTTTTCTGCAAAGGCTGCCGATGCCCGGGGCTCTGTGGAGAGCAGGGCCTTGAGCACCGAGGAGCTGCCGGCGTTGTACAGCCGCCCTGTGGCGTTGAGGATGGGGGCGGTCTGAAACTTAATGATGTCTTCATCATAGGGTCGGGGGGACAGGGCCAGCAGGGCCTGGAGCCCGCTGGAGAGCTGACGGAACCAGGCCTCCTGGTTGATGACCCGCAGGCCGGCCATGACCAGGTAGCGGTTGTCCCCGGTCAGGGGCATCACGTCGGCCAGGGTGCCCAGGCAGGCCAGCACCAGCAGGTCAAAAAAGAGGCTCTTTTTGGCCCCGCTGGACTCCCCGGCGCAGAGATATTCTGCCAGCTTATAGGCCAGCCCCGCCCCGCAGTAGTGCTCATAGCCGTTGTTTTCCGGGTGGATGTGGGGGTCCACAATCACATCCGCCGGGGGCAGCTGGGCCAGGGGAAGGTGGTGGTCGATGACGATGACTACGTTGCCCGCCGCCTTGGCCTTGGCAATGGGCTCCAGCCCGGCAATGCCGTTGTCCACGGTGATGAGTAGGGAATGGGTGATCCCCTGGATGAGGGCTTCAGAGATCCCGTAGCCGTCGGTAAACCGCCGGGGGATAATGGTCCGGGGCTCCACCCCAAAGTGCCGGAAGAGCTTGGTGAGAATGGCCGTGGAGGTGATCCCGTCGGCGTCATAGTCCCCCAAAATCACCACCGGCATGTTCCGCGCCAAACAGGTGCGGATGAGCTGGGCGGCTTCGGGCAGGTTTTCAATCTGGCTGGGATCCACCCGGGTGGGGTGGATGAGCTCCTCAGGGGTGGCGCCGGCCAGACCGGTGATGGCCTCTAGCACCGAGCGGTAGTTACCCCGTTGTTTCCAGGCTCCCATTGGCATCTCCTCGTTTCTTCTGTGTGATTGGTTTGGAGCCGATTATACCATAGCTTGCCGAAAAAGGTCAAATTGTCCCGCTGCCGGGTTTTTCTTGACAGCGGGGGAGGGAAGGGGTATACTGCCACCATACAGACCGCCGGTCTGTAAAAAAGGGGGAACACGCCATGGCAAGAAACAAACACCCAGAGGAAACCGTCCAGCGCATCCTAGACACTGCCGGCCGCCTGTTTCTGGAAAAGGGGTACGAGAGGACTTCCCTCCAGGATATCATCAACGACACCGGCCTGTCCAAGGGGGCCATCTACCACCATTTTTCCTCCAAGGAAGACATCCTGGAAAAGCTGTGCTCCCAGCTCAGCCTGGAAAACCAGGCCCGCCTGACCAAGCTCCGGGATGACCCCACCAAAACTGGCCGGGAAAAGCTCCAGGCCATGTTCAGCGTTGCCCTGTTCCACCCCAACCAGCAGCAGATCCTCAGCGTGGTGCCCTATCTGCTGGACCACCCCAGGTTCCTGGCCATTGAAATCCGCAGTCTGCTGCAGATTGCCGCCCCGGAGTATCTCCAGCCCGTGCTGGAGGAGGGAATGGCGGATGGCTCCCTCTCCGTTGCGCACCCCAAAGCCCTGGCCGAGGCCCTTTTGGTGCTCACGGATCTGTGGCTCTGCCCCACCTTGCAGCCCATGACACCCCAGGAAATGCGGGAGCGATGCCAGGTGTTCAATGAGCTTACCCAGGGCCTGGGCCTGGGCCAGCTTCTGGAGGACGCCGTGGTGGAAGCATTTGCCTCGGCCACCCGGGAGGGGGAGTCCTCCTAACCGGCCGCCTGGCCCGCCCTTCTGTGTCCTGCCGTTATAAACTGCTCGAACCGGGCAGTTTATTTTTGGAGATATACAAACCAACCGTCGGTATCTAAAAGGAGGTACCCCATGAAACACACCAAACTTTTCCGCCGGGACTTTACCATCCTGGTCCTGGGACAGATCATCTCCCTCTTTGGCAACGCCATCCTGCGCTTTGCCCTTCCCCTTTACCTGCTGCGACAGACCAATTCTTCGGCCCTCTTTGGCGGGGTAACCGCCTGTGCCTTCCTGCCCCTGGTGGTCTTCTCCTTCCTGGGTGGGGGCATTGCCGACCGGGTGGACAAGGGGCCCATGATGGCAGCGCTGGATGCCGCCACAGCCCTGCTGGTGGGCCTGTGTGCCCTGGCTCTGGGGCAGGTGCCCTTGGTCCCCCTGCTGCTGATGGTCCTCATGGTCCTGTATGGGATCTCCGGCGCCTATCAGCCCGCCGTGCAGGCCAGCCTGCCCCTTCTGGCTGCCGGGGAGCAGCTGGTCCGGGCCAATGCGGTGGTGAATATGGTCAGCACCCTGGCCAGCCTGTTGGGGCCGGTTCTGGGGGGCCTTCTCTTTGGGGCCTTTGGCCTCCTGCCCATCCTGGGGGTCAGCGCCCTCTGCTTTTTGGCCTCGGCGGTGCTGGAGCTCTTTTTGCGCATCCCCCTGGTGCCCCGCCAGGGGCGTGCAGGGCTGCTGGCTGCCGCCCGGGAGGACATCCGGGAGAGCGCGGCCTTTGTCCGCCGGGAAAAGCCCGTCTTCCTGCAGGTGATCCTCCTGCTGGCCCTGTTTAACATGGTTCTCTCTGCGGCGCTCATTGTGGGCCTGCCGGTGATGGTGGTCCAGCTTTTGGGGGGCTCAGATGCCCAGCTGGGCCTTACCGAAGGGGCCATGGGCCTGGGCGGCCTGGCCGGGGGCTTGGCGGCGGGGACCGTGGCGGGGGGCTGGAAGCTCCGCCGGGCCCCCCGGCTGCTGCTGGCCAGCGCGGGGACGGTGCTGGTCATGGGCCTGGCCCTGCTGCCGGGAGTACCCGCCGGCGTGGGCTATGGCCTCATTACAGCCATGAGCTTTTTGGCCATGGCTGTGGCTACGGTGTTTACCGTCCAGCTGCTGGCGGCCATCCAGAGCCAAACCCCGCCCCAGCTGCTGGGCAAGATCATGGCGGTGATCCTGGCCACGGCCAACTGCGCCCAGCCTCTGGGTCAGGTTCTATACGGCTTGCTCTTCAGCGGCCTGGGCAACCGGGGTGGCCTGGTTATGGTGGGGGCGGCCTGCCTGGCCGCCCTCATCGCCTTGGCCGCTCGCCCCACCTTTCAAACCCTGGAAAAAGAAATGGACCGCAAGCCCCAAGGGCCTACGGTCCCATAAGATACCGCCAGGGGAAGTCCACCGCCTCCTCGGCATAGTCGATGCCCACCCGGGGCCCGGCCAGAATGGAAAAGGGGCGCAGATCCTCCGCCGGGGTGGTCAGGCCGATGTCCTCCAGCCGGTCACAGACGAAAAGGGTGTCCCCCAGCAAGGAGCAGCCGTTTTCCGCCCGGGTGAGCTGCAGCGCTTTGCACAGCTTTCCGGGGCCATTGAGAAACTGCTTCCGCTGATAGGCAGACAGCTGGTCCAGGGTCTTCCCATACCGGTTCCGGGCCAAAAATTCCCCGTTGCCCCGGGCCTGGCCGCCCCGGATGAGAACGGCGCAGGGCTCATTTTCCGGCTCTGTCACGAAATTTAGGCAGTGATACATACCATAGATGAGGTAGATATAGGCCGTGCCCGGTGGGGCGAAGAGGGTCTCGGTGCGGGCAGTTCGCCGGTAGTTGTAGGCGTGGCAGGCCTTGTCCATCCGCCCAATGTAGGCCTCGGTCTCGTTGATCCGCACCACCAGGGGGAGCCCGTCCTGGAGGCGCACCAGGTATTTTCCCAAAAGCTCCTGGGCCACCTGGCAGGTGTCCCGGTTGTAGAATGCTTGCGGCAGCTTCATGGCTGGCTGCCCTCCTTCCAAAGAATTTCCGCCGGGGGTTCCTCTTCCCCGCAGACGCTGGCCCGCCAGTGGGGGCCGGCATAGGTCCGAAAGAAGAGACCGTCCCCAGGGGGCGTCTGTCCCCACAGGGGGCGCAGCCCCTGTCCCGTGTACTTACACCAGGCCTCCTTCCGGGTCCAAAGGTTATAAAACGCGGGCCAATCGCCCCCCTGGGCCTGGAACTGGACATATTCCTCTGCCGTCAGGGCATACCGGGGCAGCGCATGCCCCCGGGGGCGGATCTGCTCAATGTCCACCCCAACGGCCCGGGAGGACAGAGCGCACAGCACCAAGGGGCCGCTGTGGCTTAGGCTAAACTGAAGATCTGGGCGCTGGGGAAAGTAGGGCTTTCCCAATGGGGTCCTGGCCAAAGCCGGCAGGGGAGAGAGCCCAAAGGACTGCGCCAAAGCCCAAGCCAGCAGGTCTTGGGCCGGGCAGTCCAGGGCGCCGTAAAGGGTCAGCACAGGGCAGGCCTCCTTTTGAAAGAAAAAATTCTGAGGGAATCCGAGAAAAGCAGACGGAAGGACTTGCCAATCTCAGGGGGATTGGATTATAATATTTGACTGACATTGTTATTCTGGAGAGAAACGCGGTATTTTTTCGCCGCGTCCAGCCTATATTATAGCTGAATAGAAAAGGTGTGTAAACCATGGCAATCGATCGAATCCATGATTATATTGTGCCCGGCAAAAAGGCACATTTGGTGGGCATAGGCGGCGTGTCTATGTCCCCTTTGGCAGAGGTTCTGCAGGGTGAGGGCCTGGAGATCACCGGCTCTGACATGAAGGAGAGCGAGGCGGTGGAGCATCTGCGCGCTTTGGGCATCTCCGTGGTCATCGGCCACAAGGCTGAGAGCGTAGAGGGGAAGGATCTGGTGATCCGCACCGCCGCTGTCCACGATGAAAACCCTGAGATCGCTGCCGCCCGCGCCCTGGGCATCCCTGTCTTTGAGCGGGCCCAGGCCTGGGGCTCCATCATGCGGCGGTATCAAAACGCTCTGTGCATCTCCGGCACCCACGGGAAGACCACCACCACCTCCATGTGCACCCACATTGCCATGGCGGCCCGCATTGACCCCACAGTGATGATCGGCGGCACCCTGCCCATTTTGGGCACCGGTCACCGGGTGGGGAAGGGGAAGACCATCATCGTGGAGTCCTGCGAGTACTGCAACTCCTTCCTGTCCTTCTATCCCACCGTGGCAGTGATTCTCAACATTGAGGCCGACCACCTGGACTTTTTCAAGGACCTGGAGGACGTGAAGCACTCCTTCCGGGCCTTTGCCGACCTGGTGCCCCCCGACGGTACCGTCCTGGCCAACGGTGAGGACGAAAACACCATGGCGGCCCTGAAGGGCAAGAAAGGGGTACTTACCTTCGGCCTGTCCCACGGGGATTTCCACGCGGAGAACCTGGTTTGGGACCACGGCTTTCCCACCTTCGATGTGGTCTGGCACGACAAGGTTGCCGCCCACATCACCCTCCAGGTGCCCGGGGAGCACAACGTGAAAAACGCCATTGCTGCCGCTGCCGCCGCCCTGATTCTGGGCATCCCCGGCCAGGCCATTGCCCAGGGCCTGAAAGACTTCCGGGGGGCTGGCCGCCGTTTTGAGTTTAAGGGAAAGGTGAAGGGAGCCGCTGTCTACGACGACTACGCCCACCACCCCGGGGAGCTGAAGGCCCTGCTGGAAACCGCCGCCAAGCTGGACTATAAGCGGGTCATCTGTGCCTTCCAGCCCCATACCTATACCCGGACTAAGGCCCTCTTCTCCGAGTTTGCCGAGGTCCTCCAGCATGCAGACGTAACCTACCTGGCGGAAATCTTCGCCGCCCGGGAGACCAACGAGGTGGGCATCTCCTCCAAGGACCTGGCCGCCGTCATCCCTGGGGCCCAGGCTGCAGACAACTTTGCCCAGCTCACCGACTGGCTGTATGACCAGGCCCGGCCTGGGGATCTCATCCTCACCGTAGGGGCCGGCGATATCTACACTGTGGGAGAAGAGCTGGTCCGCCGGGGCCAGGCAGAGACCCACTGAAAACGAAACCCGCCGGGGAGGGCCCACAGGCCCTCCCCGGTGCTGCATCAAGATCCCCAAAAACAACCTAGGGGAGGTTTGAAGAGGATACAACATGGAGACAATGCAACTACACGAGATCCCTGGCTTCACCTTTGGCCAGGTCCAGGACCTGGCCGCCGGCACCGGCTGCACGGTGATCCTATGTCCCCAGGGGGCTGTGACGGGGGTAGACGTCCGGGGCGGCTCCCCAGGCACCCGGGACACCGACGCCCTGAACCCCGTGTGCAACCGGGAGGTTGTCCACGCTGTGGTCCTCACCGGTGGAAGCGCCTTTGGCCTGGACGCCGCCGGCGGCGTCATGCGGAAGCTGGAGGAGGAGGGCATCGGCCGGGACGTGATGGTGACAGTGGTCCCCAACGTCTGCGCCGCCGTCCTTTTCGACCTGAAGTTCGGCGCCATGGAGGTCCGCCCCGATGTGGCCATGGGCTATGCCGCCTGCCAGGCTGCCCTGGCAGGGGAGCCCTTCCAGGAGGGGAACTTCGGCGCCGGCGCCGGCTGCACCATCGGTAAAATCCGCGGCCCCCAGTTCGCCATGAAGGGGGGCATCGGAGCCTGCGCCTTCCGCCAGGGAGCGCTGATGGTGGGGGCCGTGGTGGCCTGCAACGCCATGGGGGACATTCTGGAAAAGGGCCAGATCCTAGCCGGAGTCCGCAACGACCAAAACACCGGCTTTGCCGGCACCGAGGAATGGCTCCTGGCCCACAGCCAGCGCCAGCGGGATATTTTTAGCGGCAAGACCGCTGGAGAGAACACCGTCATCGGCTGCGTGGTCACCAACGCCGACTTGACCAAGGCCCAGGCCACCAAGCTGGCCGCCGTGGCCCAGAACGGCATCGCCCGGGCCGTCCGCCCCGCCAACGCCACTTTTGACGGCGACTGCCTCTTCGCCATGTGCTGCGGGTCCGTCCAAGCCGACCCCGACGCCGTGGGGATCCTGGCCGCCCGGGCGGTGGAAGAGGCCATCTGCCGGGGGGTCAAGGCCGCAGAAACCCTCCACGGCCGCCCCGCTTTGCGGGACCTGCCCTTTGGGAAAACACCGTAAACGATCCTTTACGAGAAAGGAAGAAACCATGCAAAAAGTATCTGAATTAAAGTATGAGCGCCTGACTATTGAGGAATTTTCCAAGGAGGCCAAGGAAATCATCCAGCAGGTGAAGGAGGCCACCTCCGCCCAGGAGGTCCTGGCCGCCCGGGACCGCTGCAACGACCTGATGATCCGCCTGGAAACCGCCCAGGCCCTGTCCTACATGCGCTACAGCATCAACACCGCTGACGAGTTTTACCTGGCGGAAAAGGACTACTACGACGAAACCGGCCCCCAGGCCCAGAATGATATGCTGGAGTACACCAAGGCCATGCTGGCCTCCCCCTTCCGCAAGGAGCTGGAGGAAACGGGAGAGATCATCCCCCTGGTCTTCCGTTCCTTTGAGGTGGAGCTCAAGTCCATGTCCCCCGAAATCATCGAGGACATGGTGGAGGAAAACCGGGTGGTCAGCCAGTACTCCCAGCTGATGGCGGGCATGGAGTTTGAGTTCCGGGGCGAAAAGCTCCCCCGGCCCATGCTGATGAAGTACGCCAAGTCCCCCGACCGGGCTACCCGGAAGGAGGCCTATGAGGTTCTGGGCAAGACCTTACAGGCCCACAGCCAGCAGCTGGACGGCATTTTCGACCAGCTGGTCCACATCCGGGACCGGATGGCCAAGAAGATGGGCTACCAAAACTTTGTGGAGCTGGGCTACTACCGCATGGGCCGCCTGTGCTATGGCCCCGAGGAGGTCAAGGCCTTCCGGGAAAACGTCCGCCGGGACATCGTCCCCCTGGTCTCCCACCTGCGCACCGAGGTGGGCAAAAAGCTGGGGGTGGACACCCTTATGCTCTACGACTATGACCTGATCTTCCCCCAGGGGGACCCCGCCCCCAAGGGTGGCAAGGAGGAGATCTTCGCCGCCGCCAAGGCTATGTACCACAGCATGAGCCAGGAGACCGGGGAATTCATCGACTTCATGCTGGAAACCGAGGCCTTCGACGTGGAGTCCCGGAAAAACAAGTGGGGCGGCGGTTACTGCACCCACTTCATGGCCTACCACCAGCCCTTTATCCTGGCCAACTTCAACGGCACCGCCGGGGACGTGGACGTGGTGACCCACGAGGCCGGCCACGCCTTTGCCGACTACAAAACCGCAAACAACAAATACGTGGTGGAGCTGGGTGTGGGCGGCATGGAGACCGCCGAAACCCACTCCATGAGCATGGAGTTTTTCGCCTGGCCCTATATGGACGGGTTCTTTGGGGAGGACGCCAAGCGCTATGAGTTTATGCACCTGCTGGACGCCCTGTCCTTCCTGCCTTACGGCACCATCGTGGACGACTTCCAGCGCCAGGTCTATGAAAACCCGGACTGGACCCCGAAGGAGCGCAAGGCCGCCTGGCGGCGCCTGGAGGCAGAGTTCCGCCCCCACATCACCTTTGAGGGCATTCCCTATCTGGAGGAGGGCACCCGCTGGCAGTATCAGATGCACATCTACGAGACCCCCTTCTATTATATCGACTACTGCCTGGCCCAGACGGCGGCCCTTCAGTTCCTGCTGGCCTCCCGCAAGGATTACGACGACGCCTTCCAGCGCTATGTCCGCTTCCTCTCCCAGGGCGGGGAGAAGGTCTTCACGGACCTGCTCCAGGAAGCCGGCCTGAAATCTCCCTTCCAGGAGGGGGCCCTGAAGGCCGTGGCCCAGGAGAGCGAGGCGCTGCTGCGCCAGCTGGAGCAGGCCATGGGGGAGTAACCTGCCCCGATTGACGCAACAAAAAGGAAGCTGTCCGGCCTTTGGACGGCTTCCTTTTTTTCTTGGAATTTGCAGGGACCCAAAGCCCCGGCCCAGCGTTTTCACAGGCGGCCTTTCCTCCTTCGCAATATTTCCCTCATCTGCGCCAGGAAACGGGGTTTTCCCTTGACTTTCCTGGGCTGGCATGCTAAAGTAAAACTGTATCACTATGGATTTAAAGCTGTAAAGGCTGACCCTACTGGGTCGTTTTTTTGTCCAACAAAAAGAAAGGACCATCCAACCATGCCTGTGATTGATTTTTTGGAACGTAATGTCAAGCTCTATGGGAACGAGACTGCCCTGGTAGAGCTCAACCCCGAAATGAAGGAGACCCGCCGGATCACCTGGAAGGACTACGATCTGATCCAGCCCACCACCGACGTGCCCTACCGCCGGGAAATCACGTGGAATGTTTTCAATGAAAAAGCCAACCGCTTTGCCAACATGCTTATTTCCCGGGGCGTGAAAAAGGGGGATAAGGTAGCGATCCTGATGTATAACTGCCTGGAGTGGCTGCCCATCTACTTTGGCATCCTGAAAACCGGTGCCCTGGCAGTGCCCTTTAACTTCCGCTACTCCGCCGACGAAATTCAGTACTGCGCCGACCTGGCAGAGGTCCAGGTGCTGGTCTTCGGCCCGGAGTTCATCGGGCGGATTGAGAGCATTGCCGACAAGCTCAGCAAGGGCCGCCTGCTCATCTATGTGGGGGATAACTGCCCCACCTTTGCCGAGAGCTACCGGGAGCTGGCCGCCGACTGCTCCTCGGCCCCTCCCCAGGTCCTCATCACCGACGATGACGACGGAGCCATCTATTTCTCCTCGGGCACCACAGGCTTCCCCAAGGCCATCCTGCATAAGCACCGCAGCCTGACCCAAGCCGCCGAAATGGAGCAAAAGCACCACGAGATCGGCCACGACGATGTCTTTCTGTGCATCCCGCCCCTGTACCATACCGGGGCCAAGTTCCACTGGATGGGCAGCCTCTTTGCCGGCAGCAAGGCCGTCCTGCTGAAGGGGGCCACTCCGGAGATCATCCTCAAGGCGGTCTCTGACGAGCAATGTACTCTGGTTTGGCTGCTGGTGCCCTGGGCCCAGGACATTCTGGACGCCCTGGACCGGGGAGACTTGAAGCTGGCCGATTATAAATTGGACCAGTGGAAGCTCATGCACATCGGCGCCCAGCCGGTGCCCCCCTCCCTGATCCGCCGGTGGAAGGAATACTTCCCGCACCATAAGTACGACACCAACTACGGTCTGTCCGAGTCCACTGGTCCCGGCTGTGTCCACCTGGGCATGGAGAACATCCACAAGGTGGGCGCCATTGGCATCCCCGGTTACCGCTGGGAGGTCAAGGTGGTGGACGAGCAGGGCCAGCCGGTTTCCCAAGGGGAGGTGGGCGAGCTCTGCGTCAAGGGCCCCGGCGTTATGACCTGCTATTATAATAACCCCGAGGCCACGGCCGAGGTTTTGAAGGACGGCTGGCTCTACACCGGCGACATGGCCATGCAGGATGCAGACGGCTTCTACTTCCTGGTGGACCGGAAGAAAGACGTGGTGGTCAGCGGCGGCGAGAACATCTATCCTGTCCAGATCGAGGACTTTATCCGGGGCAATGACAAGGTCAAGGATGTGGCCGTCATCGGCCTGCCCGACAAGCGCCTGGGTGAAATCTGCGGCGCCGTCATCGAGATCAAGGAGGGCATGACCTGTACCGAGGAGGAGATTGCAACCTTCTGCCTGGACCTGCCCCGGTACAAGCGTCCCCGGAAGATCATTTTCGCCGAGATCCCCCGCAACGCCACGGGGAAAATCGAAAAGCCCACCCTGCGCAAGCAGTATGGGGCAGAGCATCTGGTGGCCCAGCAGAACCGCGGCTAAGGCCCCAGAACAGAAAGACTGGAGGGAGCGAATATGCCAAAAGCGAAGAAAAAAGAGCGCAGCATGGAGCTGTATGAGCACATTGCTGCTCTCAACAGCGTGGAGGAGTGCTGCCGCTTTTTTGACGACCTGTGCGCGGTCACCGAGCTGCGGGCCATGGAGCAGCGGTTTGACGTGGCAAAAATGCTCCACGCCGGCAAGGTTTACACCGCCATCCTCAGCGAAACCGGCGCCAGTTCCGCCACGGTCAGCCGGGTCAACCGGGTGCTCAACTATGGCACTGGGGCCTTGGAAGAGGTCATGGAACGGGTGGACCAGGCAAAAGGAACCTCCCTGCCGGAGACAGACGAGAGCGATTCACGGAGGACAGAATGAAAGAACTGATGTTAGGCAACAAAGCCGTTGCCCGTGGACTTTATGAAGCCGGCTGCTGTGTGATCTCCAGCTACCCCGGCACCCCTAGCACCGAGATCACCGAAGAGGCCGCCAAATACCCGGAGATTTACTGCGAGTGGGCCCCCAACGAAAAGGTCGCCCTGGAGGTGGCCCATGGGGCCACTGTGGGGGGCAAGCGGGCCGCCTGCTGCATGAAGCACGTGGGTCTGAATGTGGCCGCTGACCCCCTGTTCACCATTTCCTACCAGGGGGTGGAGTCTGGCCTGGTCATCTGCGTGGCCGATGACCCCGGCATGTTCTCCTCCCAAAACGAGCAGGACTCCCGCCACTATGCCATCGCTGCCAAGGTCCCCATGCTGGAGCCCTCTGACTCCCAGGAGGCCCTGACCTTTACCAAAGAGGCCTTCCGCCTCTCAGAGGAATACCACACCCCCATCCTGCTGCGGATGTGCACCCGGATCTCCCACTCCCAGAGCATTGTGGAGCAGGGCAGCCGCCAGGAAGCTCCCGCCCGGGAATATGTGAAAGACCCCCAGCGGGTGATGATGACAACCAACTCTCTGAAAGCCCACTACCGGGTGGAGGAGCGCACCCGGGCCATGACCGAGCTGGCCGAGACCACCCCCTTGAACCGCCTGGAGATGGGGGAGGACACCTCCCTGGGGATCATCACCTCCTCCACCAGTTACCAGTATGTCCGAGAGGTCTTTGGAGAGAAAGCCTCCGTGCTGAAGCTGGGCCTGTCCTGGCCCATGCCTGTCAAAAAGATCCGGGACTTTGCCGCCCAGGTGGACCAGGTCCTTGTGGTGGAGGAGCTGGAGCCCATCATTGAAACCCACTGCCGCCAGATCGGCGTGACGGTCACCGGCAAGGAGAAGATCCCCATGGTGGACGAGCTGACCCAAGGGGTGGTGGCCCGGTGTCTGGGCCAGGCGCCCAAGCCCACCCTCACCCTGGAGGATGAGATCCCCGGCCGCCCCCCTGTCATGTGTGCCGGATGTCCCCACCGGGGGGTGTTTTATACCCTGGCGAAAAACAAGTGCATGGTCTACGGGGATATCGGCTGCTACACCCTGGGGGTCATGCCCCCCCTGAACGCTATGGACTTGAACATCTGCATGGGCGCCTCCTGCTCGGGCCTCCACGGCTTTAACCTGGCGGGGGGCGAGAAGCACGAAAAGCACAGCGTGGCGGTGATCGGCGACTCCACTTTCGCCCACTCGGGCATCACCGGCATTGCGGATATCGCCTATAACCGGAGCAACTCCACCGTTATCATCCTGGATAACTCCATCACCGGCATGACCGGCCACCAGCAAAACCCCACTACCGGCAAAACCCTCCGGGGAGAGCCGGCGGGGAAGATCGACCTGGAGGCCCTGTGCCGGGCGGTGGGCTTCCAGCGGGTACGGGTGGTGGATCCCAACCGGCTGAAAGAAATGGACAAAGTCCTCAAGGAAGAGCTGGCCGCAGAGGAGCCCTCGGTGATCATCACCCGCAGCCCCTGCGTCATGCTCAAAGAGGTTCCCAAAGCCCCACCCCTTACAGTGGACACCGACAAGTGCAACGGCTGCAGCCTGTGCATGCGCATCGGCTGCCCCGCCCTCAGTCTTCGGGGGGACAAAGCGGAGATCGACCGCACCCAGTGCATCGGCTGCCAGGTGTGCATGCAGATGTGCCACCGGGATGCGCTCATCGTGTAAGGAGGGACGAGAAGTGGAAACTGTCAATATTATGATTGTCGGCGTGGGGGGCCAGGGCTCGCTGCTGGCCTCCAAGATGCTGGGCCATCTGCTGGTAAACGCAGGCTATGACGTGAAGGTCTCCGAGGTTCACGGCATGAGCCAGCGGGGCGGTAGTGTGGTCACCTATGTCCGTTTTGGGGACAAGGTCTACTCTCCCATTATCGACAAGGGAGAGGCGGATTTCATCGTCTCCTTCGAGCTGCTGGAGGCCGCCCGCTGGATCGAGTACCTAAAGCCCACCGGCCGGGTGGTCACCAACACCCAGCAGATGGAGCCCATGCCCGTCATCGCGGGCTTGGCCAAGTACCCGGAAAACCTGGTGGAGAAGATGCGGGCCAAGGGCATCCAGGTGGACGCCATGGACTGTCTGGCCCTGGCCGAGCAGGCCGGCTCCTCCAAGGCGGTGAACATGGTCCTCATGGGCCGCCTGTCCCACTACTTCCCAGACATCCCCCCTGAGGCCTGGCAGGCCTCTTTGGAGGCCAACGTGCCCCCCAAGGTTCTGGAGCTGAACAAGGTGGCCTTTGCCCTGGGACAAACGGGCTAACAAGAGACTAAGCTGCTAACGGAGCAATGGAACAGGATTCTGTTGCTCCGTTTTCCATGGAAGAAATCCTGCAGAGCTTCTGCAATAAAAATAAGGAACGGTGGTGATGGTATGACCCTGGAAAAGACACCATTCTCCTGCCACCGAGGGCAGATGACCATTCGCGGGCTGGTATACAAGGGCCAGGAAAACAAGAGAATTCCCGTTGTGATGAGCCACGGGTTTCTGGCCAACCAAAAGATGATGAAGCCTTATGCCGAGGCCCTGGCCCAGGTGGGCTATGTGGTCTTTACCTATGATTTTTGCGGCGGTGGTCTGCGAAGCAAAAGTGACGGCCGGTTCCGGAATATGTCCATCGACACGGAAAAGGCGGACCTGAAGGCTGTCATAGACCACGTGGCCGGGCTGGACTGGGTTGACGCCAACCGCCTGATCCTGGTGGGGGCCAGTCAGGGTGGTTTCGTCTCTTGCCTGGTGGCGGCAGAGTGCCAGGCAAGAGTGAACAAGCTAATCCTGCTCTATCCGGCCCTCTGCATCCCAGACGATGCCAGAAAAGGGAAGATGCTGATGATTACCTTTGATCCCCAGCGCATTGAGGAGACCATCAAAAGCGGACCCTTCCGCTTTTCCGCCCAGTATCCCAAGTCCGTGATCGACCTGGATAGTTTTGCCGTGCTGAAAACCATCCCAGCCCCCATGCTCCTCCTCCATGGGGGAGAAGACAAGATTGTCCCCCTGGACTACGCCAAGCGGGCCATTGCGGTGGCGGCCAATCCCGCCTCTCGTCTGGTGATCCTGGACAAGGCGGGCCACGGCTTCCGCAGGGGAGAGGTGGAGACAGCGAACAAACACATCCTGGACTTTTTACAGGAATCCTGAAAGGAAAGAACCGGTTGGCAGCGCCAACCGGTTCTTTTTTTGAAAAGTACGCCCAAAGAAATCTCCCCACCCGCTTTCGGCAGGTGGGGAGATTCCGAAGAAAGATGGGAGATTAGTCACTCAGAGAGGTCTTCTGAGAAACAAGAGCTTTTTTATCATAGCAGGCGAAGGCTTCGTCTACCATGGCGGCGTCGGGTTTCTTGGTAAAGAGGCTCACCACCGGCACAATGACCAGACCGGCCAGCATGGCGAAAGCGCCGCAGTTGATGGGGGACTGGAGCAGGGTGGGGAAGGCGGACTTACAGGCCAGGTTCAGGGTCATAATCCCAGCGCCGAAGATAAAGGAAGCCCAGCAAGCCACCTTGGTGGTCTTTTTCCAATAGAGGCCATAGAGGAAGGGGGCCAGGAAAGCGCCAGCCAAAGCGCCCCAAGACACGCCCATAAGCTGGGCAATGAAGCTGATGGACTGCTTATACTGGACGATGGCGATGATCATAGAGATCACCACGAAAACCACAATGAAGCACCGCATGATGAACACGGACTTTTTCTGATCCATGTTTTTAATAAAGTTATCCTTCAGCAGGTCGATGGTCAGGGTGGAGGAGGAGGCGATGACCAGGGAGGACAGGGTGGACATAGAGGCCGAGAGAACCAGGATGACCACGATGGCAATGAGGATCTCAGGCAGGCCCGAGAGCATCATGGGGATGACGGAGTCATAGCCCTCAGCGGCGATGTCAATTTTATCGGAGAACAGCCGGCCGAAGCCACCCAGGAAGTAGCAGCCGCCGGCGACCACAATGGCGAACAGGGTAGAGATGACGGTACCCTTGTGGATGGAATCCTCCGACTTAATGGCGTAGAACTTCTGGACCATTTGCGGCAGACCCCAGGTGCCCAAGCTGGTGAGGATCACCACGCCCAGCAGGTTCACAGGATCCGGCCCGAAGAAGGAGGCAAAGATGCCCGGCACCTCGCCGTTGACAGACTCAGGGTCAGTGACCTGGGCCATGCCGTGAAGGGCTTCCATGAAGCCGCCCTGGCTGTTGAGAACGGCGGCGATGACCACGCAGATACCCACCAGCATTACGCAGCCCTGAATAAAGTCGTTGATGGCTGTGGCCATATAGCCGCCGGCAATGACGTAAATGCCCGTCAGCACCCCCATGAGGATGATACAGACGGTGTAATCGATGTTAAAGGCCATGCCAAACAGACGGGACAGACCGTTAAAAAGGGACGCGGTGTAGGGAATCAGGAAGACGAAAACGATGATGGATGCGCCAATTTTCAGCCCCTTGCTCTGGAACCGCTGGCCAAAGAACTGGGGCATGGTGGCCGAGTCAAAGTGCTGCGTCATAATCCGGGTCCGGCGGCCCAGCACAGCCCAGGCCAGCAGGGAGCCAATGACGGCGTTGCCAATGCCTGCCCAGGTGGCAGCCACACCGTATTTCCAGCCAAACTGACCGGCGTAGCCCACAAAGACCACAGCGGAAAAGTAGGATGTGCCATAGGCAAAGGCGGTGAGCCAGGGACCCACAGACCGACCGCCCAGAACGAAGCCGTTGACATCGGTGGCATTTTTCCGGCAGTAAAGGCCAATGCCCACCATGACGGCAAAGTAGAGGATGAGAAGTACGAATTTCATAATTCAGTCAGACCTCCAGTCTTCTCTCTTTAGTGCTTTCAAACTTTAACATCGGAAAGCAGAAAAGTCAAGAAAAATCAAGGAATTTCTCGAAAAAAATCACCGCTCACGGAGCAGGAATCCTTCCTCCGTGAGCGGCGGGGTAAAATGTAACAAATTGGCGGTTATTTTGTGGCCCAATTTCCGGTGGCCACGGCGGTGAGATAGGCATTGATGAACCCATCTAGGTCGCCGTCCATGACGCCGTTTACATTGCTGGTTTCAAAAGCAGTGCGGGTATCCTTCACCAGGGTGTAGGGCATGAAGACATAGGAGCGGATCTGGCTGCCCCACTCAATCTTCAGCTGGACGCCCTTCAGGTCGGAGATCTTTTCGGCCTTTTCCTGCATTTGCAGCTCCACCAGTTTGGCCCGGAGCATCTTCATGCAGTTGTCCTTGTTTTGAAACTGGCTGCGTTCGGTCTGGCAGGCCACCACCACCCCGGTGGGGATGTGGATGAGCCGGACGGCGGAGGAGGTCTTGTTCACGTGCTGGCCGCCGGCGCCGCTGGCCCGGTAGACCTGCATCTCGATGTCTTCAGGGCGAATCTCTATCTCCACGTCCTCGGGCAGGTCGGGCATGACCTCCACAGAGGCAAAGGAGGTCTGGCGCCGGGCGTTGGCGTCGAAGGGGGAGACCCGGACCAGCCGGTGGACGCCGTGCTCGCCCCGAAGGTAGCCATAGGCGTTTTCCCCCTCAATCATAATGGTGGCGGACTTAAGGCCGGCCTCATCCCCCTCCTGGTAGTCCATGACCTTATAGTTAAAGCCATGGCGCTCAGCCCAGCGGGTGTACATCCGGTAGAGCATCTGGGCCCAGTCCTGGGCCTCTGTGCCGCCGGCGCCGGCGTGGAAGGCCAAAATGGCGTTGGAAGCGTCATACTCCCCGGTGAGCAGGGTCTGGAGCCGGGCTGATTCCATGTCCTGAATCAGGGCCGCGTACTCCTGCTCCAGCTCAGGTAGGAGGGACTCGTCCTCCTCCTCGTTGCCCATTTCGCACAGGACCATCATGTCGTCCCAGGAGGAACGGCGCTTGGCCTGGGATTCCAGCTTACCCTTTTCATGTTTCAGCTTTTGCAGCACCCGCTGAGACTTTTCGGGGTTATCCCAAAAGCCGTCGGCGGCGCACTGGGCCTCTAGAAAGTCCACCTCACGGGCGGCGCTTTCCAGGTTTAGGGCCTTTTCCAGCTCATCCAGCTGGGGAAGGAGATTGTTCAGCTTGACCTTATATTCGTCAAATTGCAGCATCTTACGATCACTCACATTTCTGTAATATTTAACTGATTTATTATATCCGATTTTCCGGTTAATTGCAATAAGAAGAGGCATAATTCGCAAGAAAACCCCGCCGGTGACTGGGCCCTCTCTCCTAGGCGGCCTGGAAAAGGATCTCATTTTTGGCCAAGGGGCAGAATCTCCCATTGCATTTTCCCGGTTCTGTGTTACAATAAATGAAACAGATTCCTGACACAAAGGGAAGCCCCCTGCGTGAAAGGTGCTGGCATAGCTGATTTTTCCGCTGCTTTCCGGCAGCGCTCTTTTGCCGCACCTAATTCAGGTGCGGCTTTTTGTTTGTGTCAATGAAGGAGGAATTCTATGGAAACCAGAGTTGCCGTGATGAGCATCATTGTGGAGGCGGGGGACATGGTAGAAACCCTAAACGCCATCCTCCACGACTATGGAGAGTACATCATCGGCAGAATGGGCATCCCCTACCGGCAGCGGGGGATCAATATCATCAGCATCGCCATCGACGCGCCTCAGGACACCATCTCTGCCCTGTCTGGCAAGGTGGGCAAGCTCCCGGGGGTCAGTGTCAAGACGGCCTTCTCCCACGTAATCTCCCATGGATAAATTCGTAAATGGTCTTATCGACCGTCTCCTCCAGGATCATAGCCTGTCCCTGGAGGAGTATGAGGCCCTTCTCCGCCGGCGGACTCCAGAAGCTGCCACCCGGCTGGCGGAGGAAGCGGTGGCCCTGCGCCAGAAAATCTATGGCAACAAGGTCTATACCCGTGGCCTCATTGAAATCAGCAACCTGTGCAAAAACGACTGCCTCTACTGCGGCATTCGCAAAAGCAACCCGAACTGTGACCGCTACCGCCTGTCCCCCCAGGACATTTTGGACTGCTGCCAAGAGGGCTATGCCCTGAGCTTTCGCACCTTTGTCCTTCAAGGGGGGGAGGACGGCTACTTCACCGATCAGGTTCTCTGCCCGCTCATCCAAGAGATCAAGGCCCGGTGGCCCGACTGTGCCCTGACCCTCTCCCTGGGGGAGCGGAGCCGGGCCAGCTACCAGCGCCTCTTTGAGGCCGGGGCGGACCGGTATCTTCTCCGCCACGAGACCGCTGACCCAGACCACTACCGATGTCTTCATCCATCCGCCATGTCCTTCCAGCGGCGGATGGAGTGCCTAAAGGACTTAAAAGAGATCGGTTATCAGGTGGGGTGCGGCTTCATGGTGGGTTCCCCGGGCCAAACCACCGCCCACCTGGCCAAGGACCTGAAATTCATCGAGAAATTTCGCCCTGATATGTGCGGCATTGGCCCCTTCATCCCCCACAAGGACACCCAGTTCCGGGCAGAGCCGGCGGGGAGTTTGGAGCTGACCTGCTACCTCCTCTCCATTCTCCGGCTGATCCACCCCCCGGTTCTCCTCCCCGCCACCACAGCGCTGGGGACCATTCACCCCACTGGCCGGGAGCAGGGGATTTTGGCGGGGGCCAATGTGGTCATGCCCAACCTGTCCCCGGTGGCCGTGCGGGAAAAGTATGCCCTGTACGACAACAAGATCTGCACAGGGGAGGAATCCGCCCAGTGCAGAAACTGTCTCTCCGCCCGGATGTCTTCGGTGGGATACACCATCGTCACCGACCGGGGGGATATCCGGAAATCCATGTAACCCATATCAAAAAATATCTAAGGGGAAAGCAGCGCTGACCCAAAAGAAAGGAAGTTTACCATGGCAATTTACGATCCCAAATCCTTAAAGGCAGAAGAATTCATCAACGACGAGGAAATCCAGGCTACCCTGGCCTATGCCGAGGCCAACAAAAACAACGAAGCCCTCATCGACGAGATCCTGGAGAAGGCCCGTCCCCGGAAGCAGGGCAACGGCACCGTCTGTCAGGGCCTGACCCACCGGGAGGCCTCTGTCCTGCTGGCCTGTGAGATCCCGGAGAAGATCGAGAAAATGTACCAGATCGCCGAGGAGATCAAACTGGCCTTCTATGGCAACCGTATCGTCATTTTCGCCCCTCTTTACCTGTCCAACTACTGCGTCAACGGATGTCTTTACTGTCCCTATCACCTGAAAAATAAAACCATTCCCCGGAAAAAGCTCACCCAGGAGGAAGTCCGCCAGGAGGTCATCGCCCTCCAGGACATGGGTCACAAGCGCCTGGCCATCGAGGCCGGGGAGGACCCTGTGAACAACCCCATCGAGTACATCCTGGAATGTATCAAAACCATTTACAGCGTCAACCACAAAAACGGCGCCATCCGCCGGGTGAATGTGAACATCGCCGCCACCACCGTGGAGAATTACCGGAAGCTGAAGGACGCCGGCATCGGCACCTACATCCTCTTCCAGGAAACCTACCACAAAAAGAGCTATGAAGAGCTCCACCCCACCGGCCCCAAAAAGGACTATGCCTACCACACCGAGGCCATGGACCGGGCCATGGAGGGGGGCATCGACGACGTGGGCCTGGGGGTTCTCTTTGGCTTAGAGATGTATAAGTATGAGTTTGCCGGCCTTATCATGCACGCCGAGCACCTGGAGGCTGTCCACGGGGTGGGCCCCCACACCATCAGCGTGCCCCGGGTGAAGCACGCCGACGACATCGACCCGGCTGCCTTCGACAACTCTATCTCTGACGACACCTTCGCCAAAATCGTGGCCTGCATCCGCCTGGCTGTGCCCTACACCGGCATGATCGTTTCTACCCGGGAGTCGGAGCAGGTGCGGGAAAAGGTCCTGCGTCTGGGGATCTCCCAGGTCAGCGGCGGCTCCCGGACGTCTGTGGGGGGCTACACGGAGGAGGAACGTCCCCACGACACCGAGCAGTTTGACGTGTCTGACCAGCGCTCCCTGGACGAGGTGGTCCAGTGGCTCATGAAAAACGGCCATATCCCCTCCTTCTGCACCGCCTGCTACCGGGAGGGCCGCACGGGAGACCGGTTTATGAGCCTGTGTAAAAACGGCCAAATCCTCAACTGCTGCCACCCCAACGCCCTGATGACCCTGACGGAATACCTGGTGGACTACGCCGCCCCGGTGACCAAAGCCGTGGGCTACGACCTCATCGACACCGAGCTGGGCCGGATCCCCAAGGAAAAGGTCCGGGGCATTGCGGTGCAAAACGTGCAGGACATCAAAAATTCCAACCGCAGAGACTTCCGTTTCTGAGGATCCCTTATCGCTCTGCTGGGCCCCCGCGCCGTTTCGCGGGGGCTCTTTTTCTGCCCCCAAATGGAGTTACATAAAAACCACAAATTCTTCTGGTATCATAACCTTGCAAAATTGCCATTGCGAAAAATCCCATTCTGCCGTATCCTAGTGAAAAGACTATAAAAATAGTAGGATTTTGAAACGACGAGGTGGAAACCATGATACAGACGGTTTTGGTGGTGGACGACGAGCCCATGATCCGAGAGGCGGTGTCGTCCTATTTGGAAAAGCAGGGCTGCCAGGTGTTTTCTGCAGAGAACGGCAGGCAGGCCCTGGATCTATTTGAACGGGAGGCCATTGCTTTTGTGATCCTGGATTTGATGCTCCCGGATATGAGTGGGGAAGCGGTTTGCCAGGCTTTGCGGAAACGGTCCAGGGTGCCCATCCTCATGCTCACGGCAAAGACCCAGGAGGAGGACCTCCTCCAAGGCCTGGAAATTGGCGCCGACGACTACATGACAAAGCCCTTCAGCCTAAAGGAGCTATACGCCAGAATGACAGTCATTTGGCGCCGGGCCACAGACGATCTAAAACCCTTAGCGGAAAAGTATTCCTGGAATGACTACGACCTGACCGTGGACTTTTCCTGCAGAGAGGTGAAGAAGCAGGGCCGTCCCCTGTCTCTGACCCCCAGCCAGTGGAACCTGCTGTCGGCTCTGGTCCGCCACCCCCAAAAGGTGTACACCCGGGAGGAGCTCATCCAGCTGGCCTTTGGTCCGGACTTTGATGGGTTGGACCGGGTGGTGGACACCCACATCCGAAACCTGCGCAAGAAGCTGGAGGATGACCCCAAGCGGCCAGTGTATATTAAGACCGTCCACGGCCTGGGCTATAAGTTTGGAGGGGATGCACCGTGAAGAGGAGCACCCTGCGCAAAACCCTCACCCTGCGCTTCGTCTTCCTGGTGCTGGTGGTGATCTTCCTCATTAGCTTAGCGGCAAATGTGCTCATCAACCGCCAGTTTGAGCGGTATATGGAGCAGCAGCAGCGCACCCAGGCAGAGGAGCTGGCCCAAAATCTGTCCCAGCAGTATGACAGCATGGCCCAGAGCTGGAATCTGGACTACATCCACGGCCTGGGGATGTACGCGCTGAATGAGGGGTATCTCATTAAGCTGTATGACAACAGCGGCGCCGTGCTGTGGGATGCAGAAAACCATGACATGACCCTCTGTCACCAGATGATGGAGGATATCTCTCTGCGGATGCAGGAGACCCGCCCGGATTTAGAGGGCAACTTTATCACCCAGCGGTTTAACCTGGAGAAAAACAACGAGACAGTTGGGTTTTTGGATGTCAGTTATTACAGCCCCTACGATCTCCGTGAGAATGAGTTTCAATTCATCCGTTCCCTAAACCAAATTCTGTTGCTTGTGGGTGGCGTTTCCCTGGTGGCGGCGGTGATTATGGGGTGGATTTTGGCCAACAACCTGGCCAAGTCCGTGGAAACCGCCGTGGAGATCACAAAGCAGATCTCAGAAGGGGAGTATGGTATCCGGTTCCAGGGAGAGGTCAAAACCAAAGAGTTGGCCCAGCTGGCCCAGTCGGTCAACCAGATGGCGGCCTCTCTGGAGCGCCAGGAGGGCCTGCGCAAACGCTTGACCGCCGATGTGGCCCACGAGCTGCGCACCCCCCTGGCCAATGTCACCTCCTACCTGGAGGCCATCCAGGAGGGGGTGTGGGAGCCAACCCCAGAGCGGCTGCAAACCTGCTATGAGGAATTGGAGCGGCTATCCAAGCTGATCTCCGATCTGGAGCGGCTGCGCCAGGCGGAGGAGGAGCTGCCCCTTCGGAAAACAGAGGTGGATCTGCTGGAGCTGGCCCAGACCACCGCAGAGAGCTTTGACACAGGACTGGCCGAGAAACACCTCCGCTGCACAGTACGCGGCCCCCACGTGCATCTGCTGGCCGACCCAGCCCGGCTGCGGCAGGTGATGACCAACCTGGTGTCCAACGCCATCAAATATTCCGCAGACCAGGGTTCCATTGTCATCCAAACGGAAGAGACCGCAGACACGGCCATCTTGCGGGTGGAAGACGAGGGCATTGGCATTGCCCCTGAGGAGCAGCACCTGATCTTCGAGCGGTTCTACCGAACCGACCGCTCCCGCAGCCGGAAAACCGGAGGAACGGGCATTGGCCTCACCATTGTAAAGGCCATTGTAGCGGCCCACGGCGGCACCATAACCGTGGAAAGCCAAGTGGGCCAGGGCAGCTGCTTCTTGGTCACCCTGCCCAAGGCCTAACCCACCCTGACACACCAACCCCCCAAGCCCTGGCAGAGAACGGCCGGGGCTTGGGGGTGTGTTTTGGATGGCACACACAGGTGCAGCTTTCGTCTTGGAAAATTGAACGAGACTCAGGTTCTTACGTCGGTGGACCAATCGATACTTCCTCTAGGCTTGCCTGCCTCCCGGCATAGGCCTTCTGGTTGGAATTCTGCTTTCACAGGGAAGGCCAACCTGACATTTTCCGCAGCCGTAGCGCACGCGCTGGTGGGGCCCGTGGGGCGGGAGTCTGCTCCCTTCCACATAAGGTCCGCAAATCTGCTGATCTTTGCCCAGGGCGCAGCCCCTTGCCTTGTCAATGGCGTCCACGGGACATTTGACCCCACATGCGCCGCACATTGTGCAGTAGGCAAAGGGGGTGTCATAGGGACGCACACTGGGGGCAAACGCTGCGCTGGTTATGACGCTGCCAAACCGGCCCGCCATCCCTTTTTCCGTGATGAGCCCTTTTGAAAGCCCAAAAGTCCCCAGGCCAGCGGCATAGGCGGCGTGACGCTCTGACCAGGTTGCAATATAGGGGGTAATCATCCGCAGCTTGCCCGATGTTGTGGGGCAAACCGTCTCAAACCCTTCCTGGGCCAAAATAGATTGGATATAGTCGGTGAGTTTTTGGATGAATTGCTGGCCCTCTATTCTGGCGTGAAGCCATTCCGGGCTGCATCGCTGGGGAAGGCCAGGCAGATATGGCGCATCGGTTTTTGTTCTGTTTGATTTCTTTACTGCCTTAGTAAAGGGGAGGAAAAAGCTGATGACCGTGGAAGCACTGGGAAGCCATTCCAAGGGGGCCAGATAGGCCGGGTGGATGATGCCGTTCTGCTTAAATTCTCTGGTAAAGAGGATATCATCGGCCCGGGCAAACCCAATGAGAGGAGCCTCATACAGTTTCAGGCCTGCGAGATCCGGGGAGATCGCATCTTCTGTTGTGATGAAATTGTCCTTGCTTTTTGCCACGAAATTGACGATCTGAGCGATCAATGTGTTTTTGTCCATCCCTGCACCTCGCCACAAGCTCCGATTTGCCCCTCTGGTTTCATTGTAGCACAGTGAGGTCCATTATTCTATCTGTGATCTCTGTTATTTTACAAAATCTCAGCGCAGCCGCTCCCGCGAGCATCTGAATGGCGTCGTCCTAGCAGGGGACGGCACAAAGTCTGTACCTACTGCAGGGCTTCGACTGTGCGGACCATGGCCCCTGCCTTTCCTTACGGGAAGAACCGCTTCAAATCCTCCTCCACCGTGCCAATGCCTGCAATGCCAAAATGTTCCACCAGTACCTTTGCCACATTTGGGCTGAGGAAGGCGGGCAGCGTGGGGCCCAGGTGAATGTTCCGAATGCCCAAAGACAGCAGAGACAACAGCACGATGACCGCCTTCTGCTCATACCAGGCTACGTTATAAAGAATGGGCAGGTCGTTGATGTCTTCCAGTCCAAAGACCTCCTGGAGCTTCAGGGCGATGACGGCCAGGGAGTAGCAGTCGTTGCACTGGCCTGCATCTAACACCCGGGGAATGCCGCCAATGTCGCCCAGGGGCAGCTTGTTGTACTTATACTTGGCACAGCCGGCGGTGAGAATGACCGTGTTTTGAGGCAGCGCCTTGGCAAACTCTGTGTAATAGTTCCGGCTTTTGGCCCGGCCATCGCAGCCGGCCATGACCACGAATTTCTGAATGGCGCCGGACTGCACCGCCGCAACCACTTGGTCGGCCAGGGCCAGCACCTGATTGTGGGCAAAGCCACCGAGGATCTCGCCGTTTTCCAGCTCGGTGGGCGGGCTGCACCGCTTGGCATGCTCTATGATGGGGGAAAAGTCCTTTTCCTGGCCAATCTCACCGGGAATGTGCGGGCAGCCGGGGAAACCCGCTGCGCCGGTGGTATACAGGCGGTCCCGATAGCTGTCCTTGGGGGGCACGATGCAGTTTGTGGTCATAAGGATGGGCCCGTGAAAGGCCTCAAATTCCACTTTCTGCTGCCACCATGCGTTGCCGTAGTTGCCCACAAAATGGGGATACTTCTTAAATGCGGGATAGGAGTGGGCGGGGAGCATTTCTGAGTGGGTGTAGACGTCCACGCCAGTCCCTTCCGTCTGGTTCAAGAGCATTTCCAGATCCCGCAGGTCATGTCCGGAGACCAGGATGCCCGGGCGGCTGCCCACACCGGTCTTCACCTGGGTGATCTCAGGATGCCCATAAGCGCTGGTGTTGGCCGCATCCAGCAGCGCCATGCCGGTGACACCGTGCTTACCCACCTCCAGAGTCAGGGCGATCAGGTCGTCGATGGAGAGGCTGTCGTCCAGGGTGGCCGCCAAAGCCCGTTGCAGAAAGGCATCCAGATCAGCGTCATCCCGGCGTAGCCCATTGGCGTGCTTGCTGTAGGCAGCCAGACCTTTCAAACCGTAGGTAATCAGCTCCCGCAGGCTGCGCACATCCTCGTCCCGGGTGGACAGAACCCCCACCTGGGCAGCTTTTTCCTGCCAGGTACCTGGATCCAGAGAAGACCAGCGGGCGGCCTCGGACAGCGTTTGGGGGTGATCGACCAGCGTCAGCAGAGCTTGCTTTTGCGCCAGGGTGTCCCCAATCTGGGCGCGGATGGAAGCCTCGTCAAAATTGGCGTTGGTAATGGTGATAAACAGGTTCAAAGTGACCATGTGGTTCACAGCAGCAGAGACCTCCTTACCCTCCTCCCGCAGCTGGGTGGTGACGGCGGAGAGCCCTTTGGTCACATAGACCAGCAGATCCTGCATGCCGGCAACACTGGCCGTTTTTCCGCAAACACCGATCTTGGTGCACCCAGTGCAGCCAGCGGTCTCTTGACATTGATAACAAAACATCGGATGGTTCATGGTTCTTCTCCTTTCAAGCTGTTGTATACGCCTGAGGAACGGGCGTCTGTCCTTGCTTTTCTGCGGGAATTATAATACAATCGGGAAGACAGATATGTTGTTGCAACAACAGGAGAAGAAAATGGACATTATTTTTTTATCGAACACCATGCTGTTTCGCGGCGCGTCCCCAGAGGAAGTTCAAGCGACACTGCGTGATCTGGAGGGAGAAAAGCGGAAGTATCAGCGGGGAGAAGCCGTTTATCATGCAGGGGACACCGTCCGCTGTATGGGCCTGGTGCTGTCCGGCAGCGTTTCCATTGAAAACGACGATGTCTGGGGTAACAAAAGCATTTTGGACAAAGTCGGGCCGGGGCAGGTCTTTGCAGAGACCTACGCCTGCATCCCCGGGGAACCCTTGATGGTCAGCGTTGTGGCGGTAGAGGATACCGAGATCCTGTTTCTCAACATAAGCCGGGCCTTAGAGCCCTGCTCCGCTGCCTGCGGGTTCCATGATAGGCTGCTGAGAAACCTGCTCGCCATCTCAGCCCAGAAAAACCTGCACCTGTCCCGCAGGATTTTTCACACCAGCTCCAAATCCATCCGGGGCCGGCTCCTATCCTACCTCTCTTTTCAGGCGGCCCAGCATGGGAGCAACGAGTTTACCATCTCCTTTAACCGCCAGCAGTTGGCAAATTATCTCAGCGTGGACCGCAGCGCCATGTCCCACGAATTGAGCAAAATGCAGCAGGATGGATTGCTCCGCGTAAACCGCAACCACTTCCAGCTGCTCGGCATCAAAGACAGCGGCAGTGTTTCATAGGCCGCTTTTTGCGGGCCGGGATGAAAGGAAAAGAAAATGCCTCTGAAATCCACTGATTTCAGAGGCATTTTGGTCCGAGTGGGGCGACTCGAACGCCCGGCATCCTGCTCCCAAAGCAGGCGAGCTACCAACTGCGCTACACCCGGAGGGGGACAATTGCCCCAAACCCATGGGGGAGAGGGCCAAAAGGTATTA
>DBEYYM010000177.1:0-5483 GCA_048184675.1 Evtepia sp. | reverse complement strand
TTTGAAGCCCTTGGGCAGGCCTTTGCCGCCCGGCTGGCGGTGGGGTTGGAGGAGTATTCCTTTGAGGCGCTGCTAGGGGATGCCTTTGACCTGCTGGCCCAGCACGGGGTGGGCTGCCTATTCATTGAGAAGAATTATTTTGATTTCCCCCGGCTGGCCCAGCATTACCAGGTCTATCGGAAGGCCTTCTTCAGGACCATGATGGAGTATCTCCAGGCCTTTGAGGCCCGTGGCGACCTGCGCCCGGTGGAGGACTGGGAGCTCACGGTGGCGCTCATCGTGGAAACCCTTTCTTGGTGGGCCATGGATGTCCGCTACACTGCCTTTGAGACCCATGAGATCCCAGTGGAGCGGGCCAAGGGCGTCTGCCTGGACAATCTGGTGGCGGCATACAAACGATAATTAGTTGGGCCGGTGGCCCACTAATTTTTACCCAGATTATGAATGAATGGTTCATTTTATAGGAAGGAGAGGAATCACACCATGAAACGAACACAACTCTTTTTTGGGGGAGCCCTACTGCTGGGGCTGCTGGCCCTGAGCGGCTGCGGCGGCGCGGAGGGTCAGCAAGTCCACGAACTGTCCTTTTCCCTGGAGGGGATCACTTCAGTGACCCTGTCTTATGACGAGGAACCCATCACCTTCCTGGAAGGGACGGGAGATCAGCTGGTGGTCCGAGAATACATGACACAGGACAAGGCAGAATACCACGCCAAGGTGACAGAAAAAGGGGCCTCCATCCAGATCCAAGAAGGGGGAAAACCCCTGCTCCAGGGGGACTTCTCCCGCTGGATAGAGGTCTATCTGCCGGCCTCCTATGGAGAGACCCTAACGGTCACCACCACAGACGGGGCCATTGACCTGACCGGGTCGGACCTCCAGCTGCGCGAGCTTCGCGTTGACAGCACGGCCGGCCAGGTCCAGGTGAGGAAGGCTGCCGCCCAAACCATGACCCTGTCCACCACCCAAGGCCAGCTGGATCTGGCAGACCTGACCGGGGAGCAGATTCAGCTGACCACCACCAACGGGACCATCCTCTGCGATGGGATCACGGGGGAGGTGGACTGCCGCTCCACCGGCGGGGCAGTCCAGATCCATCGGGCCCGAGGGAGCGGGAGCTATCGAGCGGAAAACAGCGGAGAACTGTCTGTGAGCTATGAAGAAGTGACGGGAGACCTTTCCCTTTATAATAAAAACGATGCCGTCCAGCTATCGCTGCCGGCAGGGCTCTCCTTTGCCTTTGAGGCCGCCACCAAAAACGGAGAGATCACCACGTCCTTTCCGGTGTCTTTGGGCGACGAGGGGAGAACGGCTGCTGCCACCGTGGGATCCCAGCCGGCGGTCACCATTCGGGTGGAGTCCAAAAACGGAGCCATCGACGTGCGCCAATAAGCGGCAGAGAGGGGGCAAAACCCCTTGAGCTGCTTGGACTTTCCCAATGGTCGAGAGAGAAAACGAGTGGATTTGGTTGACTTATGGAGGCGGCTCCGGTATCCTGTAAACAGTCTCGCGAGGCATATTCCCACGAAAGGAACGAGGCAAAACGGCATGAAACAAGAAAAACAACGTGGGCAAGGGATCAAGTGGTACCTGCTGCCTCTGGCTCCGCTGCTGTCTTTGACCCTGCTGTGCGTGGTGCTGGTCCTCTATGGAAGGGCCCGGCTCAGGGGACTCCAGCAAAAAATGGGGCAGGCCAAACAGGTGGTGGCCCAGGGCTGCATCCGTGCCTTGGGGCAGGATCTGGCCCGGCACAATTCCTTCCGCTACCTTAACCGGAGCAGTCTGTCCTGGGACTATTTCCAGCGGGCGGCGGCAACCCTCCGCAACGGGTATCTTTACCTGGCCCTGGTGCAGTCCAAGAGCCCGGCAGGGGAGGTCATTGGGCTGTTTACCAACCGGACATACAACCACGTGTCCCTCTCCTTCGACCGGGATCTGCGCACCCTGGTCAGCTACAATGGCGGCCAGGGCGGTCAGGCACCTGGGCTCAACCCGGAGACCGTGAAGGGCCTGCTGGAGCACCAGGGAGCCTCTGTGCTGCTCTACCGCCTGCCTGCCACCAGCCACCAAAAGCAGATCATCCTCCGGCGCCTGGGCAAGATTAACCAGGAGGGCAGCGCCTATAACCTGCTGGGCCTGGTCTTCCAGTTCTCTTACCGGCCCAATATCATGTTCTGCTCCCAGTTTGTCTATGGCGTGCTGCGGCTGGCGGGCCTGAACTACTTTGAGCGCAACCCCCTTCAGGTGAAACCCACCGATTTTGTGGAGCTAGATTACCGCAACCACCTGGAGCTGGTGGCCGAACTTACCTTCGACGGCCGCCATATTCTCTACCAGCAGGCCAGCAGAAAAAGCAGATCCTCCGCCTGATGGGGAGGGACCAGCTCCGCGCAAAAAAGACGGCTCCATTTTCTGGAGCCGTCTGCGTGTATTATGTAGCCTGTTTTAACTCATTGATCTGCTCTGCCATTTGGCGGACCATGATCTTTAAGAATTTGACCTCTTCCTCCAGGGCATCGACCCGGGTGCGGGGAACCATCATTTCCTGAATCGTCTGGATGCCCTCGGCCAGAAGGTTAAACTTGGGTGTGAACTCGGCGTCCATCAGGGTGATGGTCTTCTTGGTAATTCTCTCCTCAGCGGCATCGATCTGCGCTTTGGTGTTTTGGGAGATTCTCTCCTCGGCAGCATCAATCTGCGCTTTGGTGTTTTGGGAGATTCTCTCCTCGGCGGCATCGATTTGTGCTTTGGTATTTTGGGAGATTCTCTCCTCGGCGGCATCGATCTGCACTTTTGTGTTTTGGGAAATTATATCCTCGGCACGGCTGATAGCAGTATCAATCTGTGCTTTGGTATTTTGGGAGATTCTCTCTTCCGCGCGGCTGACTGCAGCATCAATCTGCGTTTTGGTGTTTTGGGAAATTCTCTCCTCGGCACGGCTGGTTGCAGTATCAATCTGTGCTTTGGTATTTCGGGAGATTCTCTCCTCAGCAGCATCGATCAAACCTTTGATCGCCAGCAAATCTTTTTCCTCCAGCATGAGCATCCCTCCTTTGGATTTATTATACCGGCTGTCTTGCCGGCTTGTCAAGGGCGGCCGTTTCCTGGGGCGCAAATCCCTGACGGACCCCATTGACATCCCAGGGAAAGTACATTATAATGTTCCTGATTTACGACGTAAAACCCCTGAAAAGGGGATTCGGAAAGGAGCTGTTCCTCATGAAGAGAATCCAGACCCTGGAGACCCGGGACCTGGCCAAGAGCCTGAAGACCGGCGGCTGCGGCGAATGCCAGACCTCCTGCCAGTCTGCCTGCAAGACCTCCTGCGGCCTTGCCAACCAGCAGTGTGAGAACACCAATCGCTAAGAGAAGCTGACACGCGAGGAAAGCTGCCGCCTGATCGGACCCGATCAAGCGGCACTTTTTTCATCCGACGGAAGTGAGACAGAAAAATCTATGATCCATCAATATAAACTCAACGGCTACAACATCGTCCTAGACGTCTACAGCGGCGCGGTCCACCTGGTGGACGAGGTGGCCTATGACATCATCGCCCTTTACGAGACCACCCCGCCCGACGAAATCGTGGCCCAGATGCTGGCCAAGTATGGCCACATGGAGGGGGTGGATGCGCAGGAAATCCGGGACTGCCTGGAGGACATTGCCGAGCTGAAAGCGGCCGGCAAGCTCTTCTCCCAGGACCTGTGGAAGGACGTGGAGCAGGAGGCCTTTGACCACACCAAACCTGTGCTGAAGGCTATGTGCCTCCACGTGGCCCACACCTGCAACCTCAACTGTGACTACTGCTTTGCCAGCCAGGGCAACTACCACGGGGACCGGGCCCTCATGTCCTTCGAGGTGGGCAAGCAGGCTTTGGATTTCCTCATCGCCCAGTCGGGCAGCCGGGTGAACCTGGAGGTGGACTTCTTCGGCGGCGAGCCCCTGATGAACTGGCAGGTGGTTAAGGACCTGGTGGCCTACGCCCGCACCCAGGAGCCCATCCACCACAAGAATTTTCGCTTCACCCTGACCACCAACGGCATGCTGCTGGACGACGAGGTCACCGACTTTTGCAACAAAGAGATGCACAACGTGGTCCTGAGCCTGGACGGCCGGAAAGAGATCCATGACCGCCTGCGAAAGAACCTGGCCGGGGTGGGCAGCTATGATATCATCGTGCCCAAGTTTCAGCGGTTTGTAGAGCAGCGGGGAGACCGGAGCTATTACATGCGGGGGACCTTCACCCACGACAACGTGGACTTTACCGAGGACATCTTCCACATGGCCGACCTGGGCTTTACCGAGCTGAGCATGGAGCCGGTGGTGAGCCCCCCCGGAGAGCCCTGGGCCCTGACCGAGGAGGACCTGCCAAAATTGTTCCAGCAATATGAGATCCTGGCCAAGGAAATGCTGAAACGGGAGAAGGAGGGCCGGCCCTTTACCTTCTATCACTACATGCTGGACCTGGAGGGGGGCCCCTGCCTGCACAAGCGCATGTCGGGCTGTGGCTCGGGCACCGAGTACCTGGCTGTGACCCCTTGGGGGGAGCTCTTCCCCTGCCACCAGTTTGTCAACGACCCCGCATACTCCATGGGGGATGTGTGGAAGGGAGTCACCAACACCCAGATGGGGGAGAAGTTCCACCGATGTAACGTGGTGGCCAACCCCGATTGCCGGGAATGTTGGGCCCGGCTCTTCTGCGCCGGCGGCTGCGCGGCCAACGCCTACCACGCCAGCGGCGATATCAACGGAACCTATGAATACGGCTGCGCCCTCTTCAAAAAGCGCATTGAGTGCGCCATTATGATAAAGGCGGCCCAGGCCGAAAGCTGATAAAGGAGACAAGAAACCCATGGAACAGAAAAAAGTGACCTACAACGGCGTAGATACCGACGACGTAACCCAGCAGCTGGAACAGGGCAACGAAAAAATGGCCGCCAAGGGCTGGCGGGAGTACCGTGTGGACATGCTCAGCTCCTCCACCGTCCGGGTGACCTATGTCCGGGGAGAAGTGGACGAGGAGGAACTTTCTGACGACGAGGAGATGTAAGGGGGCGGCACGGCGCCCGCCTGTGCCCTCTGTGAGCCGTGTCTTCCCCTGACCTGGCCACTGGAACGGACGGTTGCGGGAACCTCCTGGTCTCCGTAGTCCTCCCCTTTGGGGAGGCTGCCTGGGAGAGCTGGGGGCCCCGTTGTAACAGAAAACAATCCACCTATCAGAGAAAGGAAAACGCTATGGTCATTGGACTCATCGTTGGCATTGTCTTTATCGCTGGCGTGCTCTACTTCCAAAGCAAAAACAAGGACGAATGAGCAACCGGAAAAAATACCTGGTCAGAACCCTTTTGGTCCTGGTGCTTCTCTGCGCCCTTTTGGCCGCCCTGGCCCTTGGGCTCAGCGCCTATGTGGTGAGCTCCACCCGGGACCGGCTGCTGACCCTGGAAGAGAGCCCACCCTCTGGGGTGGACTGCGTCCTGATCCTA
>DBEYYM010000176.1:0-3530 GCA_048184675.1 Evtepia sp. | reverse complement strand
TTTTTGGTTTTTTTTATAGATTTCGGGCATGATTTTTAGAGACTTTCCCCACAAAAATCAATTTGGAAGGATTTTCTCTATGCAAAACATCTTGAACCCGTCCGTTTCCGGCAGTCTTACGCCCGATCTGGAAGGAGCGCCCAGTTCTGCCAGCCACGAAAACCGAAACATTCCCGTCATTTTGCCGCCTCAAGAAAAAATTCCCAGGGCGTCTGGAAAGGAGGCCTCCCCATCAAAACCGTGACTTTCACCCCCCACGCCCAGGGCAGTTTGGGTGCCGCCGGCGCCCTGTCCCAGCGCCTGGGCCATGATTACGTAGGCAGCGAGCACCTGCTGCTGGGGCTGCTCCAGGAGTCCCGGAGCGCCGCTGCCCGGATTCTCACCGCCCAGGGGCTCACCCTGCGCGGTCTCCAAACCCGTCTCACTGCCACTTTGGGCACCGGCGCGCCTTTGGCCTGCCGCCGTCCCTTAACCCCACGGTTAGAGTCCATTGTGGAACTGGCCGTGGGCGAAGCACAGCGGCTGGGCCACCCCCAGGTGGGCAGCCGTCATCTGCTATTGGGTCTCCTCCGCCAGGGAAAGGGCGGGGGCGTAGAGCTCTTGATCCAGGCTGGCCTTCTCCCCAGCCGCCTATACCGCCAGACCATCCTCTCCCTGGGCTCTGGCGGCTCCTATTCTCCCCGGTCCCGGGGAGAGAGTGAATACACCCCACCAACCTCCTCTCCCGCCACCCGCTTGCTGGACCAGCACGCCCGGGACATGGTCCAAACCGCCAGCCGCGGCGGATACGATCCTGTCATTGGCCGGGAAGAGGAAATCCGCCGGGTCATTCAGATTCTCATCCGCCGGGGGAAGAACAACCCCGTCCTCTTAGGAGAGCCCGGCGTGGGCAAAACCGCCGTGGCCGAGGGACTGGCCCAGAAAATGGCCCTGGGTCAGGTTCCCGATGCCCTGCGTCAAAAACGCTTGCTGGCCCTGGATCTCCCCTCCGTTATTGCGGGCACCAAATACCGCGGAGAGTTTGAGGAGCGGATGAAAAACATTCTGGGGGAAGTGGCCCGAGCTGGAAACGTCATCCTTTTCCTGGATGAGCTCCACACCATCATCGGGGCGGGCAGCGCAGAGGGGGCCATTGACGCGGCTAACATTGTGAAACCTGCCCTGGCCCGGGGAGGCATCCAGCTCATCGGCGCCACCACCAACGAGGAGTATCGCCGGTTCATTGAGAAGGACGCCGCGTTGGAGCGGCGGTTCCAGCCCATCCGAGTGGCCGAACCCAGCCAGGAAACCACCCTAGAGATTCTCCAGGCTCTCACCCCCCGCTATGCCCGCCACCACGGCCTGGCCTTTCACCCCGACGCCCTTCAAGCCGCCATCTCCCTGTCTGTGCGCTATCTCCCGGACCGCCGCTTGCCCGACAAGGCCATTGACCTGCTGGATGAAGCCGCCTCCCAGGCCCGCCTTCAGGCCCTGGACCCTCCAGCAGATCTGAAAGCCTTAGAGCGGCGCGTCCAAACCGCCGCTCGAGAGCGGGACGACGCCATCGCCGGCCAAGATTACGAAAAGGCCGCTCAATACCGGGATGCCGAGTCTGACTTCCGCCGGGAACTGGAGCTCCAGCGGCAGCGGTGGCAGGCAGAGCAAGGGGACCCGGTGGTCACCTCCCAAGAGGTGGCCAAAGCGGTGAGCCAGTGGACGGGCATCCCCCTTACCAGCCTCACCAAGTCGGAAAAGGAGCGGCTGCTGAACCTGGAAGCCGATCTTCGCCGCCGGGTCACCGGCCAGGAGGAGGCGGTAGCCGCTGTGGCCCGGGCCATTCGCCGGGGACGCACCGGTCTAAAAGAGCCCGACCGTCCCGTCGGGGCCTTCCTCTTTCTGGGCCCCACGGGGGTGGGCAAAACCGAGCTGTGCAAGGCCCTGGCCCAGGTTCTTTTCGGCTCTGAGGAGGCCCTGATCCGCTTCGACATGACCGAGTTTGCTGAAAAACACACCATGAGCCGCCTCACCGGCTCGCCTCCCGGCTACGTGGGCCACGAGGAGGGAGGCCAGCTCACCGAGGCAGTCCGCCGGCATCCCTACTCAGTTCTTCTCTTCGACGAATTGGAAAAGGCCCATGCCGATGTATGGAGCCTCCTGCTCCAAATTATGGAGGACGGCGTCCTCACCGACTCCCACGGCAAGCGGACCGACTTCCGCAATACCGTCATTGTGATGACGTCCAATGTCGGGGGCGATAAACTCTCCAAAGGGACCCCCCTGGGCTTTTCTTCCGCCGAAGCCACAGAAGCCGCTGAGGCCGCCTCTCTACAGCGGGAGCTGCAGCAAGTCTTCCGCCCAGAATTTCTCAACCGTCTGGACGAAATTGTCCGCTTCCGCCCTCTGGGCCAGAGGGAAATGGACACCATTGCACGGAAGCTTCTGTCGGGCTTTGCCCAGCGGCTGGCCGCCACGGGGGTAGACTTTCTCCCCTCTGACCAAGCCATTCGTCTGCTGGCCCAGAAAGGGCTGGACCCCCGCTACGGCGCTCGGCCTCTGCGGCGGCTCATCCGCAGCCAGGTGGAAAACCCCGCTGCCGAGCTCCTCCTTCGCGAGGATCTCTCCCCCGGGGAAACCCTCTATTTGGAGGCGAAAGAGGGGCAGCTGTTCCTGTCTCCCCTGTCTTAACTTTCCTTGGCATATTCTCCCAATTTCTCCCTGTGAATCTCTCTCACCTCTGGCACAAGTTTTCTGTTGTTTTTCGACAAAGTCTACGTTATAATAGGGGACACCTAATAAATATACTAAAGTCAACGAATAAGAAAAGTTAACGAGCATCCTTCGTTCACTGTTTCGAGGTGAGATCATGGCATTGCGTATCGGAATTGACATCGGCTCCACCACCGTCAAGGTCGTGGTGCTGGATGAACAAAACAAGCTGCTTTTCCGCTCCTATGAGCGTCATTATTCTAAAACCCGTGAGCGGACCTGTGAAACCCTCCAGGGCCTTCGTGGCCTGCTGGGGGGGCAGGAGGTCCAGCTCCTCATCACCGGCTCGGCCGGCCTGGGCGTGGCCAAGGCCGCAGGGCTGGAATTTGTCCAGGAGGTTTACGCCACCGCCGCCGCCGTGCGGGCGTTCATTCCCAGCACCGACGCTGTCATCGAGCTAGGTGGCGAGGACGCCAAGATCATCTTCTTTGGCAACACCCTGGAAGAGCGGATGAACGGCTCCTGTGCCGGCGGCACCGGCGCCTTCATCGACCAGATGGCCACCCTGCTGAATGTGTCGGTGGATGAACTGGACGAGCTCTCCCTGAAGCACGAAAAAATCTATCCCATCGCCTCCCGGTGCGGAGTCTTTGCCAAGAGCGACATCCAGCCCATCCTGAACCAAGGGGGACGGAAGGAGGACGTGGCGGCCTCCATCTTCCAGGCGGTGGTGGACCAGACGGTGGCCGGCCTGACCCAGGGCCGGGAGCTGACGGGCACCATCGTCTTTCTGGGGGGCCCCCTCCACTTCCTGGCCGGCCTGCGCCAGCGGTTTGTGGAAACCC
>DBEYYM010000175.1:0-4599 GCA_048184675.1 Evtepia sp. | reverse complement strand
TTAAATTTTTGGTGTACATATAATCCCTCAAATATTCAATAAATTAAAAATGTAAGAATAGATATTTCAAATTTACAAAATGATTCTTCTGTGATAGTATCATCTCGAACCAGAAAAGTCAATGCTTTTCTGAAACGAATGGAACAGGAGGATTTCCCATGAAAAAACTGATTACCTTTGACTGCTATGGCACACTGCTGAACACGCGTCCCTTTTTGGAAGAGATCGAGCGCATTGGTGCAGAGCACCAGAAAGATGGCCCACAGCTGTCCTGGCTCTACCAGTTGAATGAGGCCAGGCTCATGTATGCCGAGCCCTTTCTCCCCCTGGATGCACTGATTGGCGAGGCGCTGGAGCGGTGCGATGTGATGCTGGGTACAGATTTTATGGCCGCAGAACGGGAACGGCTGCTGCAGGTGCAATGTGCACTCAAGCCTTTTCCAGAGGTCGTCCCTGTGCTGCGGGAGCTGCGGCGCCGGGGGTATCACCTGGTCATTATGTCCAATTCCTGCCACAGCATCATGGACTGCAACCGGAAGGCATTGGAAGACCAAATAGACGACGTAGTTTTGGCAGAAGATGTTTGTGCATATAAACCGCAGCTTTCTTTCTTCCAGCAGGTGGAGCGCCGTTTGGACACCAAAGAGCGGGAACACTGGCATGTGGCCCAGGGGTACTTCGATGATATCATTCCGGGGAAGCGGAACCAATGGAAGCGAGTGTGGGTCAACCGCGAGGGGGAGAAGGGGCAGGCAAAGTGGAGCCCAGAGCATCAGGTGAAAACACTAGACCAGATCCTCCCGCTGTTTCCAGGCTGAATGACTTGGGCCCGATGACGGGAGAGCGTTTTTCGGCGGCATTCTCATTGTGCCCGCCATTTGACGAATTTGTCTATCAAAACCTACAAATCCTTGACGAATCTAGTGATTATGCTTTATGATAGGAGCGACAGTATCCTTTGAGAGAGGAATGGAAAGAGCATGGAGAGCTATGGCATTCTGAGCTTACTGCCAGTGGCAGTGGTGATTGTTTTGGTGTTTCTGACCAAGCGAACTGCAGCCTCTCTGCTGGCCGGAACGGTGGTGGGGGCAGTGATGCTCCACGGCACCGGATTTGCGGGGCCCTGGTTAGAGGTTGTCTATGGAGTCATGGGCAGCGATTTGTGGATCTGGCTGGTGCTGGTCTGCGGCTTTTTTGGCAGCTTGGTGGCGCTGTTTGAGGCCTCTGGTGGGATCTATGGATTTACGGCCATTGCGGCCAAGATCTGCAAGGGGGAAAAGAGAACCCTCTTTGCCAGTTGGCTGCTGGGAGTGCTGGTTTTTGTGGATGACTGGCTATCCATCCTCTCAGTGGGCACTGCTATGCGTCGGGCCACAGATCGTTTCCACATTCCCCGGGAAATGCTGGCCTATCTCAGCAACACCACGGCCTCTTCCATCTGTGTCATTGTGCCGACGTCCACCTGGGGTGTGTTTATGATTAGCCAGTTGGTTGCCACCGGGGTCTGCCCGGCGGAGGAGGGGATTGCTACCTTTGTCAGTGCGCTGCCCTTTTTGTTCTACCCTCTTGTGGCGCTTTTGTGCGGGCTGCTCTATGCAGTGGGGATCCTGCCTAAATTCGGCCCCATGAAAAAGGCCTACGCCTTGGCCCAGGGGGAAGAGCCGCCAGAGGAAGAAGAGGAGAAGGCGGAGGGCAGAAAACCCAATGCCCTAAACTTTCTCCTTCCGGTGATCCTGGTCACTGCAATTACCATTGCCACCGGAGAGATTCTCTATGGCACGCTGACCTGTTTGGTGTTTTGTGCTGTGCTGTATCTGCCCCAGCGGCTCATGGGGCCAGGAAAGTATTTGGATACCGTGCTGGCTGGGTTTAAGGATATGATAGGGGTGTTGTTCATCGTCACCAGTGCCTTTATCCTGCGGGATATCAACAGCCTGCTGGGGATGCCTGAGTTTGTCATTGGTGCAGCCAAAGCCGCCATGAGCCCTCAGGTGTTGCCCGTTGCGGCCTTTCTGATTGTCACGGCGCTGGCAGTTGCGGCGGGGAACTTTTGGGGCATTTGTGCCATTGCCTTTCCGGTGATTATTCCCATTGCCCAGGCGCTGGGTGGCAACCTTCTGCTCACGGCCGGTGCCATTATCTCCGCAACGGCGGCTGGTTCCCACATCTGCTTTTTTGGATCAGAGGCCACCTTGGCCTGCTCGGCCACCCAAATTGAAAATGTCCGCTATGCCCAGACGGCCATTCCACTGCTGGCCGTCCCTGTGGCCCTGAGTGCGCTGCTGTATTTGGGGGCGGGGATGGCACTGGGATAAGCGAGATCAAGCCAAGAAACCACACTGAATTGAGAGGAACAAGGGTGCTGAAGAGACCGTCGTCAGCACCCTTGTTGCAGGTTTTGGCTCCATGTGGAAAACCGAAACCAAAACAAAATAAAGCGGTGGTATACTACCCGGGAGGAGGGATTGCTATGGCGCAAAACATACTCATTGTGGAGGACGAACCTTCCATTCAGACCATTTTGCGGGAGCTGCTGCAGGATGCCGGTTACAGGGTGGCCACAGCCAGTGACGGGGCGGAAGGGATAGCCCTATTCCAGCAGGAAGCCTATGATCTCGTTTTGCTGGATATTATGATACCAAAGTTAGATGGTTACGGCGTGTGCAAGGCCATTCGGGAGATCAGCAACACGCCCATCATCATGCTGACTGCCCTGGAAGAAGAGGAGGCCCAAGTGAAAGCCTTTGAGCTCCAGGCAGATGACTATATTACAAAGCCCTTTTCCGTGAAGCTGGTGCTGCTGCGCATGGAAGCGGTTCTCCGGCGGACGGCAGAAAGCCGGGAAACGGCCCTGCTGCGCCACCGGGAAATTCAGGTGGACCGCGAGGCCATGGAGGTGCGTGTCCACGGAAAGCCGGTGGCCCTGACCCGCATTGAGTATGCTCTGCTCTGCCTGTTTTTAGAGCACCCAGGGCGCGTGTTCACCCGGGAAAACCTGCTGAATATGGTCTGGGGTTATGATTACATGGGGGAGGAAAAAGCGGTCAATATCCACATTATGAATCTGCGCCGAAAGCTAGGTATTGATCCCATTGAAACAATCAGAGGGGTGGGATATCGGCTTGGAAAGGATTAAAAACAGTTTAGCGGCGAAGATTTTCCTGTGGGTAGCGTGTGCGCTGCTCCTCTGCAGCCTTCTGATCTATGGCCTTGTTATGGTGATGATCCCTTGGCAATATACTGCTGTGGCAAATCACCGGCTTAACCAGGCGCTAGAAACCCTTGCGGTGGAGATCGATGGAACAGACACTGCCTCTGCCAGCACAAAGATTTATAATTTTTGCATTCAAAACCACGCTGTGGTGATTTTGACAACAGGGGAAGAATCCGTTGTCTTCGGAGAGGACGACGGGCTGGAGAAGGGGGAGAACACCTACTCACTCTCCCTTCCACTCCGGTTTTCTGATGTGCCGGAGGGGAGCGTGCTGACTGTCACTGCCTCCGGGGCAACGGCGGGGGAAATCACAAGGACCTTTTTCCAGCTGCTCCCGGCGGTGCTTGGAATCATTCTGCTGCTTGCCTCTCTCAGCGCATGGTTTTGCAGCAAGCTGATTGCAGAGCCTGTGCGGCAGCTCAGCGGGGTTTCCCAGCGCATGGCGCAAATGGATATGACCTGGCACTGTGAAACAACCCGCACCGATGAGCTGGGAACCTTGGCCAACAGCCTGAACACCCTATCAGACCGGCTGACACAGACCATGGGTGAGCTAGAGTCAGCCAACCGGCAGCTTTTGGAGGACATTGCATCCTTCCGTACATTGGAAAAGCAAAGGCGAGATTTTTTTGCTGCCGCTTCCCATGAACTGAAAACACCCATCACACTCTTAAAAGGGCAGTTAGAAAGTATGGTGCTGGGGATTGGGGATTACAAGCACCACGAAAAATATCTGCCCCAGGCCCTGGACACAGTGGAGAGCATGGAGGTCTTAATTCAGGAGATTTTAGGAATCTCTAAAATGGAGTCTGGTCTTTTAGAGGCCTCCTTTGTCCAGGAACCCCTGGCGCCCCTTGTGGAGGCCTGCATTGCCGGGGTTCGGCCGCTGGCAGAAGAAAAACAGATCGCGATCAATATGCGGCAGGAAAAACCGCCGTGCTGTATGCGGATTCACAGGCAGCTGTTTGAAAAGGCGGTGTCCAATGTTTTGTCCAATGCAGTCCGCTACTCTCCGCCCAAAGAGCGGGTGAGCATCACCCTGACCGAAAGGGAGCTTACGGTGGAAAACACTGGCATCACCCTTGCAGAGGAGGACATGGACTCTCTCTTTACCCCTTTTTACCGTGTGGACCCCTCTAGAAACCGTAAAAGCGGGGGGAGCGGTTTGGGGTTATATCTGGTCAAAACCATTTTGGATCTGCACGGGTTCGATGGTGGGATCGAAAATACAGAAAATGCAGTTCGGTTTACCATTCGATTTCATCAAAATTAAATCAAAGAGAAACCAAACCAAAACCGTCCTTTCGTACAATGGGAGCAACCCAAAGAAAGGACGGTTTTTACCATGTCATGTCTCTACCGTGCGTTTCGAGCGGTGACGCGCA
>DBEYYM010000174.1:0-10757 GCA_048184675.1 Evtepia sp. | reverse complement strand
ATTTTGTAGATAAACCGGCAAAAATTAGGTGATTGGTCGGAAAAAATACGTTTTGTATCGGGAAATAGTACGGATATTTCATTCTCTTCGAAGGATGACAAGGGAAGGACAACATGATACCCTTATAGTGAACCCACAAAGAAATTGTGGGAAAGCGAACAAATACTTATTGAAAATGCGAAGATTCGAAGCATGACATAAGCGGTTCGACCAATGAATGAAAGGAATGGATGTTTCATGACTCCCAAGAAGATCGCGGTTTTGGGCGGCGGCAACGGCGCACACACTATGGCAGCGGAATTTGCTTTGAAAGGTCACACTGTGAACTTGTATGAAATGCCCCAGTTCAAAAACAATATGAAAAAGGTTTTTGAGACCAAGACTATCTATCTGCAGGGCAACATCAAGGAACTGCAGGGACCTGTGGAACTGAACATGGTCACCGACGATATCGCCGCTGCCGTGGAAGGCTGCCACTATGTCTGCCTCGTTTCCCCTGCCTTTGCCCACGCAGGGTATGCCAAGCTTCTGAAAGGCCATCTGCACAAAGACCAGATTGTGGTCACCTTCCCCGGCGCGTTCTCTGCTCTGGTACTGAAGAACGTCTTTGGCGATGACGAAGACTGCCCTGTCTTTGCGGACGCCAACAACCTGCCTTATGACTCCCGCCTGGTGGAAAAGGGCTCTGACACCGTGAACGTCTTTGGCCGCAACCCCATTAACATCGCTTTCCTCCCTGCGGACAAGGGCCCGGAGCTCATCGACGAGATGCGGGAGGATCTCTTCCCCTTTGAGAAAATCTACCACGATGTGCTGGAATGTGGCCTGGCCATCGTCAACCCCGACTGGCACGCCGGTCCCGTTCTCTTCAACATCTCCCGGATCGAGAGCCCTCAGGTGAGCTTCTACCTCTACGAGCACGGCTGGACGCCCTCGGCCTGCCGCCTGAACATCGCCATGGACAAAGAGCGCAAGGCCCTGGGCAATGTTTTGGGCTATAACCTGCGGCCCATGGAGGACTTTGCCGGCCGCCCCGACGACTATACGTGGACCTGGCAGGACCTGTACAAAGAGGGCCACGGCTCTATCGGCCTGACCCCCATCTGTGGCCCCAACGACATCAACAGCCGCTACCTCACCGAGGACATCCCCTATGGCCTGGTGCCCTGGGCCGCCATTGCTGAGGCGGTGGGCGTGCCCATGCCTCTGACCAACGGCTTTATCGACATCATCAATGTGGTCCACGAAAAGGACTGGCGCGCCGAAGGCTGCGGCCTGGAAGAGCTGGGCATTGCAGGCCTGGACAAGGAAGCCCTGCTGCACTACGTGCGTACCGGCAAGAAGTAATTGTTGCCGAAATGAATTAGTAAAGAAGGCGCAGACGACACGACTAAAGGAGGAACAAAAATGAAAAGATTTCTTGGAATCACCCTGGCGTTGGCCATGTGCGTGACTCTGCTGGCCGGCTGCGGCAGCGGCGACGGCGGCACAAGCTCAACCAGTGGGGACGGGGAGACCTACTCTCTCCGCATTGCCACCCACTACAACCAAGAGCATTTGGGCTATGCTGCCCTGGCTCGCATTGAGGAAAAATTGGAAAGCGAAAGCGGCGGCCGCCTGGACGTGACCCTGTATCCCTCCAGCCAGCTGGGAGACTACACCCTGACCTTCCAGGAGCTAAGTGAAGGCACAGTGGACATCGCCCTGATCCCCATCCCTTCTGAGTATGACTCCCGGCTGGAGATGAACTTCATCCCCTATCTGATTAACGGGTACGATGGCCTGGAGGATGCCTTCGGGGAAGGCTCCTACTTCTTTAATAAGTACACTGAGATTATGGGCGACCTGAACATTAAGTTGTTGGGCATGTATGTGGAAGGCCTCATTGGCTTTGGTTTTGCCAGCTATCCTGACAACTACAATGATGTGAATGCCAGCAAGGCCGGCCTGATGGTTCGTGCTCCTGCCATTGAGGTTTACAACCTGGTCACCGAAGACATGGGCTTCTCTGCCACCACCATTGCCTATGCCGACCTCTACACCGCCATGCAGACCGGCGTCTGCAACGGCTGGATTGGCGGCACCCCCCAGCTGAATTACAGCGACTTCCGGGATGTGGTGAAGTACTATGTTCCTTACAACGTGTTTGCAGAAAACATTGGTTTCCTGATGAGCCAGAGTGTGTATGACAACCTGCCTGAGGATCTGCAGAAGCTGATCACCGATACCTTTATGGAGGAATCTGTGAAGAGCTTTTCCACCGCAGAGCAGGGCGACGCCGATGCCCTGCAGGCCATGAAGGACTACGGCATTGAGATTCTGGAACTGACCGATGAGGAACTGGAGGCATACCGCAACCACATTATTGAGACAACCTGGCCTAAGCTCTCTAAGAACATTGGCGAAGACATCCTGAATGATTTGATTGAAGCCAACACCTGATGCCACACCAACTGGGATCCATTCTTGCCTGAGAGAATACTGCCTGCACGCACCTTGCGTGTGTGCAGGCAGTATCATATGTGTCGCCAGGCCTGCAGGCCCTGCGTTGCTGCCTGGCTGTTTTTACCTGCTATATGTAATCAGAGAAGGGAGGAGAATTCGAATGTCCAGCACGGGTTTTCAATTTATGCAGACAAAGTTTTGGACAATTCTCCATACCGTGGTGAAATGGCTGATGATTACAGGAAGTGTGGTTTCCACCGCCTGCATGGTCTATTCTGTCATCCTCCGGTATGTATTCAAAGGAAATTTCTATGGTTCGGATGAGGTCATTATGCTCTTCGCCTTCTGGCTTTACTTCATGGGCGCCGTTTATGGCAGCTACGAAAACAGCCACATTAAGGCGGACCTGCTGAATGTCTACATTAAAAATATCCGGGCCAAAGATATTGTGGCGCTGCTGGCAGAGATTGTTACCATTGTGGTCAATATCATTGTTTTGATCTGGGCCATCCGTTTCTTCCAAGGGGAGATCGTCAAGGGCGGTCTGTCCACGGCGCTGAAGATCCCGCTGGTCATTCCCAAGTCGGCGGTGTTCTTCGGGTTCCTGCTTATGGCGTTCTACCATGTAACCTATTTCATTCGTGATGTGTACCGGCTGATAACGGTGGGGTATTTTACAGAGCCTAACCCCGGCGATTATGCCTCGGAGAAGCTGAAGGCGAAATACCCGAATATCACGCTTCCCACCACGGAAGAGGCCAAGGCCCTCCTGGCCCAGGATTTGCAGCGGGAGGACCAGGAAAAAGCTCCTGGAAAGGATGCGCTGGATAAGGAGGGGGAGAAGTAATGGAAATTCAAGTTCTTATCAGCATCTTGATCCTGGTGATCGGCCTGGTTCTGGGCATGCCTATCCCCTTTGCCTTTGGCGGGGCCTTTCTGTGGATCACGTACACATTACACTTTAGCCCCAACACCCTGCTGGCCAGCGGGTATACCCAGATTAACTCTACCGTCTTGCTGGCCATTCCGCTGTTTGTTCTGGCCGGTAAGGTCATGGAGAAAGGACAAATTGGCGACGCGCTGATTGGATTGGTGGAGCGCTTCGTGGGCCGGATCAAAAGCGGCCTTGGCGCTGTGGCGGTCATCACCAGCGCGGTGTTTGGCTCCATTTCCGGCAGTGCCTCTGCCACCCTGTCTTGCATCGGCGCGCTGATGGAGCCCCGGATGACCAGGGCCGGTTATCCCAAGGGATACACGGCAGCCCTGCTGGCGGCGGCATGTCCCTTGGGGCTGCTCATCCCCCCCAGCTCGGCCCAGATCCTATATGCCTGGTCCAGCGGCACCTCGGTGCTGGCCTGCTTTACCGCTACCATCGTGCCCGGCATTATCCTGGTGATTTTCCTGTGCATTGTCAACGCTGTGATGTGCCGGAAGCTGGACATCATCCAGCCGCCCATTGAGAGCAAGCGGCTGTGGGTTCGCAACACCGGTAAGGCCACGGGACATGCCATTCCCGCTCTCATTATGCCCATCATCATTCTGGGGGGCATTTACGGCGGTATTATGACGGCCACAGAGGCGGCGGCCATCAGCGTGGCCTATGCCATTCCCTGCGGCCTGTTTATCTACAAGGGCCTAAAGGGGAAGGCGCTGAAGGAAGCCCTGACAGAGTCGGCCTGCACCACGGGTGTCATCATGGTCATGTTTTTCATGGTGATGATTTTCAGCAAGCTGCTGACCATGCTCAACGTCCCCACCAAGATTGCCCAGGGCCTTTTGAGCGTGACGGACAACAAGTATCTGATCCTCCTAATGATTAACGTTTTCATGGTCATCATCGGCATGCTCATGGACGACACCAGCGGCATCCTGCTGTGCACCCCCATTCTGCTGCCCATTATCCAGGGCATCGGGATCCATCCTGTGCACTTTGCGGCCATCCTGGGGGTCAACCTGGGCATGGGGAACATCACCCCGCCCACGGCGCCCATGCTGTATCTCAGCGGCCGGGTCTGTGGGGCTAAGATCAATAAGATGCTGTCCCCCACCATGATGTTCATCTGCTTTGCCTGGATCCCCACGCTGATTATTACGACCTATGTCCCTGCTGTGGCAACCTTCCTGCCGAAGCTGATTCTGCCGAATATGTTTGGATAAGGATTCGGTATTCTCGTTTCTATGTTCTTTTGATGCACGAAAAAGCCCAGCAAATTCGCTGGGCTTTTTCCCTGTTTGGGGGAGCGCCCCTGCCCCAGAATGAAAAAGGAGAGGATTTTTGTGGGGGAGAGAAAAGGTCTTGTGATGGTGTTTATTGCCTGTGTGCTCTTTAGCATTGGCGGGCTATGTGTGAAAATGATCCCCTGGCAGGGGATGTCGATTAACGGGTTTCGAAGCATCCTGTCTGTGGGAATCCTCCTGCTCTTTGCCAAGATCACCCACCACCGGATGCGGCTGACCAAAGGGGTGCTCATCGGCGCCCTGGCGGTGTGCAGCAGCACCATCTGCTACGCCCTGGCAACCAAACTCACCACAGCGGCCAACGCCATTTTGCTGCAGTTTACGGCGCCGGCCTTTGTGATTTTGAGTTTGTGGCTGTTTTTTCGGGAGCGGCCGAAGAAACTGGATCTTTTGGCCTGCTGCTTCGTCTTTGGCGGCATCGCCTGCTTCTTTTTGGATAGCCTGGGGACGGGGAAGCTGTTGGGGGATGCCATTGCGGTTCTGGCCGGCGTGGGCTACGCGTGGGTTTTTATGATGAACAAGCTGCCCGGTGGAGACCCCCTCTTTGCCACCATTCTGGGCCAGAGCATGGGGGCGGTGATTGGCCTTCCCTTTCTGGTGCAGGAGACGGAGTTTGGCAGCCAGGCGCTCTTTTATGCCACCCTCCTGGGGGTGTTCCAGCTGGGCCTGGCCTATGTGTTCCTGACCACGGGGATTCGGTATGCTCCGCCGGTGTCTGCTGCGCTGGTCTCTGGTATTGAGCCCATATTGAACCCCATTTTGGTGGCTGTGGTCATGGGGGAGACCATCCGCGGTTTGTCCCTGGTGGGGGGCGGGATCGTCTTTGTTAGTGTGATGGGCTATAACCTGCTGGCTGCCCGGCAGACGCGGGCAGCGGCACAGGAGCTGGCAGACGGAGCGTGTGACCGGGATCAGGAAAACAAGTTGGAATGAATTGTTCCAGCCAATAGAGGTGGAGCGGGGGAGAGCAGATCTGCCCTGGACGGTGCTAGGAGCACAATCATTTGCAGGAATTCTTGTAGATAGAAGAAAAAACGGAAAATCTGCAAGAAATTTGACGGAATCCATTGCGGTTTTAATAAAAAGTGGTTATAATGTTTCTTAAACTTTCAAAAGGGGATTCCAATCTTTGAAAGCTTCTATTGACTTGTCACCTGTTTAGGCATATAATGAATTGGCTTTCATAAAAGAGCATCCCCAGGTCTGAAGAGGAACGGACCTGCTTGAGTTTGGGGCGGCGAACCTGCCCTATCAAAGAAACAGAGGATCTTACCATGAACACAAATAAGAAGCTGAACATGACCATGCTGTGTGACTTTTATGAGCTCACCATGGGAAACGGATACTTCAAGGCCGGCTATAAAGACCGGATCACCCACTTTGACCTCTTCTTCCGCAGCGTGCCCGACAAGGGGGGCTATGCCATTGCGGCTGGCCTGGAGCAGGTCATTGAGTATATCGAGGACCTCCACTTTGAGCCTGAGGACATCGAGTATCTTCGGAGCCGGAACATGTTTGACGAGGGCTTTTTGGAGTATTTGGCCAACTTTAAGTTTACCGGCGACATCTTCGCCGTGCCCGAGGGGACCCCGGTCTTTCCCAATGAGCCCATCCTGACCGTCCGGGCCCCCGCCATCCAGACCCAGCTGCTGGAGACCTTCCTGCTGCTGACCATCAACCACCAGAGCCTCATCGCCACCAAAGCCAACCGGATCGTCCGGGCTGCCCGGGGCCGGGCTGTACTGGAGTTTGGCTCCCGCCGGGCCCAGGGAGCCAGCGGCGCCATTGACGGCGCCCGGGCTGCCTTCATCGGTGGCTGCAAGGGGACGGCCTGCACCATCTCCGATCAGCTCTACGGCGTTCCTGCCGGGGGCACCATGGCCCACGCCTGGGTGCAGACCTTCGATACCCAGTATGAGGCCTTCCGTACCTATTGTGAGATCTATCCCGATAACCCCGTCCTCCTGGTGGACACCTATAACACCCTGAAAAGCGGCATTCCCGACGCCATTCGGGCCTTCAACGATGTCCTCAAACCCAAGGGCTTGACCAAGTGCGGCATCCGCCTGGACTCTGGTGACATGGCCTATCTCACCCGGAAGGCCCGTCAGATGCTGGATGAGGCTGGCTGGACAGATTGTAAGATCACCGTTTCCAACTCCCTGGACGAGATCATCATCCAGGATCTCCTGATCCAAGGGGCTCAGATCGATTCCTTTGGCGTGGGCGAGCGGCTGATTACCGCCCGCAGTGAGCCCGTTTTTGGCGGCGTCTATAAGCTGGTGGCCTATGAGGACGACCAGGGCAATGTGATCCCCAAGATCAAGCTCAGTGAGAACGTGGCCAAGATCACCACCCCCCAATACAAGCGGGTCTACCGCCTCTATGGCAACGAGACCGGCAAGGCCATCGGGGACTGGCTGTGCACCTATGACGAGGACGTGCGGAGCAACCTGAACACTGACGGCAGCCTGACCATTTTCGACCCCGACGCCACCTGGAAGAAAAAGACCATCAACAACTTCACTGCCAAGGAGCTTCAGAAACCCATTTACGTGGGCGGCCGGTTGGTGTATGATATGCCCTCCCTGGAGGAAATCCAGAAGTATTGCGAGGCCCAGATGGAGACCCTGTGGGATGAGGTGAAGCGGTTTGACAACCCCCACAACTACTATGTGGACCTGTCCCAGAAGCTCTGGGATATTAAGTATGACCTGCTGACCCACCACAAGTAACCCCTGTGGAGCACCAGCACAGCCTTTGAAAGGAGAACACAACGGGGATGAAGGCGGAGGAACGGAGAAAGATCATTGCCAGGACCCTGACAGCAGACCAGCCCATCAGCGCCACGGCGCTGGCGGGGCAGTTTTCCGTGAGCCGGCAGATCATTGTGGGGGACATTGCCTTGCTGCGGGCCTCGGGCCTGGATATTGTGGCAACGCCCCGGGGATATAAGCTGGGGGAGACCACAGGCCTTGTTCGGGCGGTGGCCTGCATCCACACCACCCAGGAGATGGAGACCGAGCTGCTGACCATGGTGGACAACGGCTGCACAGTGATTGACGTAGTGGTGGAGCATCCTCTCTACGGCCAGCTGACCGGCCAGCTGAGCTTGGCCTCCCGGTATGACGTAAAGCAGTTTGTGGAAAAGTCCAAAGACATCGCGCCGCTGTCCTCTCTTACCGATGGGATCCACATTCACAACCTGCGCTGCCCCAGTGAAGAGGCTTACGAGCGGGTGTGCGCCGACCTGGAACAGCTGGGAATCCTTTATACACAGCAAAAGAACCAGTGAAACCCCGAAGTGGGGATTGACAAGCTGCTACAAAGAGATTACAATAAACCTTACATGTGTCTTGACACATGTAAGGTTTATTTTTAACTGGGAAAACAAAGGAGACATTATGGAAGGATTTCGTGCATTTCTTCGGCGGAAAAACATTGTTTTTTCTGCCAAACGCTATGGGGTGGACGCCCTGGGCGCCATGGCGCAGGGGCTATTTTGCACCCTGCTGGTGGGAACCATTCTCAACACACTGGGAACGCAGTTCCACATTGGGTTTTTAACAGCAACCGTGATCACTTTGGGCGCGGGAGAGGCTGCTACGGCCTATACCGTGGGAAGCCTGGCCTCGGCCATGGTAGGGCCGGCGATGGCGGTGGCCATCGGGTCGGCCTTGCAGGCGCCGGCGCTGGTCCTCTTCTCTCTGGTGCCGGTGGGCTATGCCACCAATGTTTTGGGGGGCGCCGGCGGGCCGTTGGCGGTGCTGGTGATTGCCATCATCGCGGCTGAATGCGGCAAGGCGGTGTCGAAAGAGACCAAAATTGATATTTTGGTCACGCCCATTGTTACGGTGCTGGTAGGCGTTGGGGTGGCTTACCTGGTGGCCCCTCCCATCGGCACGGCGGCTTCCTGGGTGGGCAGTGTGATCATGTGGGCCACGGAGCTTCAGCCTTTCTTCATGGGCATTCTGGTCTCGGTGATTGTGGGCATTGCGCTGACTTTGCCCATTTCCAGCGCAGCCATCTGCGCCGCCTTGGGGCTGACGGGCCTGGCCGGGGGCGCAGCGGTGGCCGGCTGCTGCGCCCAGATGGTGGGCTTTGCGGTGCTCTCCTTCCGGGAGAACAAGTGGGGCGGTCTGGTGTCCCAGGGGCTGGGTACCTCCATGCTTCAGATGGGCAACATTGTCCGCAACCCTAGAATCTGGATCCCGCCCACCCTGGCATCGGCCATTACCGGCCCCATCGCCACCTGCCTGTTCCACCTGGAGATGAACGGGACCCCGGTGTCCTCGGGCATGGGCACCTGCGGCCTGGTGGGACCCATCGGAGTATACACCGGCTGGGTAGAGGAGATGGCAAATGGCCTGCGCGCTTCCATCGGCGCCATGGACTGGCTGGGCATGGTTTTGGTCTGCTTCCTGCTGCCGGGAATCCTCACCTGGCTGATTGGGATCCCCTGCCGGAAGGCCGGTTGGATTCAAGAGGGAGACCTGAAGCTGGAGGATTAACCCTAGACGGGGAAAACCGGGCCTCTGGGGCGGCCATTTGTCCAAGGTGTTTTCTTGGGAAAATTTCCACATAGAAAATGTTGTGTTTTTGTACAAATATTACAAAGCGAATTGGTGCAAAACAAAAAATTTTCCGAGAGATTGGACAAAATGCTTGAAAAATGATGGGAAAAGGTAGATACTATTCCCATGGCACCAGCCTCATCTCGAAGAGAGAGTTTAGAACACCGAAGGAGGAATCCCCTTATGAAAAAGATGATCGCTCTATGTATGGCCGCTCTTATGTCTCTGGCTCTGCTGGCCGGCTGCTCTTCCGCCGACCCCAACAACCCCTATGGCCAGGAACCCGCACCCGCCAACGGCTCTTCCAGCTCTTCTGTTGTGGTGGGCGAGCAGGTGTAAGCGATTTGTTTGAGCCGACACAAAAAAGGTCCGGCAGGAGTTCCTGCCGGACCTTTTGGTTGAATGGTCTTGTTTTATGGAAACCCCAAACGGGCCATGGGGAGAAAAACGAGATCAGTCCTGGTCGACGATGATGCCATAGCCGCCGTCTTTGCGCTGATAGACCACGGAGAAGGCGCCGCCTTCGTCCTCATTGCGGAAGGCAAAGAAGGTGTGGCCAACCAGATTCATCTGCAGGATGGCTTCATCAACGCTCATGGGACGGAAGAAGAAGCGCTTGGTACGGACCAACTGGTAGGAGGGCTCTTCGTCTTCGTCGGATTCGGGAATAAAGTAAGCCTCGTCGGGGAGAGCTTCGAAAGCTTCCTTCCGCAGGCGCTTTTCCAGGCGGGACTTATTCTTGCGAAGCTGGCGCTCAATAGAGGCCACAGCGGCGTCGATGGAGACAAACATGTCAGAAGTGCTCTCAGCCACACGGATGACAGTGGAACCGGAACGGATGGTAACCTCTAGGATATTCCGGCCTTTCTCCACGCTAAAGACGATGGAGGTCTCGGGCTCGATCTGGAAATAACGGTCCAGCTTGCCGATTTTTTTCTCTGCATAGGTGTGCACGCGAGTGGGAATGTTCACTTTCTTGTCGGTGAAGGTAAATTTCATGAATGTCAGCTCCTTTCGTAGGGGTAAGGAAGAGGGAAGCCCTCGACCTTACATGCACAGTATACCATGGCTCTGGAGAAAAGTCACGTTGTTTTTGTGAAAAACGGAAAGAAGATTGGAAAATGTTGCCGCCGACAAAATCCGACGGGATGCACCCTTGACCATTGGTAAAAAATGGTATACCATAAATGGCGGCGGAAGGTGTTGTCCGTCATGACATCGTTCATTCCATTCTCCTGCTTTGGCGCTTCCCGAGCCTCGGGAAGCGCCTCTTTTTTGCGGGAAGCGCGGGGCTGATTTGGCAGGGATAAAAATTGTGGAAAACGCTAAAAATAATGTTTGCAAAACAAGAAGTGGTGTGCTATAATAACAATAGAAATAGAGAGGAGCTATTTCAATGGATCGGACACCGTTACCGTAGGCTTGAGCCCAAGAGGGCTTAAGAAAGGAGTCATCATTATGAAGATCCAATTTTCGAGCAAGAATATGACGGTCTCTGAC
>DBEYYM010000173.1:0-19833 GCA_048184675.1 Evtepia sp. | reverse complement strand
CCCACTAGAGAAGAGGGGTCCAGGGGGGAGGAAACTCCTTCCCCCTGGGGTTCTTTCCCCCCTTTCTTCTCAAGAAAGGGGGCCCCGCGCCGGGCAGGCGCCCTTACGGAGCAGGGTGCTCCAATGCCGGTACCCGGCCCGTAGGGCCGGATCACCCAGTGATAGGGTACGCCCCCCACGTGGCAGGGCTGCGACAGCTCCCCGTCCCCGGCCCTCCGGGCCGGCCCCCAGCCGAAGAGTACGGCACACCCCACGTGGCAGGGCCGCGACGCCCCCGCTCCCGTCAAGGGACGGAAAAACAAAGCCCGTGCCGCTCCAGCGGCACAGGCTTTGGATCACTCCGGTGTGTTGGGCCCGGCCTCTTCCTGGGTGGGCGCTTCTGGAACAGACAGCCCCTCCCCCCCGGCAGAGGGCTCCGGCCGAACGGCAGGCGCGGCCTGGGGCGCCTGGTCTTTTGGCGCCTCTTGGGCCAGCAGGGGCGAGTCCGCCGTTTCGGGGTCCCGGCCCTCGATGATGGCCACCATCTCGGCCCCGGTAATGGTCTCCTTCTCCAGCAGATAGGCCACCACCCGGTCCATCTCCTGACGGCTGTCCTTGAGGATGTTCACCGCGGTCTCATAGCACTGGTCCAGAATCACCCGGACGGCCTCGTCCAGGGCGGCGGCGGTGTCCTGGGCGCAGTCCATGCCATAGCCTCCGTCCAGATACTGGCTCCGCTTGGAGGCCAGGGCCATCATGCCGAACCGGTCGCTCATGCCGTACATGGCCACCATGTTCCGGGCAACGGCCGTGGCGTCCTGGATGTCTTGGGCGGCGCCGTTGGTCATGGTGTTCAGCACCACCTCTTCTGCCGCCCGGCCGCCCATGGAGACAGCGATGCGGGCCAGCAGCTCATCCCGGGTGCGCAGCTCGGTCTTATCCTCCTCGGGCATGAGCAGGGTGTAGCCCAAGGACCCCTGGGTGTGGGGGACAATGGTGATTTTCTGCACGGGCTCGGTGTTCTTCTGCTTATAGGCCACCATGGCGTGGCCCACCTCGTGGTAAGCCACCAGCTTTTTCTCAAACTCCGTCAGCACGCTGCCCTTTTTCTCCGTGCCGGCGATGACCAACTCGAAGGCCGAGAGAAGGTCCTGCTGGTTCACTGCCCGGCGGCCCAGACGGACGGCCCGGAGGGCGGCCTCGTTGACCAGGTTGGCCAAGTCGGCCCCCACGCAGCCGGCGGTGGCCAGGGCCACCTTTTTCAGATCCACGTCCTCAGCCAGGCGGATCCGGCGGGTGTGGACCTGGAGGGTGGCCAGACGGCCAGCCAGGTTGGGCCGGTCGATGGTGATCCGGCGGTCAAAGCGGCCCGGGCGCAGCAGGGCCTGGTCCAGGACCTCCGGCCGGTTGGTGGCGGCCAGGAGGATGACCCCCTTGGTGGGGTCAAAGCCGTCCATCTCCGCCAGCAGCTGGTTCAGGGTCTGCTCCCGCTCGTCGTTGCCCCCCATGCGGTTGTCACGGGATTTGCCGATGGTGTCGATCTCGTCGATGAACACGATGCAGGGAGCCACCTTGCTGGCCTCCTTAAACAGGTCACGGACCCGGGAGGCGCCCACGCCCACAAACATCTCCACGAAATCCGAGCCGGAGATGGAGAAGAAGGGCACGTTGGCCTCTCCGGCCACGGCCTTGGCCAGCAGGGTCTTGCCGGTGCCCGGCGGGCCCACCAGCAGGGCGCCCTTGGGGAGCTTGGCGCCGATCTCCGTGTATTTGCCGGGGTTGTGGAGAAAGTCGATGATCTCCACCAAAGACTCCTTGGCCTCGTCCTGGCCGGCCACGTCGGCGAAGGTGACGCCGGTGGATTTTTCCATGTAGACCTTGGCGTTGGCCTTGCCCACGCCTCCTAGGCCCCCCATGCCGCCGCCCAAGCGGCGCATGAGGAAGATGAGCAGGCCCACCATGAGCACCATGGGGACCACATAGCTCAGCAGCAGGCTCATCAGGTAAGAGGATTCCTCCACCATGGGAGAGTAAAACTTTACGTTATGGGCTTTCAGCAGGGGGACCAAGTCGGGGTCGTCCTCCACCAGGGGGGAGGTGACATAGCGTGTGGCGCCTCCCTTTTCCATCTGCTGGGCCAGGACCTCGGCCAGGTCCTGGTTGGCGCCCTCGGCTGCGCCGTCGGGCATATCCTCGGTCAGGTAAAAGGTGTATTTGTTATTTGCCATTTCCACGGTGGCCACTCTGTCCTCTTCTATCATTTGGATAAACTCGGAGTAGGGGACCTCCTTGGTGCCGGCATTGGAGATTTCCTTGGCCAAAAAATTAAAAAAGATGACCAGGACCAGGGCCCAGAGAATGGCCCCCACCACAAAGCCCTTTTTCCGGGGGCCTTGGCCGCCTCCTTTGCCTTTGTTGTTTTGATTGGAACTCAACGGTATCTGTCCTCCGTTCCGGGGGAAACTCCCCCCGATATTTCTGGTTTATGTCGTCAGCAGGCGGGTTATCCCTCCGCCTGTGGCTCTTTCGATGCCGGGAGAGGAAATTCCTCCCAGTATGATAGGATCATGGTACCATATTTCCCATTTTATTGCAAGGAACGGGGTGTTACACAGGTATGAACAAAATATGAATTGGTGGGCAGGAACCGCCGGGTCCCCTGCCCCTGCCGAAATTTCCCGGGAAAAAGGGCTTTTTCTTCCCTGGAATCCATGCTATAATACTTAAAATATGCAGATTCTCTGCATTTTTGTCCTGAAATTTCTTCCTTCGGCCTTTCCGGCTGAGATTGGAGTGTTATGAAAGAAAAATTCCCACACCCCCGCCCGGAACGGGCCCGGGAGGAGGCCCCCGCCGATGGCATCATCGAGGGGCGCAATGCGGTGATCGAGGCCCTGCGGGCCGGCACCAACATCGATAAAATTTTCATTATGAAAGGCGAGGTGGACTCTGCCCTGGGCCACATCGCCTCCACCGCCCGCAGCCACGGCATCGTGGTGGCCGACGCTGACAAGCGGAAGCTGGACAGCATGAGCCGCACCCACGCCCATCAGGGGGTCATCGCCGTGGCCGCCGTGCGGGAGTATGCCACGGTGGAGGACATCCTCCAGGCCGCCCGGGACAAGGGGGAGCCCCCCCTGATCGTGGTCTGTGACGAGCTCTCCGACCCCCACAACCTGGGGGCGGTCATCCGCACCGCCGAGTGCGCCGGGGCCCACGGGGTTATTATCCCCAAGCGCCGGAGCGCCGGCCTCACCGCCGTGGTGGCCAAGACCTCTGCCGGGGCCGTGTCCCACATTCCTGTGGCCCGGGTGGCCAACCTGCCCTCCCTGCTCAAGGAGCTGAAAAAGGAGGGCCTGTGGGTCTTCGGCACCGCTGCCGACGGCCCCACCTCCCTGTACCAGGCTGACCTGAAAGGGCCCGCCGCCATCGTCATCGGTTCCGAGGGGGACGGCATGAGCCGCCTGGTCTCTGAAACCTGTGACTTTTTGGTGAGTATCCCCATGAAGGGGAAGCTCAATTCCCTCAACGCCAGCGCAGCTGCCGCCATTCTCCTGTATGAGGCCCTGCGGCAGCGTCTGTGATTCCGATTTGTGAGGCATTTCTATGGCAGACGACAATAACTTTAGCTTAGGGGATATTTTATGGGAATATGCCGACTTTACCCCGCCGGAAATCCCGGCCCGGCCTTCGGTCCCCCTGCCCCCTGTGGAGCCCCAAGCTCCCAAGCCGTCGGCCCCCAGCCAGCCCAAGCCGGGGATCACCTCTCCCCAGCCTGTGGCCCCTGCCAAGCCGACTTCCCCGCCGCCCAAGGCCCAGCCCGTCCGGCCAGCGCACCAGCCCCTGCCGGCCAATGAGCCTCTTCCGGCCAACCAGGCCCCTGTGGCGCCGAAGCAACCCGCCAAGGCGCCGGTTCCCCCGGCCAACGCCAACGGGGCCCCGTCAGCCCCCCCTTCTCCGCCAAAACCAGCGGCCCCCAAGACCGCTTCCACACCCATTCCCGAGCCCCCTAAGGCGCCCCCTGCTCAGGCCCCCGATCCCAAAGCCTCACCGGCCAAGGAGGAGGACCCCAAGGCTACTCCGCAGCCGGCGCCCGCCCCCAGCCAGACACCCGCCGGCCAACCGGCCGCTGCACCCCCTGCGGCGGGCGACCAAGCCGACCAAGGCCCTTCTCCCACCCAGGAGCCCCCAAAAGAGGCCCCCAAGCCCCAAGAAACCCCGCAGGGAGAGCAGCCCCCCCAGGCATCCCCTCCCCCTGCCCAGGAAGCGGGAGAGACCGGTGTGCCCCTGGACGACGGCCCGGAAATTCTGGTCTTCTCCCCCGATCCCAAAGCCACGAAGGAAAAGGAAACCGAGGCCCAGGGCCAAGAGGGGCAGCCTGAGGGTTCCCAAGAGGGTCCTTCCCCCGACGGCCAGCCCCCAGAGGCCCCACCCCAGGAGGGACAAGCGGATCAAGCCCCCTCCCAAGACCAGCCAGAGCAGCAGACCGACCAAGGCCCTCAGCCCCCACCGGGCCCCAAGGCCCCCGGTCCCCAGCCCAGCGGACCGCAACCTGGCGGACAGACCAAGCAACCGACAACCCAAACGGCGGCCGAGGGCTTCCACCCCTTCCGGGACCGCAAGCCCCGGGCTGAAGAGCCCGTCCCCCCAGACGCCCCGCCAGGGCAGCTGGCCGCAGAATACGCCCAGGGCCTTCGGGCCACCAAGGGCAAGTGCACCGCGGCAGGGATCCTCTCTGTGTTCCTGCTCCTTTTCGCCCTGCTGGATAGCGACGTGTTCCCCTTCCTCACCGGCCTGCTGCCGGATACCATCCTCCTTTGGGGCAGCTTCGCCCTCTTCCTGGTCTGCCTGCTGCTGTGCCTGGATGTGGTGAAGGAAGGCCTGCTTCAGCTGACCAACTTGGCCCCCAACGGGGACACCTTGGCCCTTTTCGCCGCCCTGTTCACCCTGGTGGACGGGGTCACCATGGTCTTCACTCCCCTGCGGGAGTCAGCCATCCCCTTCTTCTCCCCCTGTGCCCTGGTGCTCACCTTCCACCTGCTGGGGCGGTACTGTGACCGCTCGGCCAAGTTTCAGGCCTGCCGGGTGGCCGCCTCGGTGTCCCAGCCCTACCTGGTCACCCAGGACCCCAACGGCCTGGGCGGGCGGACGGTCTTCCGCAAGTGGCTGGGCACCCCCAAGGGCTTTGGCAGCCAGATCCGCACCACCAGCCAGGCCGAGCGCCGCTTCCGCCGGCTGACCCCGGTGCTGATGGTGGCCTGTTTCTGCCTGTCTCTGGTTACCACGGTGGCCCACCATCAGCCCAAGCTGATTTTCTGGTCCCTGTCCGCCCTCTTCACCGCCTCGGCCACACTGGGGGTCTCCCTCTCCCTAAACCTGCCCTTGCGCCTGCTGGGGAGCAAGCTGGCCAAGCTGGGGGTCGCCCTGGCAGGCTGGCCCGGTCTAATGGCGGGCCAGGGGTGCAAAGCCGTTCTGCTTCTGGATCATGATGTCTATCCCCCCGGCACGGTGGCCCTCACCGGCTCCCGGGTGTTTGGCAGCCTCTCCATGGAGCGGACGGTGTCCTTCACCGCCTCAGTGATCCGGGCCTCAGGCTCGGGGCTGACCTACCTCTTTGACAAACTCCTGCGGGCCGAGGGGGGCAGCTATCTTCCCATCGAAAAAATCGTCATGCAGGAGACCGGCCTTATCGGTCAGTGCCAAGGCCAGGAGATCCTGGTGGGCAACAGCGACTTTATGAGCCGCCAGGGCATCGCCCTGCCTCCGGGCATCCGGGCCAAGGATGCAGTGTTCTGCGCCGTCAGCCGGGAGCTGGTGGGCATGTTCGTGCTGAAGTATACCCTTCACCCCTCCATCATCCCCTCCCTGCAGTCCCTGGTCTCCCACCGGGTGGCTCCGGTGATGGTCACCCGAGACTTTAACCTGACCCCCCACCGGCTGCGGCTGTGGGGCCGGCTGCCCATGGACCAGCTGACCTTCCCCGACCTGCAGCGGCGGGTGATTCTGTCAGCCCCCAACCAGGTCCACGGCTCGACCATTCTGGCGGTGCTGTGCCGGGAGGGGCTGGCTCCCTTCTCCCAGGCCATCCTCGGCAGCAAGCGGATTCGCCGGGCCGCCCTGTTCAGCAGCGCCTTTGTGAATATCAGCGCCTGCGTGGGGGTGGTTCTCACCGCCACCCTCTCCAGCGCCGGAGCCCTGGGCGCCATGTGCGCCTGGCACCTGTCCCTGTTTTTGCTGCTGTGGCTGGTGCCTGTGCTGCTGATCTCTTTGTGGACAACGCAGTATTAAAGTCCCCTTTTCTGCCCTCAAGAACCAAAAGTCCCCCGGTTTTTCCAAACCGGGGGACTTTTTTCGAACATCTGTTTGACAACTTTATCTTGGGTGTGCTACAATGAGAGCACCACAGGATCTTGCACACCACACCATTTTTTGGAGGGCGCCGCCATGACCAACCTCACCCCCAAGCAGCAGCGGATTTACGACTTCATCCGCACCTTCACCCGGGACATGGGCTATCCCCCCACCCTGCGGGAGATCGGCCAGAATGTAGGGGTCCGCTCCCCCTCCACGGTGAAATACCACCTGGATAACCTCCGGGCCGCCGGGCTGCTCCAGTGGGACGGGGGCAAAACCCGCTCCATCACCTTTTCTGGGGACCTGCCCGGCCCCGACCAAATCCCCGTGGTGGGCAACGTGGCCGCCGGCTCCCCCATCTGGGCCGAGGAGTGCATTGAAGAATACGTGGCCTTCCAAACCGGCCCCCACCCAGAGGAATACTTCGCCCTGAAGGTCCGTGGCGAGTCCATGCTGGGGGCAGGGATCTACCCAGACGATCTGGTGGTGGTCCACCGCCAGCTCCAGGCCATCAACGGGGAGATCGTGGTGGCCCTGTTTGAGGACGAAGCCACGGTGAAAACCTTCTCCCGGAAAAACGGCCAGGTTTGGCTCCTGCCGGAAAACCCCGATTACGAACCCATTGACGGCACCCACGCCCAGATCATTGGCAAGGTAGTGGCCCTCATCCGCCGGTATTAACCGCCCTGGGCCTCCCCCTGCAAGGGGATCTGCGGATCAGCCAGGTGGTCGGCACCCGCCCTTTCCCTCTGTGAAAAAAGAGAAGGACCGCAGTCCTTCTCTTTTCTGTTTTCCAGGCCCCTGCCGCCGGCAGGATTCTCCTTGACAAGCAAGGCTTTTATGATAGAATAAATTGGTTTTGGCATCCTCCGAAACCTATCACATAACGAAACCAAAAGGAAACATCTACCATGCTGAAAACCTATGATACCGTGATTCTGGGCTGCGGGGAAGCGGGCGTCTTTGCCGGCTACGAGCTCCGCCGCCGCTGCCCGGGGATGAAGGTGCTGATCGTGGATCAGGGCCAGGACATCTATCACCGAAGCTGCCCCATTGTGGCCGGAAAGGTGACCGAGTGTATCGACTGCAAGGTCTGCCACACCATGTGCGGGTTTGGCGGCGCAGGGGCGTTCTCAGACGGAAAGTATAACTTCACCACCGCCTTCGGCGGCTGGCTCACCGACTTTATGCCGGAAAAGGAGGTCATGGACCTCATCGACTATGTGGACGAGATCAACACCGCCCACGGGGCCACCAAGGAGGTTTTCTCCACAGAGACCCCTGCGGCCCAGGCCCTGAAGAAGCGGGCCCTAGAGTTTGACCTCCACCTGCTCCAGGCCCGGGTGAAGCACCTGGGCACGGAAAACAACCTGCGCATCCTCACCAACATCTACGAGGATCTGCGCGGGGACATCGATTGTCAGTTTAACACCGCCGTGGCCACCATCCGCCAGGGGAAAGGGGGCTACCTGCTGGAAACCGCCGACGGGGACCAGTTCCTTTCCCGGTTCCTCATCGCCGCTCCCGGCCGGTCCGGGGCCGAGTGGTTCGCCGGTCAGTGCCGCCAGCTGGGCCTGCCCATGACCAACAACCAGATCGACATCGGCGTTCGGGTGGAGCTGCCTGCCCTGGTCTTTGAGCACATCACCGATGTGGTGTATGAGTCGAAGCTGGTCTACCGCACCAAGGCCTATGGGGACCAGGTGCGGACCTTCTGCATGAACCCCTACGGCCACGTGGTGGCGGAAAATGTGGAGGGGATCCACACGGTAAACGGCCATAGCTATTCCGACCCCAGCCTGCGCAGCGAGAACACCAACTTCGCCCTGCTGGTGTCCAACCACTTTACCGAGCCCTTTGACGAGCCCTATCGCTACGGCAAGCACATCGCCTCCCTGTCCAACATGCTGGCCGGAGGCGTGCTGGTCCAGCGGTTTGGGGACCTGGTGAAGGGGGTGCGGTCCAACGCCCATCGGATGAGTAAGTCCACCACCCATCCCACCCTCACCGCAGCCATCCCCGGGGATCTTTCCCTGGCTCTGCCCAAGCGGCAGCTGGACGACATCATTGAGATGATCTATGCCCTGGACAAGCTGGCCCCCGGCACAGCCAACTACGACACCCTGCTGTATGGGGCGGAGGTGAAATTTTACTCTGCCCGGCTGAAGCTCTCCACAGATTTGGAGACGGCGCTGCCCAATTTCTTCGCCGCCGGAGACGGCGCGGGGATTACCCGGGGGCTGGCCCAGGCGGGGGCCTCTGGGGTGCGGGCGGCCCGCGCTATCGCCAGGAGGGTGGCGGAGGAGAAGTAAGGTCCTTTCCTTACTTCTGGATTGGTGCCGTATCCTGTTACTGGGTGATCCGGCCCTGGGGGCCGGGTACCGGCCGTGGTGCGGACCGCACCGCTGGGTGTCCTCGCCGGACGGGCAGCCTACCCGGCTGGGGCCCCCTTTCTTTGGAAGAAAGGGGGAAAGAACACCAGGGGGAAGGAGTTTCCTCCCCCCTGGACCCCTCTTCTCTAGTGGGGCTGGCCCTTCGGGTTGTACCGTTGGCCTGGTGACGGGCCTGCGGCCCAAGCGCGGCAGGTGGGATGCGTGCGCGCCTGCCGGCTCGGCGCGCAGGGGTTGTGGGTGTGACACTTCGGGAAAGGCGTAAGTAAGTCTTTCTTCACATTACAAAATCTTCAACCGCCTACTCTCTTCTGATACAGAGCATTGCAAAGTAGAAAAATATGTTTGCAGTCTTTCACCCTCTCCTAGCAGTCTTCCGAAAACTGCCCCAGCCCGCCTAGCTGGTGGGCGGGCCCGTAGAGCCTAGAGGATAAGGGCCGCAGGCCAGTGAAACCCGTTAGGCCCACCGCCCCAAAGTCTCCCCCAAACCAGAGATTGGGGGTCCAGGGGGAAAGAACCTCTTTCCCCCTGGTGCTCTTTCCCCCATTTCTCCAGAGAAATGGGGCCCCTGCGCCGGGCGGCGCAAAAACCCACGGCGCAGTGTGCGCCGACGCCCCGTACCGGCCCTGGGGCCGACCCCAACCCCAAAGGGTACGCCCCCCCACGTGGCAGGGCTGCGACCACTCCCAGTTCCCGGCCCTCCGGGCCGGCTCACCCCGTGCCAGGGTAAGCCCCCCGGTGCAAAAGTGCAAATCCCCACCAATTTTCAGCACTTTTACAACACAAAACCCCTTTTGTGCGTTCTGACCAACCATTTTTTCTCCAAAAATGCATGAAATGCAACAAAAGGAAACCTTTCTGTCACCCAAGAAACCGAAGTTTTCCAAAGCTTTTCCACATTGTCCACAGACTTTTCCACACCAGGTGTACAACTCGGTGTATGCATTTTTGCCTGCCAAACTTGCCTGTCAAGAAAAAATTTTACGGTGGATTTGCCAAAATTTTTCCCACCGGAAAGGAGGCCCCCCATGTCTGATCTCATCGCCGCCGTGGCCACCCCGCCGGGAGCTGGAGGGGTGGGGATTGTGCGTCTATCCGGCCCTGGGGCCGCCCAGGCCGCTGCCCAGGTGTTCCACCCCAAGGGGAAGGGTTCCCTGGCCGACGCCCCCGACCGCCAGCTCCTCTACGGGGTCGTGCTGGACCGGACGGGCCAGACCATCGACACCGGCCTGGCCTTTGTCAGCCGGGCCCCCCACAGCTACACCGGGGAGGAGACGGCCGAGCTTCAGTGCCACGGCTCCCCCATGGTCCTCTCTCTGGTCCTGGAAGCCCTTTGGGCCGCCGGGGCCCGGCAGGCCCGGGCCGGGGAGTTCACCCAGCGGGCCTTTCTCAACGGCAAGCTGGACCTGACCCAGGCCGAGGCGGTCATTGACCTGATCGACGCCGAAACCCCTGCCGCCGCCCGGCAGGCCGCTGGGCAGCTGGAAGGGGCTTTGTCCCGGCGGATTGAGGACATTTACAGCGGCCTCACCGACGTGATGGCCCACTTCTGCGCCGTGCTGGACTACCCCGATGAGGACCTTGACCCCTTCCAAACCCAGCAGCTTCAGGAAACGCTGGGCCAGCAGGAAGCGGCCCTTCAGGCCCTGCTCCGCACCAGCCAGCGGGGGCAGCTTTTAGCCCGCGGCATCACCTGCGTCCTCATTGGGCGGCCCAACGCCGGGAAGTCCTCCCTCCTCAACGCTTTGGCCGGGTATGAGCGGGCCATCGTCACCCACATTCCCGGCACCACCCGGGACACCATTGAGGTAAAAGTGGAGCTGGCCGGCCACCTCTTCCGCCTGGTGGACACCGCCGGCCTGCGGGACAGCCAGGATCCCATTGAGCAGCTGGGGGTGGAGCGCAGCCGGGCCGCCATGGCCCAGGCGGATGTGATCCTCATGGTCTGCGACGGTACCCAGCCCTGGACCCATGAGGACACCGCCCTGCTGAACCAGGCCCTGGACCAGGCCGACACCATTTTGGCCGTCAACAAAAGCGACCTGCCCGGCTATGGAACCCCTCTCTTCGCCTCAGACGGAAGGGGCCACACCCTCACCACCGTGGGCCTGAGCGCCAAAACCGGCTTGGGGCTGGAATTTTTAGAGGAAGCCCTGACCGCCCAGGCAGAGGCCCTCTTTCCCCAGAGCCAGGAGGAGGCCTACGGCCAGCTTCTCACCAACCAGCGCCAGACCGACGCCGTCCGCCGGGCCGCCGAGAGCGTCGCCCGGGCCAGCCAGGCCCTGGCCGCCGGCATCACCCCCGACGCCCTGCTCACCGACGTGGAGGCCGCCATGGCCGCCCTGGGGGAGCTGACCGGAAAAACCCTGCGGGAGGACATCACCAGCCGGATCTTCGAACGGTTCTGCGTGGGGAAATAACGATCTGCCACAAAAAGCGACCCACGGGAGTCTCTTGGAGATCCCGTGGGTCGTTATGATTTCATGGCGTCAATCAGCCGGGCCAGGGCTTCCACTTCCCCCTCTGTCAGGCCATCGGTGTGGAGAACGGGGGTCTTTCCCCGGTCTGGGAACACCAGCTCGTCCGCCGAAAAGTCCAGCAGCTCCATCATTTGAAACAGCAGCGGGACCGAGGGTTTTCGCTTTCCGCTCTCCATGTGCTTTAAGTGGCCGGGGGTGATTTCCAAAAGCTCGGAGAGCTGCTCTTGGGTATAGCCCTTTTTCATTCTGGCCGTTCGTATGGCGTTGGCCAGCGCCCAGTCCCTGTCGGTCATAACTATCAGACTCCTTTTTAGGTATCTTATAGTACCCAAAAAGCCTTGCAAATACTTTTTCTGTATGCTATCATGTTATCTAAAAGATAACCAAAATGGGTACAATAAGAAATCGAAAGGGAGAACTCCATGGAATGGCTTTTTATCGTTGTCTTTCTTCTCGCCATTGCCCTTGTGCTGATCATCGCCAGGCCCAAAAAACCAGAGGGTGCCGCCACAGAAGACCAGGCGGCCCTGCCCAACTACAGCAACTACATAACCCAGGCCCTGCAGTTTCTGGAGTTCTATGAGACCTTGCCCCAAAAATCCCTCTTTGTCATCACGCCCACCGGGATTGGCGTTGCCATTGGAAACGAGGACCTTGGCCGGTCCATTGGCGCCTATTTGACCTCCGCCGCCCAAAGGCCAGCCCAGGCCAAGCAGCTGGAGGCGGCCATGGTGGCCAGCCAGGCAAAGCGCCTGGGGGGCGACAAGGGCACGCGGCTGTACGGTAAGCTGGGTCTCTCCGCAACCCTGCACAACAACGACGTGGACTGGCCCTTTCTCTCCATGGCCCTGCCGGAACCAGACGGGGCAAAGCGGGCGCGCTATGGCAAGGATATCCAGAAAATCTACCAGCAAATGTATGGAAAGCGCCTGGACGTCCATCATCTAAGCGCCTATTGAGGAGACTTCGCCATGAACACCACCGACTACAACCGTTACCTCTCCGCCATCAAAACCGCCAACGACACCCAAGACCTTGCAGCCCTGCAGCAGATCCAGAAACAGCTGATTGCCCGCTATGGCGTGGGGGACGAAGATGTGGGGGCCCTGTTGCAGCAATTTCGGTTTTATGTTTAAGGGAACCCCCCTGGGCGCCACAGGGGTTCCTGCCCCTTCCGCGCCCTCCCGGCCCTGCGCCAACAAGAAAGAGCCCGTCCCCCTCTTTTCTCCTTGACAAACTGCCTCCCCTGGGGTAATCTCATAGCAATCAACCGCTGAGACCCCATGGAAAGGAGGCCCCATGGCAAAGAAAAACCACCCTCGCCCCTCCGCTGAAACCAGCCGGAACAACCGAAAGACCTTCCGCCAGGCCATGGAGAAGGAGCTGCGGGAGCATAAAAGCTCTTTCCTGGTCTTTACCGTTTTGCGCATTCTCATCATCGTGGCTCTGGTCCGCCAGATCATGCTGGCAAACTATGAGAGCGCCTTTTTCTGCCTGCTGGCGCTGGCCCTGCTCTACCTGCCCAGCTGGCTCCAGGTGAAGCTGCGCATCGAGCTGCCGCCGCCCCTGGAGATCACCATTCTCTGCTTTATCTTCGCCGCCGAAATCCTGGGGGAGGTCAACGCCTTCTACGTCACGGTTCCCCATTGGGACACCATGCTCCACACCCTCAACGGCTTTCTGGCCGCCGCTGTGGGCTTTTCCTTGGTGATGATTCTCAATGACAATGAAAAACTCACCTTCGAGCTCTCCCCCTTCTTTCTGGCCCTGGTGGCCTTCTGCTTCTCCATGACCATCGGGGTGCTGTGGGAGTTTTTCGAGTTCGGCATGGACACCTTTTTCCACACCGACATGCAGAAGGACACTGTCATCCACACCATCCGGTCTGTGACCCTGGACCCCACCCACGCCAACAAAGTGGTCACCATCCACGGCATCCAGGAGGTGCAGGTGAACGGCGGGGACCTGGGCGTGGGTGGCTACCTGGACATTGGCCTCATCGACACCATGAAAGACCTGCTGGTAAACTTCCTCGGCGCCCTGGTCTTTTCCATCACCGGCTTTTTCTACGCCCGCAGCAAGGGCAAGCAGAAAACCCCCGCCCAAAACTTCGTCCCCAGCAAAAAGACCGCCGACCAAGACTACCTCCAGCAGGCCCGCAACGCCAACCGTGGTTGGCGCGACAGCTGACCTTTCCAAAACGTCCGGCCCACTCCAGGGGGTCTGGGCGTTTTTTCGTCCTTTGGAAAAAAGCCATTGACAAAGGAGGTCTATTGTTATAAACTTACAGCAGGACGATAAAAATAGACCAAGAGAGGACGACCCCTATGACAAACCTTCTTTGGACAGTGATACAACTTTCCCTGGCCGGCACCCTGCTGGGCCTGGTGGTGCTGGTGGCCACCCGGGCCCTGGGGAAACGCATCTCCCGGGCTGCCGGATATTACCTGTGGCTGCTGGTGCTGCTGCGCTTGGTGCTGCCGGTGGGGCTACCCGGCGGCGGGCTGGATTTGCTGGGCGAATCCGCCGCAGAGACCCCGGTGGTCCAGGTCATCACCGGGCAGGTCTCCGCCCAGGAGCCGGCGCCCCAAAACCCAGGCGAAAGCTCCAGCCAGCCGGTCCAGACCCCCGCCGCCACCCCTGCTGACCCCGTTTTGGTGCCGGCGGAGCGGGCGGTCCTTCAAGCTCTGCCCTGGGTGTGGCTGGCAGGGGTAGTGGTCAGCCTGGGGTGGGTGTTCTTTTCCTACCACCGCTTCCGGCGGAAGCTGACCCGGACCAGCCAGGCCCCCCGACCCGCCGATGAACAGGTCCTCCACAGCCTGTGGATCGGAGTGGAGGTCACCCTGCTGTGCAACCCCCATGTGCCCACCCCCATGCTCATCGGCCTGAGCAGACCCACCATCGTGGTGCCCCGGCTGGCTTACGTGGAGGAGGGCCGGGAGGAGGAGCTGCGGCACATCCTCCACCACGAGCTCACCCACCACCAGCGGCACGATCTCCTGCTCCAGTGGTTGGTGGCGGGGGTGGTGGCCCTGCACTGGTTTAACCCCTTCCTCTATCTCTTCCGCCGGGAGATTCACCGGGCCTGCGAGCTGGCCTGCGACGAGCGGGCGGTGCTGGGCATGGATCACGCCCAGCGCCAGGACTACAGCCGCCTGCTGGTGGACCTGGCCGCCGGGCAGCCTCTGCCCGCCGGGGTGCTGGCCACCACCCTTAGTGAGGACACCAAGGTGCTAAAGGAGCGCCTGCTGAACGTGCTGGGGTCCCGGAGGCCCACCCGGTCCATGGTTCTGCTGGCCGGGCTGGTGGCCCTGGCTCTGGCCGGCTGCGGGGCGGTGCTGGGGCCGGTGCAGACCAGCCCCGCAGCAGAGCCCGTCTCGGCCGCCCAGGACCCCTGGATGACCGAAGAGGCGGTCTCCGCCGTGGAGGGGGTGGACTGGATCCCCGAAGAAGATCTCTTCCTCTACCTGCCGGAGGGGGCCCAGTCCCGGCCGGCAGAGCTGACCCTGTCCGTTGAGTTCCCCCTGCCCAACGGCACCCGCCCCGGGGTCCCCTGGACCGTGGGCCTGGGTTATTATGAGGAGAGCTGGTCCCAGGCCTGCCCCTACCTTCCCATGAACATCATCCGGGCCCAGGCGGAGGACGAGGCCGCCCTGTGCTGGATGAGCCAGGAAACCTGGCAGTTTAACGGCCTGGCCCTTTCCAGCTACACCGATTTGCGGACGGAAGCCGTTTACCGGGGAGAAACCCCCTCCCCCTCTCTGGTGAACTTCCTGTCCACCATCAACCCCGGCTGTAAGACCGCCCGGGGAATTCAGGTGGGCGACACCTTGGCAACGCTGCAGGCAGCCTATCCCGAGGCCTTCCTCAGCTACCAGCAGCCCCAGGACATCAGCCTCTACAACCCCCAGCAGCGGGGCATTGTGGACCACGACGCCTGCTGGGTTTTCTCCCCCGGGGCCACCCCGGAGGCCCTGGACACCGGGGTGCTGGATACCATCCTCTTCCTGGTGAAGGGGGACCGGGTGGTGCAGATGGAGCTTTCCTCCTGGTCCGACGGCGCCCCCCGCGGGCTGGGGTACCCTTTGACAGATGCGGAGTATCACGGAGACTTTTTGGATTCCTAACCGCTCTGCGCCCCAAACAGAGGCAGGGCGCTTCCCTCCAGGAAGCGCCCTGTTTGCCTGCCCGCCTTTGGCGCGGGATCTCCTTTCCTCTCCTATAACCCTCTTGCAACCCGTCTTCAGTTGTGTTATGATGAAATGTAATATATAAAGTATTTCAATGAGACCTGCCGGCCTTTGCCCGGCGGGCAAAGGATCGTTTATATGGAAATCAATGGCATTGAGGTCGATCTCGACCTGCGATACAGCGAAATGAATCTCTCTCAGGGGATCCTGAAGGCCCTGGACCAAAAGGGCTTCACCCTGGCCACCCCCGTGCAGGCGGGCGCCATCCCCTGTTTTAAGGACTGGAAAGACGTGATCGCCAAGGCCCCCACGGGCTCTGGCAAGACCTTCGCCTTCGGCATCCCCATGGTGGAGCACACCGACCCCGAGGGCACCAGCGTCACCGGCCTGATTTTAGCCCCCACCCGGGAGCTGGCCCTCCAAATCCAAGACGAGCTGCGCCAGCTGTGCGCCTTTCTCCCCGGCATCCGGGTGGCCTGTCTCTACGGCGGCCAGCCCATCGACCGGCAGATCAACATGCTGAAAAAGCGCCCCCAAATTGTGGTGGCCACCCCCGGCCGGCTAATGGACCACATGAAGCGCCGCACCGTCCGCCTGAATAAAGTGGAAACGGTGGTGCTGGACGAGGCCGACCGGATGCTGGACATGGGCTTTATCAAAGACGTCACCCACATCCTCAAGCAGATCCCCCACCGCCGGAACCTGGGCATGTTCTCCGCCACCATCTCCCGGGAGGTTATGGATATCTCCTGGGTCTACCAGCGCGACCCGGTGGAGATCGTGGTCCGGCCCGTTCAGGAAAACCGCCCCCAGATCAGCCAGTACCGCATCAAGGTGGATATGGGGGGCAAGGTGGACCTGCTGGCCGCCATCCTGGAAAAGGAGCAGCTGGACCGGGTCATCGTCTTTTGTAACACCAAAAACACCACCGACCGGATCACTGGCCTGCTGCAGATGAAGAACATCGCCGCCCAGTGCATCCACGGAGACCTGAGCCAAAAGGTCCGGGAGAAGGTGCTGTCCAGTTTCCGCACCGGTCAGCTGCGGGTGCTGGTGGCCACCGACGTGGCCGCCCGAGGCCTGGACATCGACGACGTAGATGCCGTGATCAACTATGACATCCCCGAGGAAGGGGAATACTACGTCCACCGCATCGGCCGCACCGGCCGGGCCAAGCACCAGGGCGCAGCCTATAACCTGATCTCCTCGGTGCCCGAGGACATCCGCCTGGACCAGATCGCCCGGAACAATCAGTACGACGTAAAAACCATTACCCTTTGAACCGAGGTTTTATGATACCCTTTCATTCCCCCGCACCGGAAGACGGCCCCTGGGTGCAGCCCCTGCTGGCAGCCGAGGGCCTGCCCCTGTGCAACTATAGCTTCCCTGTCCTCTTCTGCTGGAAAGACGCCTATGGCTTTCAATACGCCCCCTTGGAGCGGCGGCTGCTGGTTCGGCTCAATAGCTCCTGGGGCCACTCCTATCTCTGGCCCGTAGGCGAGGGAGACCCCCTCCCCGCCCTGGAGGCCCTGACCCAAGACGCCCGGGCGGAAGGCCAGCCCCTGCGGCTGATCGGCCTGACCCTCTATCACAAAAACTGGCTGGAGGACCACTACCCCGGCCGGTTCCTGTTCCAGGAGGTCCGGGACGGCTTTGACTACCTCTACTCTGTCGACCGCCTGGCAGATTTGCCGGGGAAAAAGCTCCACGCCAAACGCAACCACATTCACCGGCTGGATGAAAACCGCCCCGGCTGGACCTGGGCGCCCCTAACCCCCCAGGACATCCCCGCCTGCCTGGCCCTGGACGCCGCCTGGCACCAGGAGGCCCTGACCCGGGAAACCCCCGGGGGCCTGTCCTCCCTGGACGACGAGCACCAGGCCCTGGTCCTGGCTCTAAACCACTTGCATATTCTGGGGCTGGAGGGCGTCGTCCTCCACTGGCAGGGGGAGATCTTTGGCTTTAGCCTGGGCGCGCCTTTGACGGATACCATCTTCGACGTCCACTTTGAGCGGGCCCGGGGAGAGATCCAGGGGGCCTATCCCGCCGTGAACCGGTCCATGGCCCAGTATGTCCGCCAGCACCACCCCCAGGTCCGCTACCTGGACCGGGAGGACGATATGGGGCTGCCCGGCCTGCGGAAAGCCAAGCTCTCCTACTATCCCGACTATCTCCAAGTGAACTTCAGCGCGGTGGAACGCCACGCTGTCTAATTTTTGTGCCGTCCTATGCGGCGGCTCATCTCAATAAAGGAGGACACCCCCATGATCACCATTCGCCCCGCGAAGCCAGAGGAGCTTCCCCAGCTGAAAGACCTTTGGCGGAAATGTTTTGGAGATCCCAGCGCTTATGTGGATATTTTCTATCAGAGATTCTGCTCCACCGACCAGGTCCTGGTGGTGGATGACGACGGAGAGGTGGACTCCATGGCCGCCATGCTCCCCGGCACCATCCAGCTGCCCGACGGCACCGACGTCCCCGTGGGCTATGTCTATGCCCTGGCCACCAACCCCTATATGCAGGGCCAGGGCCACGCCCGGCAGCTGCTGAAATACGCCGACGAGTTCCTCCAGAAGCGGGGGGATAAGGCCATGGTTCTGGTGCCCGCCTCCCCCTCCCTCCACCGGTTTTTCGAGGCCCTGGGCATGGACGAGTGCTTCGCCACCCGAAAGGTGGAGTTCCTCACCTCCAACCTCTCCGGCGACACCGGCGGGGCTGTGATGACCACCATCTCCCCCCAGGAGTACAACGAGATCCGGGAGGGCTATCTGAAGGGCACCTTCCACATGGCCTACAACGACCACATGATTACCTTCCAGCAAATCGGCAGCCACCTGGCCTACGGCGACCTGTACAAGATCGAGGTGGACGGCGTGGTGGGCTGCGCCGCCATTGAGTATGTGCAAAAGCGCCGCCTGCTGGTGAAGGAGCTGCTGATCCCCACCGACAAAATGGCCAAGGCCGTGGAGGTCATCGCCAAAAACATGGAGGCCTCCCGCTACCACGTCCGCACCCCCGCCTTCTGGGATGGGCTGCCCGGCAGCTACACCCAGGCCTTCGGCATGATTAAGTGGTATGACCTGGGGCTGCACTCCAAGTATTTCTCCCAGCAGGACGCTTACCTGGGTCTGGGCTTCGATTGATCGAAATAACCCCGCAACGCAAAACACCCGTCGTGGAAAACCACGGCGGGTGTTTTTTCCTTTGGAGGGGGGCAGAACTTCCGCAGACACCCAAAAAATCCCCCTACCCCCTTGACAAGAAACCGTATTACTTCTATAATACACTCAGAAAGACCGTATTATTCGAATAATACACTTTGAAAGGAGGTTGTGCCCATGGTCTCTTTCGCCGATCTCCTCCTCACCGACGGCATTCCCATCTACCAGCAGATCCTCCGCTATGTGAAGGGGGGCATCGCCGGGGGGACCATTGCCCACGGGGAGGAGCTCCCCTCCCGGCGGGTGGTTTCCGCCCTGCTGGGAGTGAACCCCAACACCGTGCAGAAGGCCTACCGGCTGCTGGAGGAGGAGGGCCTCATCCAGTCCCACACCGGGGCCAAAAGCTGCGTGGTGGCCGACCAGGCCGCCCAGGCCCGGGTGAAGGCGGAGCTGGTCCAGGCCGACGTCCGTTCCACCCTTTCCGCCATGAAGGCCATGGGCCTGTCCAAGGAGGAGGCCCTGGCCCTGGTGGACCAGCTGTGGGAGGAGGATTCCCTATGAGACAACACCGATCCTTGTTTTGCCTTTTCGCCCGGCACAGCTTTTGGCAGGTGCTTTTGACCCTGGCAGTCTGCGGCGTGGTCCAGTGGCTGGTTTTCCTGTTCCAACTCCGCCAGGCGGACTCTCTCTACGGGGCGCTGCTCCAGTGCACCGCCTTCTTTTCCGTCATCCTGTTCCTGGGGTTTGGGGTGGTGAGCGCGGTCCTGCTGTTCGCCACCACCGGGCTGGGGAAGCACAAGCCGGCGTACACCATGGCCCGGCTGTCCCTGTCCCCGGGCTGGGTGCTGGCCTGGCAGGGGATTTACAACACCCTGGTCTACCTGCTCTTCTGGTGGGTCCAGGCCCTGGTGCTGATGGGGCTGTGCTGGTTTTACGGCTGGCAGGGGGGCTTTCTGGGGCCCAACACCCTGGACCTGACCCTGTGGCAGGCGCCCCTATTCCACACCCTGCTCCCCCTGGGCATCTCTGGGGGATGGGCCAGCGGCCTGTGCCTGTGCATCGGGCTGGGCGTCACCGGGGCCTGCTTCACGGCGGGGCTCCGCCGGGACCGGTGGAACATGGCCTTTTTCGTCCTGGCCGGGGGCGCGCTGCTCTTTTTGGGCAGCGGCAGCGCCCTCCTCATCGTGATCTCCGTTGCCTGCGTGGCCGGGGGCCTGGTGGCTGCCTGGCAAAGCCGAAAGGAGGAAGGCTATGAAGAAATGGAAAATCTGTGATCACA
>DBEYYM010000172.1:0-8600 GCA_048184675.1 Evtepia sp. | reverse complement strand
CCGCTCCACCAGGATCTGGGTGATGGGGGACGCGTCCAGGCCGGTCTGGGCGATGATGCGCAGCTCCGCCTCATTGGCGGCGGCACCGCCGCCTGCGCCACCCAAGGTAAAGGCGGGCCGGACGATGACGGGGTAGCCGATGCGGTTGGCGATGGCCACGCAGGTCTCAATATCGTGGGCGGTGTCTGAAGGGATGGTGGGCTGGCCGATGCGGGCCATGGCGTCCTTAAAGAGCTGCCGGTCCTCGGCTTTGTCGATGGCGTCGGCGTTGGTGCCGATGAGGCGGACGTTGTGCTCCTTCAAAAAGCCCTCGTGATCCAGCTCCATGGCGATGGTCAGGCCGGTTTGGCCTCCCAGGCCGGCCAGCAGGCTGTCGGGCTTGGTCTCTTGGATGATGCGCTTGATGGTTTGGGTGGTTAGGGGCTCCAGGTAAACTGCGTCGGCCATGGCGTTGTCCGTCATAATGGTGGCGGGGTTGGAGTTGACCAGAACGGTCTCCACCCCCTCCTGCTTCAGCACCCGGCAGGCCTGGGTGCCAGCGTAGTCGAACTCAGCGGCCTGGCCGATGACGATGGGGCCGGAACCGATGACGAGAACTTTTTTAATAGACGTATCCTTCGGCATTACAAACCCTCCTTCATCATATCGGTAAAGCGGTCAAAGGCGGTCAGGCAGTCCAGGGGACCGCCGTGGGCCTCGGGATGGAACTGAAGCGAGAAGGCGTGGTAGGCGGGGTAATCCACACCCTCGCAGGTGCCGTCGTTGACGTTAATATACCGGAGCTTGCCCTCGGTGCCGGGGAGGGTGGCCTCGTCCACGGCGTAGCCGTGGTTTTGGCTGGTGATGGAGACCTGGCCGGTTTCCAGGTCCATGGCGGGCTGGTTGGCACCCCGGTGGCCAAACTTCAGCTTCTTGGTCTTGGCCCCGGCGGCCAGGGCCATCATCTGGTGGCCCAAGCAGATGCCAAACATGGGGAGCTTGCCAAAGAGCTTCTGGATCTGCTGGATGCAGAAGGTGTTGTCTGCCGGGTCACCAGGGCCGTTGGAGAGCATGACGCCGTCGTGGCCGGCGGCCAGGATATCTTCCGCAGGGGTGCTGTAGGGATAAATGGTGACCTTACATCCCCGGGCCAGCAGGGAGTTGGCGATGCTCTCCTTGGCGCCGTAGTCGATGAGGGCCACGGAGAATTTCTCTTCCCCCTCAGGGTGACGGACGTTGATTGTTTTCTCGCTGGTGTTCTCCACCGACTGGGTAACCCGGTAGGACTTCAGAGCCTCCCAATCGGGCTGGGTCTCTTCTGTGGTGATGATGGCATTGAGGACGCCGCCGTCTCGGATCATCTGGGTGAGCATCCGGGTGTCTACCCCGGCGATGCCCACTACGTTTTGGCTTTTCAGAAAGGCGTCTACCGTTTCTTCGCAGCGGAAATTGGAGGGATTCTCGCAATATTCCCGAACCACCACGCCACCCATCTGGCAGTGGGGACTCTCCTTGTCCTTGTGACAGATGCCGTAGTTGCCAAACTGCGGGAAGGTGTAGACCACCAGCTGGCCATAGTAGCTGGGATCGGTCAGGCTCTCCACGCAGCCGGTCATGCCGGTGGTAAAGACCAGCTCACCTATGGCGGTGCCTGAGGCGCCGAAGCTGTGCCCCTCTAGGACCTGACCGTTTTCCAAATAGAGATATGCTTTTTTCATCGTGTCCCTCCATCCATACATACAGTTGTTTTTGGGGAAAGTTTCAGGGGAAAACGTAATTTTCTAACATTTAAGTATACCGGAAAAACCCACTTCCGTCAATGTGAAACTACATTTCTGCAAGAAAAACAATGCGGGTAAAATTTCATGGATTTTGTAAAGAATGACGGCAAAAATGAATAATAAGATAACTATACGAATAAATATGCAAAACTCCATAAAAAACCGGGGGAAACCGCAGTGGGTTTCTCCCGGTTGGGGCGCTTGGTTTAATAGAGAACCATGTACTTGGCGATTTCCCAGCTGGAAACGCGGGTGCAGTACTCTTCCCACTCCTTTTCCTTGCCGGAAATGTACTGGGTGAAGATGTGGGGACCCAGAACTTCGGCCATGAGGGGATCAGCTTCCAGGGCCACCAGAGCGTGCTCCAGGGAGTCGGGCAGGTCCTCAATGCCACAGGCGGCTCGCTCGTCGGCGTCCATTTCAAAGATGTTCTCCGTGATCTCTTCCGGGGGGGTCATGCCCTTTTCAATGCCGTCCAAACCGGCGGCCAGGCACACAGCCAGGGCCAGGTAGGGGTTGCAGGAGGGGTCGGGGTTGCGCAGCTCCACCCGGGTGGACTGGCCGCGGGCAGCGGGAATACGGATAAGGGCCGAGCGGTTGGAGGCCGACCAGGCCAGGTAGCAGGGGGCCTCGTAGCCGGGGACCAGGCGCTTATAGGAGTTCACCAGGGGGTTGGTGATGGCGGTCATGCCCTTCACATGGGCCAGCAGGCCGGCGATGAAGGAATAGGCCTCCTTAGACAGCCCCCGCTCCCCGTCGGGATCGAAGAAGATATTTTTGCCGTCCTTAAACAGGGACATGTTGATGTGCATGCCGGAGCCGGCGGTGCCGTAAATGGGCTTGGGCATGAAGGTGGCGTGAAGGCCGTTGGCATAGGCGATCTTCTTCACGGTCTGCTTAAAGGTGATGATATTGTCGGCGGCGCTCAGGGCGTCGGCGTACTTAAAGTCGATTTCGTGCTGGCCGGCGGCGCACTCGTGGTGGGAGGCCTCAATCTCAAAGCCCAGGGCCTCCAAAGCCAGGCAGATCTCCCGGCGGGTGTAGTCGCCGTGGTCGATGGGGCCCAGGTCAAAATAACCGGCCTCGTCGCTGGTTTTGGTGGTGGGCTTGCCGTCCTTGTCGATTTCAAACAGGAAAAACTCGCACTCGGGGCCCACGTTGAAGGTATAGCCCATATCGGCTGCCCGCTTCAGCACCCGCTGGAGGGTGCCCCGGGGGTCACCGATGAAGGGGGTGCCGTCGGGGTTGCACACGTCGCAGATCAGGCGGGCCACCTTGCCCTGCTGCTCATACCAAGACAGGATGGTGAAGGTATCCAAGTCGGGATAGAGGTACTGGTCGGACTCATGGATCCGGGTGAAGCCTTCGATGGAGCTGCCGTCGATGGAGATTTGGTTGCTCACTGCCTTTTGGATCTGAGAGGCGGTGATGGCCACGTTTTTGGCCTGGCCGAACATATCGGTGAACTGCATGCGGATGAAGTCGACGCCCTCTTCCTCTACCATGCGGATGATATCTTCCTTGGTGTATTTGCTCATAAGGTCAGTTCCCCTTTCCCATTACACATTACATGAAAAAAGACAAGTAAGCCTCGATTTCGAAGCACTCGTCCGCTCGCTCCGATTATAGTATCCTCCGGCTGGCCTGTCAAGAAAAAAGTCGTCTTTCTGTGGTTTTTCTTTCTTATATAAGGATGGGTTTTGTACAGGGAGGCGGGGAAAGGTCTTCTTTCCTTTGGCGGCATCGTGGAAAATCAGAAAACCGCGCAACAAGGCATTGCAAATTCGGCAGGTTTGTGGGAAAATAAGCAGGTATTAACCGGCGGTTCCCTTTGGGCCGCCCAGAAAATTAAGCTCAGTGCAGGAGCCCAGGCCCGCTGCAGGTGAACCAGTTAGGAAAGGGTCGATGAACAATGACAAAGCTGGAACAGATTTACGAAGGAAAAGCCAAAAAGGTATTTCGAACCGATGACCCGGAGTGCTTCATTGTGGAGTATAAGGATGACGCCACCGCGTTTAATGGCCTGAAAAAGGGGACCATCTCCGGCAAGGGAGCCATCAACAATCAGATGACCAACCGTCTCATGCAGATGCTGGAGCAGCAGGGGGTGCCCACCCACTTCGTAGAGGAGCTCAGCGACCGGGAGACCGTGGTGAAAAAGGTGGAGATCGTCCCCCTGGAGGTCATCATCCGCAACATTTCCGCCGGTCACTTTGCCCAGAACTATGGGGTGGAAGAGGGCATCGTCTTTGACGAGCCCACCATTGAGTTCTCCTATAAAAATGACGACCTGGGGGATCCTTTAATCAATTCCTATCACGCCCTGGCCCTGAAGCTGGCCACCAAGGAGGAGATCGACACCATCGTCCGCCTGGCCTTCCAGGTGAACGACGCCCTGAAGGCCTTTTTCCTGACCATCGGCATCAAGCTGGTGGACTTTAAGCTGGAGTTTGGCCGCCTGAGCGACGGCACCATCGTTCTGGCCGACGAGATCTCCCCCGACACCTGCCGCCTGTGGGACAAAGACACCAATGAGAAGCTGGACAAAGACCGCTTCCGCCGGGACCTGGGCAATGTGGAGGGCGCCTATCAGGAGGTCATGGGCCGCCTGCTGGGTAAACAGCCCTAACGCCCTGGAAATACCCGGGCGATCACTGTTGTGTGCCCCGGCACACGGAATAAAAGGAGGAAACACACATGTGTGGAATCGTCGGGTTTACCGGCAGCCAGAACGCAGCACCCATCCTGCTGGATGGGCTGAAGAAGCTGGAATATAGAGGCTACGACTCCGCCGGCATGGCGGTGCTGGGCCAGGATGGGATCCAGATGATTAAGACCATCGGGATGATTAAAAACCTGGACAGCAAAACCCAGGGGGGCGCCGCCCTGCCCGGGTTCGCCGGCATCGGCCACACCCGCTGGGCTACCCACGGGGAGCCCAGCGACGTCAACGCCCACCCCCACATGAGCAACGACGATAAGTTCGCCATTGTCCACAATGGCATCATCGAAAACTACGCCCAGCTGCGGGAAGAGCTCAAGGCCAAGGGCGTGACCTTTAAGAGCGAGACCGACACCGAGGTCATCGCCCAGCTGCTGGGGCAGTATTACCAGGGCGACCTGAAAAAGGCCGTGCTGAAAACTGTGGCCCGGCTGGAGGGAGCCTATGCCCTGGGCATCCTCTGCGCGGAAGAGGGCGGCCGCCTCATCGCCACCCGCCACGCCGCCCCCCTGATTGTGGGGGTGGGCATCGGGGAGAACTATTTCGCCTCCGACGTCACTGCCCTGGTGGCTTATACCAAAAATGTGATTTACTTAGAGGATGGCGAAATTGCCGACATCACCCCCGAGTCCATCACCGTCTACGACAGCCTGGGCAGAGAGACCCAGAAGGACGTGGCCCGGATCACCTGGGACATTGCCGCAGCGGAAAAGGGGGGCTATGAGCACTTCATGCTCAAGGAGATCATGGAGCAGCCCCATGCCATTAAGTCCACCATCGAGCCCCGGATCAAGGACGGGGAGGTGGTTCTGGACGACTTCTCCCTGTCGGACGAAGACCTGAAGAAGATCAACAAAGTGATGATTACCGCCTGCGGCTCGGCTTTCTACGCCGGCAGCGTGGGCAAGTATGTCATTGAAGAGCTCTGCCGGATTCCCGTAGAGGCCGATTTGGCCTCGGAGCTCCGCTACCGCAACCCACTGGTGGATGAGCACACCTTGCTGGTGGTGGTCTCCCAGTCCGGCGAAACCGCCGACACCATCGCCGCCATGAAGGAGTGCAAGGCCCGGGGCGCCCGGGTGCTGGCCATTGTCAACGTGGTGGGCAGCACCATCGCCAAGCTGGCCGACGACGTGATCTACACCTGGGCTGGCCCGGAAATCGCCGTGGCCACCACCAAGGGCTACACCACCCAGGTGGCCGTTATGGACCTGCTGGCGGTGTATTTAGCCCGCCGCCTGGGCAGACTGGATGACCAGAGGAACCGGGAGCTCATCGAAGCCATCCTCCAGTTCCCCAGCCTCATCCAGCGGGCCATCGACCTGAACCCCAACCTGCCTGCCCTGGCAGAGAAATATCACGGTCACAACGATATTTTCTTCATCGGCCGCAACCTGGACTACGCCGCCAGCATGGAGGGATCTTTGAAGCTTAAGGAGATCTCCTACCTCCACTCCGAGGCCTACGCCGCTGGGGAGCTGAAGCACGGCACCATCGCCCTCATCGAAAAGGACCGGCCTGTCATTGCCCTGGCCTGCTATGAGCATCTCTTCGACAAGATGATGAGCAACATCAAGGAGGTTAAGGCCCGAGGGGCCCAGGTTTTGGCCGTGGTGCTGGAGGGCAACCGCCAGATCTTTGCCGAGGCCGACGATGTGATCTTTGTCCCCCGGACCGAGTCCATCTTTAACACCTTGCCAGAGGTGGTCCCTCTGCAGCTGTTTGCCTACTATGTGGCCCGGGCCAACGGCTGTGACATCGATAAGCCCAAGAACCTGGCCAAGTCTGTCACCGTGGAATGAGCCCCTGGGGGCGCATTCCCGATCCAATACCGGCGGCGGGACCTTTTGGGTTCTGGCCACCACGATCCCCTGAGGGAAAGGAGCCAACGACCATGCGAAACTATGCGGAAGAAACGGAAAAACGAGTTAAATTTATCCAGCAGGCCATCGCCGACGCCCATGCCGACGGCATTATTTTCGGCAACAGCGGCGGCAAGGACTCTGCCCTGGTGGGCATCCTGTGCAAGATGGCCTGTGAAAACACCGAGGGCGTCATCATGCCCTGCAGCTCCAAGCGGAACTTTACCATGGATAAGGACGACGGCATGGAAGTGGCCGACCAGTTCGGCATCAAAACCCGTGTCATCGACCTGACCCCCCAGAAGGAGCTGGCCATGGAGACCATCTCCCAGGTGGCCACCCTGACCCCGGCGGCCATCAGCAACATTGCCCCCCGGCTGCGGATGCTGACCCTCTATGCCATCGGCGCCAGCGAAAACCGTCTGGTGGCCGGTACCGGCAACGCCAGCGAGTACCACATGGGATACTTCACCAAGTGGGGGGACGGGGCCTATGACCTCAACCCCATTGCCGATCTCACCGCCACGGAGATTTTCGAGTTCCTGCGGTATCTGAATGCCCCCCAGTCCATCATCACCAAAGCCCCCTCCGCCGGCCTCTTTGAGGGCCAGACCGACGAGGAGGACATGGGGGTTACCTATGCCGCCATCGATAAGTATATTACCACCGGCGAGGCCACCGAGGCCGATAAGGCCATCATCGACCGCTACCACGCCCGCAGCGGCCACAAGCGCCGGGAGCCCCTGCGTTATCCCGGTTGAGATCTCGATCGATAAGGAAAGATCCGTCGTCGTTGGACGGCGGATCTTTTTCTATCCAGCGCAGGAGGCTTAAAGATACCGCCGCACCTGGGCCATATACTGGGCATAGTCCGGGCCAAACTGGGCCAGGCAGGCCCGCTCCTCTGCCAGGATGATCCAATGGGCAGAGACCTGGAACACTGCCACCATCCCCAGCAGCGCCCAGGACTGGGTGGCCAGGGCGCACCCCAGGAAGACCAGAAAATAGGCCACATACATGGGGTTCCGGGACCAGCGGTAGACCCCTGTCCGGCACAGCCCCGTGGAATCTGTCCGGGCAAAGTGGAGGCAGGCAGCGGTGAGGAGCACCAGGCCGGCTCCATAAACTGCCAGGGCCAGGACCAGCAGCCAGACAGGGGCGGGCTGAATCCCAAGGCACAGGGGATAGAGGATGACCGCCCCGGTGGAGAGCTGGTAGACCCAGTAGGCAGCCCGCTCCTTGCCTACCATCGGGGCAAACCGGGCCGCCCGCTGGAGAGCAGACCGGTCCAGACGGGCCAGCAGCCCGAAGCGGAGAAGAAAAAACGGCAGCAGCAAAAGAAATCCCATTGGAAAAGCTCCTTGACCCCATCTGGTGGAATTTGTTAAAATTTTAAGGGAAGTTTCCCGGAAAGTCAAACTTTTGTGAGAACCCGAGAAAGGAGGCCCCCATGAAGCTGCTCTATGCCGAGGACGAGCCCACCATGGCCGAGGCGGTGGTGGATATCCTCACCTATCACAACTATCTGGTGGACGCCGTGGCTGACGGGGAGGAGGCCCTGGCCTATGCCCAGACAGGGGACTACGACGGCATCATCCTAGACATTATGATGCCCAAGCTGGACGGCCTGGAGGTGCTCTCCCGCCTGCGGCAAGGGGGCTGCCGGACCCCGGTGCTCCTGCTCACCGCCAAGGGGGAGGTGGAGGACCGCATTGCCGGCCTGGACCTAGGGGCCGATGACTACCTGCCCAAGCCCTTTGCCATGGGGGAGCTGCTGGCCCGAATTCGGGCCATGCTCCGCCGGAGGGAGGAATTTACCCCGGAAATCCTCCGGTGTGGCGATGTGGCGCTGAACCTGGCGTCCTTCCAGCTGAGCCGGGGAGAAGAGACCGTGACCCTGCCCAAGCTGGAATACCGGCTCATGGAGACCCTTATGCGCAACCAGGGGATCTCCCTGTCCTCCGAGGACCTGCTGGTAAAGGTGTGGGGTTATGACACGGAAGCCGAGGTGGGGGCGGTGTGGGTTTACCTATCCTACCTACGCAAGCGGCTGGCGAAGCTGGGCTCTCGGGTGGTTATCCAAGGCCGGCGTGGGGTGGGGTACACCCTGGAGGTCGGGCCATGAAAAAGACCCTGCAAAGAAAGTTTATTCTCACCGCCATGGTGGCCGTCACCGCCCTGCTGGTGGTGCTGCTGGGGGGAATCAACCTGGCCAACTGGTGGCAGGTGGAGGAGCAGAGCCAGCGGCTGCTCCAG
>DBEYYM010000171.1:0-14274 GCA_048184675.1 Evtepia sp. | reverse complement strand
CCTGAACAAAGATAATTTATCGCAAATGTATGAACAAATCGCAAAAAATGTCAAAAATTTTTCCTCAAAATTCCAGAACCAACCCAGTGGAAAACTGCTGGACCCTGTCTCCCAGGATCTCTTTTAAGACGAGAAAAGCCTTCTCCCCAGTGCAGTGTCCTGTGACCACATGGGCCACGCCGGTTTCCTGCAGCCGGCGGGCAAAGGCCCGGACTTCCTCCTCAGGGGTTTCATACAGATGAAACCCGCCCAGAATGGCGTGGATGGGCTGCCCTGGAAAAGTGGCGGCCACCTCCCGGACAATGTTATCCGCCCCGCCGTGGCAGCAGCTGTTGAGAATGACCAGCCCCTGTTCCGTCTGGAAGACCAGGCTCTGCTCATGGGCGTAGTCATCGGGAATCCATCTCCCGCCTTCCCAGCGGTACATGTTGGCGGCCCGGCCCCGCTGTGCCAGGCCTGGGGTTTGGTGGGGGACCAATGTCACCCCGGGCAAGGGGGAGAAGGCTCCGGTGACGTAATGGATTCGATGGGAGAAGGCCGCCAGCAGGCCCGGTTGGATGCCCTCATACCGCAGTCCTTCGGGGGTTTTGTCATAGCAGTTCTCTCCACAGCCCTGGCGGAGGTAGAAGGGGGCCGTGGGATTTTCTCGGAAGAAGGCACCCATTCCGTCTGCGTGGTCCCAGTGGGCGTGGGAGAGAACACCAAACTCCACGGCCCCCAGATCCAGCCCCAGGGCTGCGGCGTTCTGGGCAAAGAGGTCGCTGCCTCCGGCGTCCAGAAGAATGGTGTGGCCCCGGTATTCAATATAAATTGCCAGCCCCCACTCGGCCTCTAGGCCGCAGCCGGGGATGTTGTCCACAAGAATGGTGATGCGCATGCTGCTTCGCTCCTTTTTCGGTTTCTTTTGTCATATTATAAGGAAGAGAACCTGTTCTGGCAAGCGGGAATGGGGGCACGGGAAACGTCGTCTGTGCCTTGACAAATTTAGCTATAATAGAAAATAGAGAGGAGGGATCCCATGGGAGAAGATTTTTTCCAGGCCCTAGCCAGCCCATACCGGCGGGAGATCATCAAGCTGCTGAAGTGGAAAAACCGCAGTGCGGGGGAGATTGCAGCCCACTTTGCCATCTCGCAGCCCTCCATTTCCCGGCATTTGGATGTGCTGAAACGGGCAAAGCTTGTCACCGCTGAGCGCCGGGGGAACCAGATCATCTATGCGCTGAACATGACGGTTATGCAGGAGCTGTACCTGCAGCTGGAGGAGCTTTTTGACAGGAAGGGAGAGGGTTCTTGTGCCTATGAATAAAACCAGGGGAAAACTCCTGGCCCTCTCTGCGGCAGGGCTTCTGGCCGCCCTTTTGCTACCGGTGCAGGTGGCGGCCTTGACCCTGATGGGGGTCTGCTTTCTGGGGGCGCTCATCATCCTATACCATCACATGGAGGAGCTGACAGATCTGTCTAGGGGCAGCCCCAAAATGCTGACCCTGCGGGCGATTACCATCTTTGACTTTGTGGTGGTGGCTCTGTGCATTCTGGTGGTGGTCCTTCTGCAGACAGGGCGTCTGGAGAGGACGGAGCACGGTGAGGAGATGTTTACCATCCTGTTGGTGCTGGTCCTTCTTGTGGTGTTGGGAAATTTGGCGCCAAAGATTCCCCTTAACCGGCACACAGGGCTGCGGCTGCCCTGGACAGTGGGGGACGAGGAAACCTGGATTGTAGCCCATCGGATTTTGGGATATCTCTCCCTTCCACTCTCCCTGCTCTATCTGGCGGGGGTGGCCCTGTCGCTGGATGTTGGGTGGCTGACGCTGGGAGTCCTCCTTTTGTGGGTGGGGGTGCCGGGGGTGTTTTCCTACCTCTTTTTCCGAAAAAAGTGGATGGTCTGAGGAAAGGCTGCATCCGCACAATAAAAACCCGGGCTCCGCGAGAAACCTTCTCTCACGGAGCCCGGGTTGTGTTTTATCCCTCCACAGGGGTTCCTGTGAAAATCATCTTGGCCGCCACTTTGTCGCTGCCTTCGTTAAAAGCTTCCACATCCACCACGATAAGCTGTCTGCCTCGCTTGATGACTTTGGCTACAGCGATGGCCTTGTCCTCTGTGATGGCCCGCAGGAAGTTGATTTTATATTCTACTCCAATGACAGAGTGGCCTTCCGGCAGCACGGTCAGGGCGGCATACCCGGCAGCTGCCTCGCAGAGGGCCCCGGTGACGCCGCCGTGAAGCAGGCCCGTCTGCTGCAAAAGGTCCGGCCGCTTTTCACAGGAGATGGTCACGCGACCCTCTTCAGCGGCCACTGCTTTCAGCCCCAGCATGGTACCAAAGCTCTGGTTCCGAATGCCTTCTTCCACTCTGCGCATCAAATCGTTCATGGTTGTTCACCGTTCCGGCTCCAAAAGGGATGCACCTTTGGGGCCGCCTTTCTGTTTTTCTTGGTGGGTTTCCGGCGGTCCAACGGGGAAACCGCCAAAGGGTGGGACAGCCGAGGCCCGATCCATCTGCCGGAAGTTCCAGCGGAAGGATCGTGTGGCCTCCATGATGGGGAACATCCCCAGCATAACCACGGGGCAGGTCCTTTGGCCCTGGGCGTTTACAGGGCAGCTATAAAGAAAGAGAGACCTGTTACCACCCTCTTGGGCCATTGCGGTGGTAGCCCTCGGAATGGTCCCCGGGGAGAAACCTGGTTATTTCGATCTCCCGCGCATCTGCGTGTCGCTTTCTTGGGCGGAACCGCCCAAGCCTCGTTGGCACGGGGAAGAGACCAAGCCCCTTTGCTCCATATTAGCATACCCGCCGGCGAGCCACAAGGCGCAAAGTGACGGATTGCTTTCCGTCATACTCGGGGACGAGCCGTCATATAGTCCAATAACTGCAAGATGGGAGGTGACAGAATGGGGGATTGGGACAAGGTGCTCCCCCAGTTTCTCCGGGGGATGCTGTCTGTGCTGGATCAGGAAAGCCAGGCGTCAGTGGAGGAACTCCGCCTGCGGGAAGGGTTCCCGCTGTCCGCCATTCGGGCGGGGGAGGAATGGACCCACCCCGCCTGGCGAGGACGGCCCCTGACAGAGGAAGACCTTCGCCGGGTGCTGGAAACGGCGGGACGGGGGTCGGTTCACACCATTTTGGACCAGCTTCGTGGGGGCTATGTCACGGCGCCCGGCGGCGTGCGCATTGGCATCTGCGGGGAAGGGGCCACCCAAGATGGTCGGCTCCTTTCCTTCCGGCGGATTACCTCTCTGGCCCTTCGGGTGCCCCACACGCTGCTGGGGGTGGCGACGCCGCTGTTGCCCCAGCTGCTGGAGGGAGGCAGGCTGCCAAACACCCTCCTCCTATCCCCGCCGGGCGGGGGAAAAACCACCTTGCTGCGGGATCTGATTCGCTGCCTCTCCCAGGGGGAGGGCATCCAGCCCCAGCGTGTGGGGGTGGCGGACGAGCGGGGAGAGCTGGGGGCGGGGGCACTGCGCTATGCCCTGGGCCCCCGGGCTGATGTGCTGGAAAACTGCCCCAAAGCCACGGCCCTGCTCATGCTTCTGCGGGGAATGGCGCCCCAGGTCCTAGCAGCCGATGAGATCACGGCCCCAGAGGACCTGCGGGCCATGGAGGAGGCCGCCGGTTGTGGTGTCACGCTGTTAGCCACCGCCCACGGGGGCAGCTGGAAGGAACTCCACCGCCGGCCCCTTTACCGGGACATGCTGGAGGCAGGGATTTTTCAAAAATTTGTCTTCATCTCCCAGGAAAAAGGCAGACGGGTCTACACCGTTCAGGAGGGGGAGGGGATCGTGTGACCACGCTGTTGGGAAAGACCCTCCTCTTCGCCGGCTGCACAGCGTTTGGACTTTTGCGGGGGCTTCGGTTGCGGCAGCGAAAGGCGTGCTTACAGGCCTTTCGGCGCACCCTGGCGGGGCTGGCCCGGGAGTTGGCGTTTTCTCTGCGGCCCATGGATGCTCTCATGGCCGGAGCGGAGGCGAGCAGCACGGGAACCACTGCGACCTTTTTTCGGACCTGCCGCCAGGTCTTTCATAGCAGTGGACAGGAGAGCTGGGCAGAGAGCTGGTCTGCGGCCCTGAAAGCCGTCCCCCTGCCTTTGGAGCCGGAAGACCTCCACCTGCTTCAGGAGGCAGGGGATGTATTGGGCCGCTACGATGGGGAGAGCCAACGCCAAGCCCTGGAGGGGCTGCTCTGCCGCCTGGAAGAGCAAACGGAGATCGCCCGGGAAACTGCCCAGCGCCTGTTTCGGGTCTACCTGGCGCTGGGGATCACAGCGGGCTTATTTTGCTGGATTCTCCTCTAAACAGCGCGGAGAGAAAACCGGCATAGACAAACCCGGGGGCGCATAGAGTGATACGGACCGCGGAACCCCGCGGCAGGAAACCAACGGAAGAAAAGGGGACGAGTTTCTCGCCCTGTGGAAAGGAAGTTGGCAATGGACGTAGATCTGGTGTTCAAAATTGCGGCAGTGGGGATTTTGGTGTCAGTGCTCAACCAGGTCCTCACCCGGTCTGGCCGGGAAGAGCAGGCCACCATGACCACCTTGGCAGGGCTCATTGTGGTGCTGATGATGGTTGTGCAAAAGATTAGCGATCTCTTTGAGCTGGTCAAGACCCTCTTTGGGCTATGATGGGTTATGGATATGATCGCATTGGGCGCGGCCGGGGTGGCAGCAGCCCTGTGCGCCGTGGTGGTGCGCCAGAGGGCCCCGGAGATCGCCGTGATTTTGGTAACAGCGGCCTGTGTGCTTTTGCTGTGGAATACCCTGCCCCTGCTGGAGACCATCCGGGATGTGCTGGAGGAGCTGGCCGACCTGGCAGAAATCTCTCCTACAGTCCTGCGCCCCATGCTCCAAACGGTGGGGCTGGCGCTGGTTACCAAGCTGGCAGCTTCCCTCTGCCGGGACGCGGGGGAGGGGGGCATCGCCTCCTTTGTGGAGGTGGCCGGCGCGGCAGCGGCGGTGCTGGTGGCGCTGCCGCTGCTCAAAATGGTTCTCCAGCTGGTCATGGGGCTGCTGTAAGACGCGGTCTGCTGCTGGTGATTCTGGCGGCCTTGCTGCTGATGCCCACGGCCCTGGCTTTGGACCAAGAGGAGATCCTGCAGGAGCAGGCAGACACAATGGACCTGGGAAGCCTGGAGGACGCCGGGGAGGAATACATTGGGCAGACCGATCTTAAAGAGGGCCTGGACGTGGCGAGGACCTTCCAAAACCTGGCCCAACAGGGAAAAGACGCCCTGGGGGGTGTGGTAAAGGCATCGGTGCGCAGCTGTGTTCTCCTGCTGGCAGTGACACTGCTCTGTGGGCTGACTGAAGGGATCAAAGCCGCCAGCGGCGGGGAGGGCCTATCGGTCACCACGTTGGTGGCCACCCTGTCCATCACGGCCATCGCCGTGGGAGATGTCCACTCACTGCTGGCCCTGGGAGAGGAGGCCATCTTCAACATGGAAACCCTGGGAGATGTGCTGGTTCCCGCTGTCTCTATGGCCACTGCGGCCAGCGGAACCCCGGCTACGGCGCTGGTCAAGCAGGGGGTCACGATTCTGTTTTCAGATGTGCTCATCCGCCTGATCGACGCTTTGCTCATCCCCCTGTGCTATGCCTTTGTAGCTGCCAACGTGGCTTGGGCGGCGCTGGGGAATGACGGGCTCAAGCGGATCGGGGGGCTGATTAAATGGCTGATTACCATCATCTTATCCGTGTTTCTGCTGGTTTTTGTGGGGTATCTGAACCTGTCGGGGGTGATCTCCGGCGGGGCGGATGCAGCCACGGTGAAGGCAGCCAAGTTCACCATCTCCAACATGGTGCCCGTGGTGGGTGGTGTCATTTCCGACACGGCAGAGACCCTTTTGGCAGGGGCCTCTGTGCTGCGGAACACAGTGGGTGTTTTTGGGATGCTGGTGGTAATCGGCATCTGCGTGGTGCCCTTTTTGAACCTAGGGGTCCATTATTTAATGTATAAGTGTACCGCTGCCTTAGCGGCTACGGTCTCTGCCGACAGCCGGATCACCGGGCTCATCGAGGCGCTGGGAACCGCCTTTGGCCTGATCCTGGCCATGACCGCCTCCTGCGCGGTGCTGCTGGTGGTGGCCATGGTCTCCGCTGTGTCGGCGGTGATGGGATAGGAGGGGGCGTGTCATGGAGATCATCCGAACCTGGCTGATTAGCGTCACCGTTGCCGCCATGGTCATTGCCGGAGCGGAGGCCCTCATGCCAAGCGGCTCGGTGAAGCGCGTGGGTAAACTCACCGGAGGGCTCATCCTGGTGCTGGGGATTTTACAGCCCCTGGTCACCATGGACTATGAAGACCTTTATGAGATGGTCACAGCCCTCCCTGCCGGGGCCATCCGCCAGGAAACTTTGGAAGAAAGCACTTATGGATCCATGAAAGGAATCATAGAGGAAGAACTCAGCGCATACATTGTGGACAAAGGGAAGCAGCTGGGGGCCGATTGCGCGGCCCAGGTGGTCTGCACGCTGGGGGAGGGAGAGGTCCCTGTTCCCATAAGGGTGACCATAACAGGAACCCTGACCCAGGAGCAGAAGAAAGCCCTGTCCACCTACTTGGAAGAGGAAATGGGCATCCCCCGGGAGGCCCAAATCTACCGGAGCGAGGAAGTGCCATGAAGGGGAGAGAAGCCATGGGCCAGCTGGCCCAGCGATTGAAAGAGTCCATGGGGAGGTACCGGCTGGTGTGGCTGGTGATCCTGGCGGGGCTAATCCTGCTGCTCCTTCCCACAGGAGGAAAGGAGGGGGAAGCCCAGGAAGAGACCGAACCGGCCCAGTCAGCCTTTGACCTGGCAGCCACAGAGGCCCGTCTGTCCCAGGCCCTGTCCAAAATCCATGGGGCGGGGGAGGTGACGGTGGTTCTCACCGTGGCCAACGGTCCCCGGCAGATCCTGGCCGAGGATGTAGACCGGGACACTGCAAACGGCCAGGAAAAGACCCAAACCGTGGTTCTCTCCCGGGGCAGTGGAAACGAAGAGACCATCACCATTCAGGAGGTCTACCCCCGCTATCAGGGAGCCCTGCTGGTGTGCCCTGGGGGAGATGATCCCTCTGTGCGCCTCCAGCTCACCCAGGCCATGTCGGCTTTGACGGGTCTGGGCGCCGATAAAATTTCGATCAGTAAAGGAAAGTGAGGAAAACACCATGAAACTCTGGAAACGCAATGCCATTGCCGCCGCCATCGTCCTGTTCGTCTGCGGGGCCGTCTATCTCAACTGGAGCTACTCTCAGGACACCGCCGCCGGGAAAAACCTGGGCGAAGCCGCCCTGGTGGGCAGCCAAAACGACCCCCTGACCCAGAAGAACGAGGATGGCGCCACGGCAGAAGATGCCGCCACCGAGGATGGCACCCAGGCGCAGGACGGCACCAGCCAAGAGGAAACCACCCAGTCGGGTACTTACTTCTCCACCGCCCGCCTGAACCGCCAGCAGGCCCGGGACAACGCCCTCTCCCTGCTCCAGGAGGCAGCCCAGGATGAAAAGGCCGATCAGGACTCGGTGGATAAGGCCAACGCCGCCATCCAGACCATGGCCGACTACACCATGACCGAGGCCCAGATCGAAAACCTCATCACCGCCAAGGGCTACACCGACTGTGTTGCGTTCCTGGGCGAGGACAGCATCAGCGTGGTGGTCTCTGCCATGGAAAACGGCATAACCGACGCCGACGCAGCCCGCATCGGGGAGATTGTGATGGAGCAAACCGGCCTGAAGGCCGATCAGATCAAGATCATCGAGGCGGAATGAGCGCGCACAAGCCCCTGCTTTACAGAGGAAACTGCTGTAAGGCGGGGGCTTGTTCCGTGGGCGGGGGACTGCTATAATAAAAACACAAAGAATTCAGAAAATGAGAGCACACCCCTGTTACAAAGGAGAGTAAACCATGTCCAACCCCATGAAATCCCTTCTCCCGCTGGCTGTCGGCCTGGCCCTGGGGACCTGGTACGCCCGGCGCACAGAGCAGCCCGCATCCCCCCGCCTGGGGGAGACTGCCAGCCAGGCCCACATCCGCCGGCAAATGGCCCAGTTGAAGCGAGAGTATGAAAAGCAGGACCGGATGCGCCGGGACTTTACTGCCAATGTCTCCCACGAATTGAAAACGCCCCTGACTTCCATCTCTGGCTATGCCGAGATCATCCGGGAGGGGATGGTAAAAAGCGAGGACGTGGGCCGATTTGCCGGAAAGATCTATGAGGAGGCCCAGCGACTCATTGTGCTGGTGGAGGATATTCTCAACCTCTCCCATCTGGACGAAGGCGCCCCCGGTCAGGAGCGCCGCCAGGGCATCGACCTCTATGCCCTCTGTGAGGGGGCCGTGGCCAGCCTGGCAGAGGCTGCCCGCCAGCGAGGGATCACCCTGACGCTGACAGGGCAGCGGCAGACAGTGGATGGGGCGGAGAAAATTTTGGGGGAGATCATCTTTAACCTCTGTGACAATGCCATTAAGTATAATAAGGAGAACGGCCGGGTAGAGGTGTCGGTTACCCGGGAACCTGACTGGGTGGTCCTCACCGTTCAGGACACGGGCATTGGCATTCCCCCTGGAGAAACCGACCGGGTGTTCGAGCGGTTTTATCGGGTGGATAAAAGCCACTCCAAGGAGATTGGCGGCACCGGCTTGGGCCTTTCCATTGTCAAGCATGCTGCCGCTTACCACGACGCAAAAATCCAGCTGGACAGCCAGCTGGGACGGGGCACCCGGGTGCGGGTTCTCTTCCACCCGGGGCAGGAGGCGAGACCATGACCTTTGCCCTGCCGCCCCAGGCGGAAATGGCCTTGCAGCGCCTCCATGCTGCCGGCTTTGAGGCCTGGATTGTGGGGGGCTGCGTCCGGGATTTTCTGCTGGGCCTGGTCCCCAAGGACTATGATATCACCACCGCAGCCCTGCCAGAGGAGACGAAGGCCGTCTTTCAAGACTGCCCTGTCTTTGAGACCGGCATCCGCCATGGTACGGTAACGGTTCTGCTGGAAGGGGAGCCCCTGGAAATCACCACCTACCGGGTGGACGGGGGCTACTCCGATGCCCGCCACCCCGACGGGGTGACCTTTACCCGCAGCCTGCGGGAGGACGCTGCCCGGCGGGATTTCACCATGAACGCCATGGCCTATGCTCCCGGCCTGGGGCTGCAGGATTTTTTTGGAGGGCAAGAGGATGTCCGCAAGGGGATTATTCGCGCAGTGGGGGACCCGGAAACCCGATTTCGCGAGGATGCGCTGCGGGTTCTCCGCGCCATCCGCTTTGCCTCTGTGCTGGATTTCACGCTGGAGCAAGAGACCGAGAAAGCCGCCCATCGGTGCGCCCCCTTGCTGGAGAAAATCTCCGCAGAGCGCCTGTCTGCAGAGCTAGGAAAGCTGCTGTGCGGCAGAGGGGCCGGACGGGTGCTAAGGGCCTATCCAGATATTTTATCGGTGGTGATCCCGGAGCTGGGACCCATGGTGGGGTTTCAGCAGCACAATGTGCACCACTGCTATGATGTCTATACCCATACTGCCGTGGCGGTGGACCACGTGCCGCCGGTGCTCCACCTCCGCCTGGCCATGCTTTTGCATGACGTGGGAAAGCCAGAGACCTTCTCCCTGGAAGCCGATGGTCAGGGGCATTTTTACGGCCATGCCCGCCGCAGCACAGCGCTGGCGGAAGAAATCCTGGCCCGCCTGCGGTTTCCCCGGCAGACTTGCCAGCAGGTGGTCCAACTGGTGCGCTACCACGATGCCGTGCTGGAGGAAAGTCCCCAGCAGATCCGCCGCTGGCTGAATCGGTTGGGGCCCCAGGGCTTTCTGGATTTGCTGGCAGTTCAGCGGGGAGATGTGGCCGGGTTGGCCCCGGCATATTGCACAAGAAACCATCGGCTTAATTCTTTGGAGAAACAGGCCAAAGAGATTTTGGCGGAAAAACCCTGTCTGACCACAAAGGAATTGTCAGTCAATGGAAAGGACCTTTTGGCCCTTGGTTACCGGGGGCCGGCCCTGGGAGCGGCTCTGCGCCGATTGCTGGATCAAGTGCTGGAGGGGGCGCTTCCCAACGAAAAACAGGCTCTCCTGCAGTGGTTGGTGCAAAATGATACAAAAAAATCCCCGGAAAACAGAGACAATGCATAAGGGGAACGGGGAGAAACCAGAGAAAAAACGTTTGTCCGTGATAATTTTGCTAAAAAATTAAATTTTCCCTTTATTTTTTCTATACAGTGTGATATAATACAGCTACTCGAAAAGTCCACGGCTTCGTCAAAAAGACGAAAAAGTGGAACGGGAGTATGGCTCAAACTGAAGCGAAAAAGGAGGAATGCGGTGACCCGGGAGGAGCAAACGTAACATAGAAAACTGGAAACATTTAGCGTGCATTTTCCTCAAATGCAGGAAGACATTCGAAGAAAGTGCATCCTAACAAAAGAAGAATTTCAGCCTGGCGCATGAATGAGCCACCCGTTGGGCTGGAGACCGCGTGCGAATTATATTTGATATGCGAGAAGATCAAATTATAACTCAACAAGAAACGAGGTAAAATGTATGAGTAATCAGGGAGAGAAAAAAGGCGTAAGCGCGCTTGACTTTTTCTGCATCGGTTTCGGCGCTATCGTCGGCGTTGGCTGGGCCGTTTCCATCAACGGCTGGATGTCTAGCTCCGGCGGTCCTGTCCCCGCAGCAGTGGGCTATCTGCTTTGCCTGCTGATCATGGTTCCTTTCGGCCTGGTTTATGCCGAGCTGGTTCCTATGCTGCCCGTCGCCGGCGGCGGCGCAGCCTTTGCCTATGCAGCTTTCGGTGAAAAGGTTTCCTTTATTTCCGGTTGGGCTGCCTTTGGCGCATTCGTGTTTATCATTCCATGGGAAGCCATCCAGATCACCGATGTGCTTGGCTACCTGTTCCCTCAGCTGAAGGCTGGCAACCCGCTGTATACCATCCTGGGTGCCGACGTTTATCTGACCACCATTATCATTGGTACCATCCTTACCATCCTGCTGTTCCTGCTGAATAAGAGAGGCCTGTCCTCTGCTGCTGCCCTCCAGAAGTTCCTGTGTATCTTCCTGGTGGCTGCCGCCGTCATCGGTGCAATCGCCGGTCTGGTCGGTGGTAATGTGGAGAACCTGAAGCCCATCTATGATAACAGCCTGATTGAGAATCCGACCCACCACAGCTTCATGGGCGGTGCTTTCTCCATCATCACCTCCGCAGCCTTCTTCCTTGCCGGTTTTGAGACCATTCCTCAGGGCATTGAGGAAGCCGGCGGCGATGTAAAGGGCGTTGGTAAGACCGTCGTGCTGTCCGTTGGCCTGGCCTGCGTGTTCTATGCCATCCTGCTCTTCTGCTTCGGCTATGCTTACGATTGGCAGATTTTCTACAACATGGACCGTCCTGCTGCTGCTACTATGTTCGAGTCCCTGTTCCCCGGCGGTGCTGGCATTGCTCTGTACTGGCTGATCACCATCGGCGCTATCGCCGGTCTGTTCACCACCTGGAACGGCTTCTTCACCGCTTCTGCAAACCTGCTCATGTCCATGGGCCGCTCCCGTATGCTGCCCGCTTGGTTCGCCAAGCAGGATAAGAACGGCGTTGCTATCAACGGCCTGATCGTGGTCACCGTCCTGTCCTTTGCTGGTCCCTTCGTGGGCGCCAATGCCATCGACCCCCTGACCTCCTTCTCCGCCACCGCCTTCGTTCTGTCCTGGACCATTTCTTCCCTGTCCCTGCTGCGGATGCGGAAGACTATGCCCAACGTGGATCGTCCCTACAAGCTGGCTACCCCCATTGCATGGTGGGCTGGCATCGTGGGTGTCGTCTTCTTCGTGGGTATGCTTTGCCCCTTCATGCCCTTCTTCGCAGGCGGCAAGGCTCTGCTCATCTTCCTGATCTTTATGATCGTTGGTCTTGTTCTGTACTTGGCTGCCAGCGGCCAGAGAAAGGCTCTGTCTGCCCATGATCGTATGAAGAACATGTTCGGCGATCTGGATCTGGACGCAATGCGCAATAAGTAAACGAACTGCTTTCCCCCAATTATGACCCCTGGTATGGAAAAAGGAGAACCCTATGAATGAGTCAACTGTTGCGACAATTGCTACAAGTGACGTTATTATGATGGATATCATGATATACGCCATCGCAAGCATTCTGATTGTAGCTTTGCTTGATGCTTATGCTGCAAAGAAGATCGGTGATAGGCGGAGACCGGCCTATCAGGCCTTGAAACCTCACAAGGCAATGACCTTCCTGATCATTGCCGTCTTCACCTTGGTGATTGGCGTGCTGTGCCTGGTGAAGGATCTGTCTGTGAGCCGATACACTCTGACTTATTTTGGGTTACCCTATTTCATCGCCTTGGTTTATTACATGGTGAAAGTGTTCCGAAGAGTCCGGTCTGAAGTGAGACGACGTCGGCTCTGAACGACTTATAAAACAAAGAAAAGCGCTGGGGCATTGCCCCGGCGCTTTTTTTGTGACCTGGGAAGCTGACCGGCAGGGTCCAGGCCAAACAAAAAGCCGAACGCGAACGCGTTCGGCCTTTTGCAGTGTATTATTTAGGAAGAGAGAGAAAAGAGAGAGGTAATGTTTGTTTGACTTCTTAGTACGAGTATAGGATACCATAGGGCGGGGGGCAAGAAGTGGACAATTTACTAACTTTAAGTGAACAAATTATGAACATTAAAAAATCTCGTCTCATCCGATCACGATAAACTCTCCGGATACGTAGCCAACCTGATCGCCAAATTGAATGAGGTACCAGCCGTCATACGAATTGATCACAGTGACGAGTGCCCCGTCGTAAAGCTGAGCGATGGGCGCGGCGTTGGGATTGGGCTGCTCATACACATCCAGGGCGCCAAGCTCCACCTGGACAAACCCGTTCATCGGGGTGCTTTCGGAAAAGAAGGGGATGCCGAAATATTGGGTCAAAGCGCGAACGATGCTGGCGGCCATGGCGTCGATGTGGGTCACGATCCACTGGGCGTCCGCTTCGTTGTCGTGAAAGCCCAGCTCCAGCAGCACCGCCGGGGCCCGAACCCGCCGGACCTCCCCAATGGTGGTGGTGGACTCTCTCCGCACCAAATTGGGCAGGGGATAAATGGCCTGGAGACCTTCCACCAGAAAGTCTGCCGCCCGCATGCCCCGCGCGCTTCCCGGGAAATAAAAAGCGATGATGCCCCGGTTCTGCCCCTCCTGTCCCTCGCCGGAGGCGTTGGTGTGCAGGGCCAGATGGAAGTCATAGTTTCCCGCGTTGGAGGCCTGGATGGATGAGGCCGCTGTCATGTCAGGGGTGTTGCGGGTGAACTGGATCCCAGAGGCGTAGAGCAGAGGCTCCATGGCGTCGGCCAGGTTGTTCATCCATTCCTCTTCGGTTCCCAGGCCGTTGACATAGTCGTTGTATTCTTGGGTGGATGGTGAGAGATAAATAATTGGCATGATGATTCCTCCTCTTCCGTATCCTATGCGGGGCGGAGAAGAGAAGTCACGGCTTGCAAGCCAAAAGTTGGCCGGTCACGATGGCGCCGCTGTTCGCGGCTCCTTGTCATTGCAATCGGGATTTCCCTATGCTATGATGAACAAAAAACAGTTTTGGGAGGAACGGGCTATGGATTTATGCAATCCGAAGGAGATCAAAGGGCTGCTGAACCGTCACGGTTTCCACTTTTCAAAAAACATGGGGCAAAATTTTCTCATTCAGTCCTGGGTCCCCCGGCAGACGGCGGAGGCCTCCGGCGCGGCCCCTGGGGTGGGCGTGCTGGAGATCGGGCCGGGGATCGGCCCCCTCACGGCCCAGCTGGCCCAGTTGGGGGAAAAGGTGGTGTCCGTGGAGCTGGACCGGACCCTGCTGCCCATTTTAGAGGAGACGCTGGCGGAGTATGACAACGTGGAGATCGTCCCGGGGGATATCCTGAAAACCGACATCGCCGCCCTCTGTGAGGAGAAGCTGCCCGGCCTGCCCGTGGTGGCCTGCGCCAATCTGCCCTATAATATCACCACCCCGGTGATCACGGCGCTTTTGCAGTCCCAGTGCTTCCAGGCGGTGACGGTGATGATCCAGCGGGAGGTGGCCCAGCGGATCTGCGCCCAGCCGGGCACCCCGGAGTATGGCGCCTTTACCCTGCTGTGCCAATACTATGCCGATTGCGAGCTCCTGTATGATGTCCCCCCCGCCTGTTTTTTGCCCGCCCCTAAGGTGACCTCCTCGGTAATCCGCATGCAGGTGCGGGGGAAACCGCCGGTGGAGGTGGGAGATCCTGCCTTCTTTTTCCAGGTGGTCCGGGCCGCTTTTGCCCAGCGGCGAAAGACATTGCTCAACGGTTTGTT
>DBEYYM010000170.1:0-8554 GCA_048184675.1 Evtepia sp. | reverse complement strand
CCACAGCCCTGAGCCTGGGGCTCATCGGAGGGTATCCCGTAGGGGCGCGAACCATTGCTCAGCTGGTCGCGCGCCAAGAATGCACCCGGGAGGAGGCCAACCGGTTGGCGCTTTTTTGCAACAACTGTGGCCCTGCCTTTTTTGTGGGCGCCGCCGGCGTGGGGGTCTTTGGCGCCAAAGAGGCAGGGTTTCTGCTGTTGGGCGCCAATCTGGCAGCGGCTCTGCTGATTGGAATGGCCCACAACTGGGCGCAGAGAGCGCCTGGAAAAGAGAGAAAGGCCGCCTGGACAAAACCGCAGCTCTCTCCCTTGACGGTGGAGTTTCCCACCTGCGTCCGGGAAGCCTTTTCCTCCACGCTGGGGGTTTGCGCCTATGTGATTCTCTTTTCTGTGCTCACTACCCTGGCCGACTGCTCTGGGCTGCTCCCCTTTTGTGTAGACCATCTTTCTGCGCTTTTGCCAGGGGAGCAGGCGCCGGCTCTGTGCCGGAGCTTTTTCGTTGGCCTCATGGAGCTTTCCACAGGGGCTGCTTCCCTCGGGGAGGCGGCAGGATCCCCTGCGGCCCTGCCTCTGGCGGCCTTTATCCTGGGGTGGGGCGGGTTGTCGGTTCACTGTCAGTCTCTCCCCTTTTGGCGGGAGGCTGGCGTGAATGTGGGACCCTATCTCCGGGCAAAGCTTTTCCAGGGGATCCTTTCTGCCGGCCTTACTGCCCTGGCTTTGGGCTGCTTCCCCCTCTCGCTGCCAGTGATGGCGCCGACAGTGTCTCTGGCGGTGCCCAGCTTGATCGGCCGGGAGATTTTGGCCCTCTGGGGCCTGGCGGGGGTGTATTTTTTCCTCTCCGCCCAAAAAAGAGTGGAAAAGACACCAAAGAACCGCTATAATAGGCACATACCTTAAAAAGCCGGGAGGGAGCCCCATGCTGTTTACTAAGAAGATCGAGCCAAGCTGTTCCTACTGCAAGCGCGGGAAGGCGGTCACAGCGGAGACCGTTCTCTGCAAGAAAAAGGGCGTTGTTTCCATTGATGACGCCTGCTCCGGCTTTCGCTATGATCCCTTGAAACGGGTTCCCCCGCGTCCTATGACGCCGGATTTTAGTAAGTTCAAAGAGGAAGATTTTTCTTTATAACCCCCTTAAAAACCACAAGGCCGGTATATCGTTATGATATACCGGCCTTGTTTCTATGCAATCGTTTTCCCTTTCGTATGTACGCTGAACCGGGCGCAAGGGTACGAAAGGGTTGTCCAAGGAAGAGACAGTGCCCACATAGATGTGCTGGGGAGCCACTGGTCATCCTGGGGTTCTTCTGCCGCGTGACGGGCTTTCCCGGCAAGCCTTGTGCCGGGATGCCCGTAACCACTTGTCAGACGAGAGTATCTGGATGCAGGCCAAAGCTTACAGCGATGGCAGCGTCCACGCGGTGCATCATGGGGCCGTCTACCCGGCCCATGTGTTCCCGCAGGCGCTTTTTGTCCAGGGTTCGGATCTGCTCCAAAAGGATCACAGAATCCTTGGGCAGGCCGAACTGCCGGGCTGCCAGCTCAATATGGGTGGGCAGTTTTGCCTTCCCTGTTTGGGAGGTAATGGCTGCGGCAATGACGGTGGGGCTGTGGCGGTTGCCGGTGTCGTTCTGCACGATGAGCACCGGGCGCACTCCACCCTGCTCACTGCCCACCACGGGGCTCAGGTCTGCATAAAAGATATCTCCACGCTTTACGCTATTATCCACAAAAGCTCACACTCCGCTGGAAGTAGGATCCGGCGCTACATGGATGAAGTATCCTATGTAACGCGGTCACTATGATTCTCCCACGGACAGGCGGCCTTTATACTCCGCGTGGAGGAAAAAGTATGCCGCCTTTGGCCGGACGGAGGGATTTTTGGCTCCGCCCCCTTCCCACGGTCCATTCTATGCAGCGGTTCCTTTTTCGGGAACCCTGTCGCTTAAAGATAGATTCGGGGAATGCGCTTGGTGAGCACGCAGAGAAGCTCATAAGAAATGGTGTTCATAATCTTGGCACCGGCCTCTACGGGCTGGTCCCCCTTTTCGTCGCTGCCGTAGACGATGGCCACATCGCCCTCCTTCACCTCGGGCAGGTCGGTGACGTCTACCATACACATATCCATGCAGATCCGGCCGGTGACGGGGGCCTTCTTGCCGTCAAAAAGAACGGTGATTTGGTTGGAGAAGCCACGGCAGTAGCCGTCGCCATAACCGATGGGGATGACAGCCAGGCGGGAGTCTCTCTGAAGGGTGTTGGTGCGGCCATAGCTAACGGGGGTGCCGGCAGGGACCTCACGAACGGTGGCCACCCGGCTCTTAAGCTCCAGAACGGGGACCAGGTCACACAGGCCGGGATCCATGTTCATATCCGGGAAGTGGCCGTAGAGAACGATGCCGGGGCGGATCATATCCAGGTAAGTAGCAGGATAGAGCAGGGTGGCGGCGCTGTTGGCACAGTGGCGGATGGCAAATTCATAGCCCAGGTCCTTCACCCGTCCAATCACATCCAGGAAACGGCCAAACTGGAGCATGGTATATTCCTCACTGCCGTCAGAGTCAGAGAAGTGGGTAAAGATGCCCTCAGCCTTCAGCCCGGGAAGCTTCACAGCCTCGGCGATCTCCTGGGCAGACTGGGCAATGCGCTGCTCGTTGCACAGAAAGCCCAGGCGGGTCATGCCGGTGTCACACTGGATGTGGACGGTGATGGTGCCCCCTGCCTTCTGGGCGCCCTCGGAAAGGGCCTTGGCGTACTCCAGGTCGTAGCAGGCCTGAGTAATGTTGTACTTTACCAGCTCCTCTGCATAAATGGCAGAGGTACAGCCCAAAATCAGGATGGGGGCCTTGATATCGGCCTGGCGCAGCTCGATGGCCTCATCCAGGCAGGCAACGCCCAGATAGTCGGCGCCCAGCTCTTCCAGCTTTTTGGCTACGGGGAGCGCCCCGTGGCCGTAAGCATCGGCCTTTACCAGGCCCATGAATTTGGTGCCATAGGGGGTCAGGTTCCGCAGGGCGTGGTAGTTGTGGGCCAGCTTTTCCAGGGACACCTCGGCCCAGGTGCGTTTCATTTGTGCTTCCATTGTATGCACTATCCTTTCTCTGTTGTGGATCTTGTTAATATAAAAGCAGAAAACTCACAGCGGACCACAGTGGCTCCGTCGCTGCGGAGCTCTCCCCGCAGAAGGGTTTTCTGTGCTTTGTCAAACCATAGGACGGTTTCCAACCCCTGGCCGGCGGTTTGCTCGGGTTCCCGGCAGCAAATGCGGAGGGTATCGCTCTCCCCCAGCAGCTCGCTTCCGGTTTCAGCAATGTAGCCGGTGCCCATGGCGGTGATGAACGCCGGCAGTGCGTCTAAGGGGGAAAGCCCGTCCTCGTTCAGGGGGCCTGTCTCCAGCTGCACCCCGTCAAATACCAAAAAGGTCTGTCCTTTGGCTACAGTGGCCGTAATGCCTGCCACCTCTTCCGGTGCAGTGATGATGAGGGTCATGCCGTCCTCCTTATTGCTGGAGAACTCTACTGTGTACTGATAGACCCGCTGGCCATAGTCTGCCGTCACCTCCATTGTGCCGCTGCAGCCATCCATGGCCAAGAAATCAGACCGAAGCTGAAGGGCCAGGTCGTTTTCGTCATCTGCTCCGGTGCATCCGCAGAGGAGTGCAGCTAGGAGCAGGAGTATCATTGGTGCACAAAACCATTTTGTGCGCAAAAAAAGCTCCTCCTTGCCTGTTGTCCTAGCGCTTGTGTCAGCCTTCTCCTTGGTTTTGGTCGGGCAAAATCTGCAAGCGCTGTGTGAAAGGGGACAGCGTCATCCAGCGCGCCGGTTTCCTTCAGTCTGTCAAAGCCATGGCCTGCTGAATGGCGGCGGGGATCCGTTGGAGCAGATCACCGGGGGTCATGCCATACTCCCCTAGGTCCGCTGCCGCCAGATCGCCCGCTGCCCCATGGAGCCACACTGCCGCCGGGACCGCTTGCTTAGGGGCCAGCCCCTGGCCCAACAGAGAGAGGATCATCCCTGCCAGCACATCTCCGCTGCCCCCCTTGGCCATGCCAGGGTTGCCGGTGGTATTGACAAAGGTCTCTCCGTCGGGGAAAGCAGTGATGGTACGGTGGCCTTTCAGCACCAGAACACAGCCGTGCTGCTGGGCAAAGGTGGACGCTGCGTTCTCCCGATCGGGGCCAATGGCCTTTCCCTGGGTCAGCCGGAGAAATTCCCCGTCGTGCGGGGTCAGCACCGTCAGCCGGCCGCGTCTGGTGTCCAAAACATCTATATGCTCGGCCACCGCGTTTATGCCGTCGGCATCCAGCACCAGGGGGACTTGGAGACGCTGGGTTAGGCGAAGGGTACGCACGTCGGTTTTTCGGCTGCGGCCTAAGCCGGGGCCAATGAGGACGGCGTCACTTTGGTTCATCTTTTCCAGAAGAAGAGTGAAAGAAGGAACAGGAGAGGGCATGGCCTCCTGGCATTTTACCGCCAGCACAGGCCAAATTTCTTGGGGAACGGACAGGAAAACCAGCCCGGAACCTGTGCGCACCGCCGCCGCAGAGGCAAGCGCAGGGGCCCCGGTAAAACCGACACAGCCGGCCAGAATGTGCACTTTTCCAAAGGTCCCCTTGTGGCCGTTGCGATCGCGCACGGGCAGACAGCGGTGGACAAACGCTTGGGTTACCTGTGTCATAGAATGCCCTCCTTCCAGAAAAAACTGGATTTCAGCTGCAGCCCGGAGGGGCGCTGCTGGGATCTTGTGTCTTGTGAAACTATTTTTTGTGAATCCGCCTCCTATTATAGGATTTTCAAGCTTGCATTTCAACCTTTTTTATGGTAAAGTTGACTCACTGTGAAAAACAATGAAGGGGAAAATAGCGGGTCTCGCTTCCCACAGAGAAGGACGGTCGCCGGCTGAAAGCCGTCCTGGAGGTTACCGCTTGGTTCGCCCTGGAGTTTCGGCGGGGAAATACGCCGGCGGTTGGTCCACCGTTATCGGGCAATGAAGTGCGCGCAAATTTTGCGTGAATGTTCGGGTGGTACCGCGGAAGAACTTTGCCTTTCGTCCCGTTTGTATGGGATGAGGGGCTTTTTTATTTTCTTAGGAAACGAGGAAACAGCATGAAGGAACAATTGGAAAAAATCAAACAGGAGGCCTTGGAAGCCTTGGCAGCTACCAAGGAATCCGTTGACCTGGAATCCCTTCGGGTCAAGTATCTGGGGAAAAAGGGCGAGCTTACCGCTGTGCTGAAGCAGATGGGCAAGCTCACCGCTGAAGAGCGCCCTGTCATTGGCCAGCTGGCCAACGAGGTCCGGGAAAAGCTGACAACGGAAATTGAAGCCCAGAAGAAAAAGATCGAGGAGATCAAGCTGGAAGCCCGCCTGGAGGCCGAAGCTGTGGATGTGACCGTTCCCGGTAAGGCCAAAAAAGTGGGCCATCAGCACCCCATGTACATTGCCCTGGATGAGATCAAAGACATCTTCGTGGGCATGGGCTTTACCATTCTGGACGGCCCCGAGGTAGAGCTGGCCTACTATAACTTTGACCGGCTCAACGCCGAGGAAGGCCATCCCTCCCGGGATTGGTCCGACACCTTCTATTTTGACAAAGACAGCCGGGTGATGCTCCGCAGCCAGACCTCCCCCATGCAGGTCCACGCCATGGAAACCAAACCTCTGCCCATCCGCATTCTGGCCCCCGGCCGGGTGTACCGGAAAGACGAGGTGGACGCCACCCACTCCCCCATGTTCCATCAGGTGGAGGGCATGGTCATCGACAAAAACATCACCATGGCCGATCTGAAAGGCACCCTGAACGCCGTCATGGAGCAGCTTTACGGCGAGGGCACCAAGACCCGCTTCCGCCCCCACCACTTCCCCTTTACCGAGCCCTCCTGCGAAATGGACGTTCAGTGCCATAAGTGCGGCGGTGTGGGCTGCCCCACCTGCAAGGGCGAAGGCTGGATCGAGGTCCTAGGCGCCGGCATGATTCACCCCAAAGTTCTGGAGATGTCTGGCATCGACCCGGAGGTTTACTCCGGCTGGGCCTTTGGCATGGGCCTGGAGAGAATGGCCATGCGCCGGTTTAAGATTGCCGACCTGCGGCTGATCTTTGAGAACGACGTCCGCTTCCTGGAGCAGTTCTGAGAAAGGAGAGAGAATCATGTTACTGTCAAGAAAATGGCTCAATGAGTTTGTCCCTGTAGACGCCAATGACCGGGACTTTGCCGAGGATATGACCCTCTCCGGCTCCAAGGTAGAGGTTACAGAAATTGAGGGGGCGGAGATCTCCAATGTGGTTGTGGGCCGCGTGGAAGAGATTAAGCGCCATGAAAACTCCGACCATATGTGGATCTGCCAGGTGGACATTGGTCAGGAGGAGCTAATTCAGATTGTCACCGGCGCCCAGAATGTCTCCCAGGGCGACCTGGTCCCTGTGGCCAAGCACAACAGCACCCTGCCCGGGGGCATTCATATCAAAAAGGGAAAACTCCGCGGGGAGGTCTCCAACGGCATGCTCTGTTCCTATCAGGAGATGGGGATGACCGACAACGATTGGCCCTATAGCATTGTAGATGGCATCTTCCTGCTGGAGTCTGACCCCGACCTGAAAGCCAAAGGCCTGAAGCCTGGTGACGATATCCGCGCAGCCATCGGCCTGGATGACCATGTGGTGGAATTTGAGATCACCCCCAACCGCCCAGACTGCCTGTCCGTTATCGGCCTGGCCCGGGAGGCTGCTGTGACCTATGGCAAGCCCCTCTCCCTCCACGAGCCTGTGGTAAAGGGTGGCGGGCCCGGCAGCTTGACCGAGCTGCTGGATGTGGAGACCCCCGCCACGGATCTGTGCCCCCGGTACACCGCCCGGATGGTGCGCAATGTAAAGATTGGCCCCTCCCCCAAGTGGATGCGGGACCGCCTGCGCGCCTCTGGCGTCCGGCCCATTAACAACATCGTGGACATCACCAACTACGTGATGCTGGAGTATGGTCAGCCCATGCACGCCTTTGACTATCGCTATGTGAAGGGCGGCAAGATCATCGTCCGCCGGGCAGAAGACGGGGAAACCCTCACCACCCTGGACGGCAATGTCCGCAACCTGAATTCCTCCATGTTGGTCATCGCCGATGAGCACCGGGCTGTGGGCCTGGCCGGCATTATGGGCGGTGAAAACAGCGAGATCGTGGAAGACACCGTGGACGTGGTCTTCGAGTCCGCCAACTTTAACGGCACCTGCATCCGCCGCACGGCCCTGGCCCTGGGCATGCGGACCGAGGCCTCGGCCAAGTTTGAAAAGGGACTGGATATCCTCAATACCCTCCCCGCAGTCAACCGGGCCTGTGAGCTGGTGGAGATGCTGGGCGCTGGCGAAGTGCTGGACGGCGTCATTGACATTCTGAACTTTGTGCCCCAGCCCAAGCAGCTGAAGCTTCGGGCCGAAAAGATTAACGAGCTTTTGGGCACTGAAATCGACACCCCCGAGATGTGCCGCATTCTCACCGAGCTGGGCTTTGGCGTGGATGGGGATACCATCACCGTTCCCTCCTGGCGGGGTGACGTGGAGCATTACTCTGATCTGGCCGAGGAAGTGGCCCGGTTTTATGGTTATAACCAGATCCCTACCACCTCTATGCGGGGCGTGACCACCCGGGGTGGTTACAGCCCCGAGCAGCTGCTGGAGCGGAGCCTGGGCAATGTCTGCCGGGGGATGGGCTATGATGAGATTATCACCTATTCCTTCATTAGCCCCACGTATTATGATAAGATCCGCCTGCCTGAGGACTCTCCCCTGCGGAAATCCATGAAGATTATGAATCCCCTGGGAGAGGATACCTCCATCATGCGCACCACCGTGCTGCCCTCCATGTTGGAGATTCTCACCCGGAACTACAACTACCGCAACAAAGCTGCGCACCTGTATGAGCTGGGCCGCACCTACTTTGAACGGGAGGACGGCATGGCCGACGAGCCCAAGATGCTCTCTCTGGGAATCTACGGCCCTGAGGAAAGCTTTTTCACCTTGAAGGGGGCTGTGGAAACCGTGCTGGAGAGCATCCGGGCCGAGGATGTGACCTATGAGGCGGAGCGAACCAACCCCTCCTATCATCCCGGCCGCTGCGCCAAAGTCTATGTTAAGGGACAGGAAGTGGGAATTCTGGGCCAGATCCATCCCCTGGTGGCTGCCAACTATGGGGTGGACGCTGAGCTGTATTATGCTGAGCTCCGCTTTGATGCCCTCTTTGCTAGCCGGGGAGCTGACCCTGAATATACCCCCCTGCCCAAGTTCCCCGCTGTTACCCGGGACATTGCCGTGCTGGTGGATGTGCCTGTCACCGTGGGGGCTTTGGAGGGCTGCATCCGCGCGGCGGCCAAGAGTCTGCTGAAGGACGTGACCCTTTTTGATATTTACCAGGGTGCAAATCTGCCTGCCGGGAAAAAATCGGTGGCCTTTAACCTGGTTCTGCGGGCAGATGACCGCAGCTTAACTGCCCAGGAGGCCGATGACGAGGTGAAACTGGTTCTGGAAAGCTTGGAAAAAGCCTTTGGCGCCACCTTGCGGTAAAAGTTTTCCC
>DBEYYM010000169.1:0-9145 GCA_048184675.1 Evtepia sp. | reverse complement strand
TTCGGGAGGCCTTCCGGGAGGGGGTGGGTTACCTTTCCCAGGCCGATCATGACACCCTCTGCGCCCGGTACGCGGGCACGGCCATGCTGGACTATGTGCTGGACACCCGGCAGGTCCTCCCCGGCACGGTGGCGGAGTTTTTGGGAGAGGACCGTCGGCCCATTGAGGAGCTCTTCTTCCTGACCGACCGCGTGGAGGCCAAGGCCGGGCTCCGGGCCGCCCTGGAAGGGATTGAAGACATCGGCTTTGCCGATCCCTTCCCCAACGACCTGGAGGTTATCGCCGGAGGCATCGACAAAGGAGAGGGCCTGCGCTTCCTATTAAACCACCTGGGGATTGCCCCAGAGGAAGTGCTAGCCATGGGGGACGGGGGCAGTGATGTCCCCCTGCTCCAAGCCGCCGGCATCGGCGTGGCCATGGCAAACGCCACCGGCAGCGCCAAAGCAGCTGCGGATTTCGTGACCGGCTCCTGTGAGGAGGACGGCGTGGCCGCGGCCCTGGAGAAGTTTGTGTTGGCCCCCTGAGGCCGGCCCAAGAAGGATAAAAAAATTGAAAAGAGAAGAGGGATCGTTATGCAAAAGATCATTCTGGTGGCAGAAACCGGATCCGACATCCCAAAAGACCTTGCCCAGCGCCAAGGAATCTACCTGGTTCCCATGCACGTGACCATGGGGGAGAAAACCCTAGATGATGGCGCATTCCCCTCAGAGGAGATCTGCGCCCACTATGACCGCACGGGAGAGCTCCCCAAAACCAGCGGAAGCACGCCGGAGGACTTTGCAAAGATCTTCGCCGAGATTCGGGCGGAGCATCCCCAGGCTGAAATCCTGCACCTGGCCTATTCCGCCGCCACCACCATGTCCTACCAGAGCGCCAAGGTGGCGGCCAAGGACCTAGCGGGTCTCGTCAGCCTGGACACCAAGCACGTTTCTGCCGGGCAGGCGGCCATTGTGACCACCCTGGCGGCCTTTTTGCAGGAACATCCCGAAACCACCATGGACCAGGCCCTGGAGAAGGTCCAGGACCTTTGCCGCCGGGCACGGATGTGCTTTGTGCCGGATGACCTGGAATACCTCCGGGCCGGTGGGCGGATCAGCAACGTGGTCTATTACCTGGGTGGGCGGCTGCTCCATCTCCACCCCCGGGTGGAGGTGCTGGACGGCAAGCTGGTGGCCACCAAGAAATACCGGGGCAAGCTGCGCAAGGTGGTGGCGGAGCTGATCCAGGACTACGCCCAGGAAAACCGCCTGGACAGAGCCTGCCTGTGGCTGCTGTACACCGTGGGCCTGCCCCAGGAAATCCGCCAGCTGGCAGAGGACACCGCCAAGGCCTGCGGCTTTGCCGAAATCCGCTGGCTGAAGGCCCGGGGGGTCATCACCACCCACGGCGGTCCCAGCGCCATTGCTGTGGCGGGCTTTGCCCAGGAATAAACCAAAACAATCAACAACGAACCGGCGCCCCCGATCCGCACATCGGGGGCGCCGGTTTGTTCAGGAAACTGACGCCGGCGAAGGGCTATCAAGGGGAAGCGAGTGTGTGCAGCGAAGGCGATTCCGCCCTGGCGGCGACTAGAGTTTCGTCCACGGGAAGATCCCCCCCGGGGAAGAGGGAGGAAAAGGTGGGGAGGACTTCAAGAATTTCACCCGTTGTGACATCACCGACGTAAGCCTCATACCCATCAGCAACCCAGTCTTTGCTGAAAATAATGGTGTTTCGGGCCTCGAGAATCTTTTCCCGCATGGAGGGCGTTGCGGAATCGAGATCGAGGTAGGCGTATTGCGCTGCCTCTGTCAGGGCGGTCTGAGCTTCTGCAGGAAGAGAGTCTGAGGTGTTTTCGGCAGCCAAACAGGTTACACTGGCGGCAAGGAGAAGCATAGATAGGAATAAAGAGATGATTTTTTTCATAAGAAACCTCCAATCAGTGACAGAGCCTAAAATAGGGAAAAGAGACACCTCCTTTCGGTAAAGTGCGGCTCCTATTTCTATAACACTGGATCGGAAAGGATTTCTTTCAAACCAAGCGTGCTTTGATCGATGGCGTCTAAAATAAGGAGCGGCAGCGCATTAGGCTGCCGCTCCTTGGCTATTCAGCAGAAAATCAGGTGAGGCCGTCAACAACAGCGCGAGGCAGTGGAGGTTTTGTGGTTGGCTTGCGGCGCGGCTTGCGGTGTGACTCCGGTTTCCTCAGCAAGGAGGTAGCCTGTTTTATAGAAGCGCTGACTAGGGGCACGCGGGGGCTATCTCATAGAGGGTTCCCTCCGTTGGGGCGGAGTCTTCTAGGCCGCTTTCCAGGGGAGGGGAATCTTCTGTCAGGAAGAAGGGCAGGGAATAGAGCTGGGCATCAAGGGGCAGGCGTGCAGGCCCTTCCACGAGAGTGCCGTTAAAGGGAAGCTCCATGCGGACAGAGGTGGTATGGACAGGGGCAATGCCCGCCAGCTGATAGAGAACCGTGCGGGCCTGGGTGGAGGAAACCTTGGCGGCGGGTTCTTCCGGCGGCTGGGGAAGCAGGCTGACTGCAGGCAGGGCCACGGCCAGGGCCAGGCAGGCGGCTGCCACCCAGCGGAGCACCCTGGGGAAGGGCCCCGAGGGAAAGTGCTCCGGGTGGGCCTGCCGGAACCGGGTCCACTCCTGGTCTGGGGAGAAGGGGCTGGGGGCCGGCTCCAGCTGATCCAGCAGGGCGTGCAGGGTCTCGGGGGTGGTCTCCTCTTGAAAGAGGGTGGTCTCCAGAATCAGCTGTTGTTCCAGAGGGGATGGGGAAGATTTTGACATAACAATCACCTCTCAGGGGGGAAAGCGGGGGGATCGGACAAAAGGACCCGGCAGCGCTGTTTGGCCCGGGCCAGCCAGGTGCCGCAGGTGGAAATGGGAATCCCCAGCCGGCGGGAGATTTCTTGGTAGGATAAGCCGTTCTCATAATAAAGGAGCAGGATCTCCCGGTCCCGGGGGGAGAGCTGGGTGGGGAGCACCTCGGCCAGGCCCAGGGAGGGCGGCGGATGGGGCAGGGGGTGCTCTCGCAGCTCCTCCAGGGGCAGGGTTTTGCGCTCTTTTTCCAGGCGGGCAAACTCATGGCTCAGCTCGTAATTTAAGGCGCGCAGCAGCCAGGCCCAGGGGTTTTCGTGGGTTTGGAGAAGGGAGACCTTCTCCGCCGCAGCCAGGAAAACACTGTGGACCAAATCCTTGGCCCGGTCTGGGTCGCCCAGCCGGTACCGGGCCACCCGGTAAAGTGTCTCGGCGTGGGTCATATATAGGCTGTGCAGCCAGTTGGCTTGGGATCGTTTCAAGGAGGCCCACCCTTTCTATGGTGCGTTGAAAAGCGCGTGCTCAGAAAGAAAACACGGCCAGCCGGCCAAATTATTTCGGCCGACGAAACTTTTTTGCCAGCAAAAGCACAGGACCCGGAGCATTGGCTCCGGGCCCTGTCTGCGGGAATGAAAGGAAATAGAATAAAGTACGAAATTAGCGGCCCAGGCTGTGCACCAGCATGGGGATGGCGGCCTCAAAGCTGACGCCATACCAGCGGGCCTCGGGGTCCTTGGCGGTCTCCCGGATGCACTCCAGGGTGTAGTCCACGGCTACCTTCAGGGCGCCGGTCAGGTCCTTGCCGTTCATCAGGGCCCCTACGCAGGCAGAGGCAAAGACGTCGCCAGTGCCATGGAACTGAACGGGGAGCTTCTCATTAAAGTAGCTGGCATAGGTGTCGGTGACGGAGTCATAGGCCATGGCGCCGATCTTGCCCTCTTCAAAGCTCATGCCGGTGAGGACGGCAGTGCGGCAGCCCAGGCCGGTGAGCTTCTTCAGCAGGTCCTTGATGTAGGCCTCGTCATAGTTGTCGCCCACATAGTCGATGCCCAGCATGAAGGAGGCCTCGGTCAGGTTGGGGACGATCACATCGGCCTTGCCACAGAGCTTGCCCATCTCCAGGGCGAACTCGGGGGTGAAGCCGGGGTAAAGGACGCCGTTGTCGGCCATAGCGGGGTCCACATAGACCAGGGTGCCGTCGCCGCCGAAGCGGTCGAAGAACTTGCCCACCAGATCGATCTGCTCAAAGGAGCCCAGATAGCCGGTGTAGATGGCGTCGAAGGTGATGCCTTCCTTCTCCCAGTGGTCGGCGATGGGGTTCACTTCCTGGGTCAGATCGTGGAAGGTAAAGCCCTTGAACCCGCCGGTGTGGGTGGAGAGCACCGCCGTGGGGACCACGCAGGTCTCCACGCCCATGGCGGAGATGATGGGCAGGGCAACGGTCAGGGAACACTTTCCCAGACAGGAAATATCTTGAATGGAAACGACACGCTTCATAGTAAAAAATCCTCCTTGTGTTGAGCAGGGAGCCCCTGCCCGGTTCCGATGGCGGTTTTTGTCGCCGTTAGGGATAGAGTACCACAGATCTGGCCTTGTGGCCATGACCAATCCCGTTTTATTTGGCATGGTCAGATAAAAAGGGCACCAAAAAAGCCTTTCGGGAGTGACCCGAAAGGCTTTTTTGGTGAGTAATAATGGAAGGATTTATGTCAGTCACCGTGTGGCAAAGAAGGAAGGAACCACACGAGAACGAAAGCAATGCAATATGCTGCAAGAATTGATGCAAAAGGAGGAGAATAGCCTTAAAAACGAAGGAATTACCCTCCCTTGAGGATGACGCTATTATCTAAGATTTTTTTAGAAACGTCAAGATGCTTTTTCGACAATAAAACGACTGAATCAAACGTGATTATTATACAAAATAGACAACGCGTCAGAGGGGCGCACCTTCCAAAAAGAGGAATCTGTGAAAAAGCAACAGAAAAACCGAGGAAAAATGTGCAAGGAAACAGCAGAAAGCATGCAAGAAAAGCGGGGAAATCCAAAGCCTTCACCGGCAGGGGAAACCTGCCGGTGAAGGGAAAAAGTGGAAAACTAGGTTACGCGGGGCGGACCACCAGGCGCTGGATCTCGCCGTCCTCGCTGAAATCCCGGATGGTTGCCACGGCTCGGATGTGATAGCCGTTGTAGACGGCGTAATAGTAGGCCTGGGTATCGCTGACAATCAGGGGATCTGTGATCTCAAACTTTCGGAAAATAAACCGGTTGCGGAAGAACATATCGATGCCCTCGGGGCCATAGGCCTGGAAAGGAGGCTGGCCGGCGTCCTTAGGGCAGTAGTCCACGAGAATTGCGGTGGGGGAGAAAAGCCGGCTCAGGGCCACCGAGTCCTGGTTGAGCATGGCCTGTACATACTGCTTAATCAAAGTCATGGGTTACCTCCTTAATAGACTTTCTCAGAGTTGAGAAGGGCGTCCGTGCCGCCGTCCACGAACATGACGTTGCCGTTGACCCCGTGGGCCATAGGAGAGACCAGGAAGACAATGACGTTGGCAATGTCCTCGGGGACCATCAGCTCGTCGGTGCCATAGTTAATGGGGATGGGCAGAGCGGCCAGGGCGGCCTTGGCGTTGGCGCTCATGGTGGCGGTCATGGGGGTGGAGACGTTGCCAGGGGCCACGGCGTTGATGCGCACCCCGTTGGCGGCCCAGGAGGCCGACACCCGCCGGACCCACCGGGCCAGGGCGTACTTGGTGGTCACATAGATGCTGTTGCCCACGGAAAGGCTGCTGTCGTCAAATTTCTCGATGATGTGCAGGATGCGCTCTTCGTTGATGGGCTTGGTCTGGCTGTAGTTGAGCATGTCTACCAGGTCCATCCGGGCTGCACCCTGGGAAATGGTGTTGGAAGAGGTGACCACACAGCTGCCCCCCTTCTTCTTGAGCAGGTCAAACAGACCGTGGGCCAGGTTGATGGCGCCGAAATAGTTCAGGCTGATAATGAGCTTCAGGTTGCCGCAGGCGCCGGAGACGCCGGCGTTGCAGCACAGGCCGTCAATGCCATCGGGATAGCGGGCGTGGATTTCGCGAATGACTTCGTCCCGGCCCTCTTTGGTGGCCAGGTTGGCGCAGATGTCGCTGTCTTTTAGATCCACGTTAATGACCTCATGGCCCTGGCTGCGCAGGATCTCAACGGTTTTGCCGCCGATGCCGCCGGAACCGCCGGTCACAACATAAACTCCCATAATAACTGCCTCCTTACAATGGAATGGGTATCTTAGGTAGATATTGCCACAATTATGTGGAAATTATGTAAAAAGGTCAAGGCGGGAAATTCACAAAATGGATCAAAGGGGAAAAAAGAATTCTGTATGGGAATGTCAAAAACTGACCTTGTCAAGAGGAATTTTGTCCGTTGTGGGCGGATTTTCTGCGGAAATTGTCGGTCATTGTGGCCTTGGGCCGCCGTTGCAAGGGGCGGTGGAGTGTGATAAAATGAGACCATCTTAAAGAAAGAAGGTTTGCTTTATGGAACAGGCAATTTTAGAATACGTTGTGGAAAAAGCCCGGGCTCTGATGACGGCACCCACCTGCAGCGAGGAGGCCAAAGCCGCCGCTCAGGCCTGGCTGGATGCCGTGGGCACCGCGCAGGAGCCCGAAGAGACCCGCAAGTTTGTGCAGGAGCTGGAGGAGGATATTATCTCCATCGATGAGCTCATCGCCTTTGCCGAGTCTGACCAGGGCAAGGCGGCCTTTGGAGAGGGCGCTCCCGGTGTGGCTGCCCAGGGAAGAGAGGCCAAAAAGGCCGGCGCTAAGTACTGCTTCTGCCCGGCCTGCGCCTTAGCGGAGGCGATTCTGGAGAAGAAGGATCTCCTGTTGCACTAAGATGCGTCCCCTGCGCGTAACAGGCCGCTCTGGGCTGACGGCCTTCGGCTGCCTGATTTTGGGCTTGGCCCTAGGGGCCTTTGCCAAGTATCTGGAGGCCCCCGTGGGCCAGATGCCCGGGTGGCTGGCGGCCCTGGACCGGCGGATTGACCTTCACAATGTGCTCAGCGGGTTTGCCCTGTGGCTGCTTATCGCCCTGTGCCTGGCGGTGTTCAGCCGCCGCCCCACCCAGGGGGCGGTGCGGGTGCTGCTGTTTTTTGTGGGGGTGGTGGCCAGCTATTACCTGTGGACCTACTTTGTGGCGGGCTTTGCGCCGAACCGGGAGTACCTGATGCTCTGGGTGGGCTTCACTGTGGCCTCCCCCTTCCTGGGGGCTCTGTGCTGGTATGCCAGGGGAGAGCGGCTGCTGTCGGTGGTTCTGTCAGGGGGCATTTTGGGCGTGTTTTGCAACCTGGCCTTTGCCTTCGGTTTGGTTTACGTGAGCCTGCGCTCCGTTGTGAACTTGGGGGCCCTCCTGCTGGCCCTGGCGGTGCTGTGGAAGCGTCCCAAAAACCTGGCCCTTATGCTGGTGCTGGCCGTGGTGTTTGCGGTGCTGATCCGAACCTTCTCCCCCATTTCCTTCGGGTAAAAAACCGGCGCCCAAACTGGGCGCCGGGGAAAGGCAGATTAGGGATCTTCCTGCTGGAGCAACCGCCGGTATTGCAGGCCGAACTGGAGGAAGATGACCAAATACAAAACGAAAAGGACCCCAAAAATGCCGGTAAAAATCGTGCGGGAAAGCTGGTGTGAGAGAAACAGCTGGGGCAGGAGGATGCAGACGAAAATGCACATCAAGGGGACCACACGCCGCCGGAAGACTCGGTGGATCATATCCAGCCGGGAGGCCCGGTCGCAGAAAATGGTTTCTTCTCCGTCGGTCATCTGGGCCAGGGACTTGCGGAAGTAATGGTAACCGCTGAAGGACTCCACATATTCCCAGCCGCAGTCAGCGAAGATCTGTAAATAGTCCGACAAGGGTCCGTCCGGGTGGTAATCCAGCTGATAGACCACATCCTCAGGCTCGCAGGCGATGAAATGATAGACCATGCCCGCGGTGACATGGGTAAACTTCCAGCCTTGCTGGTGCTGCTGCCGGAGCCACTGGGCCTCTTTTTCCCACTGGGCGATGGAGAAAGCGGCAATTTTTATTTTTCGATTTCCCATGACTGTACCTCCTTCAGGGTTTCGGAAAGGCGTTGAATCCGCTGTATTTCCAGCCCCAGGACCTCCCGGCCCAGGTCGGTGATTTGGTAGAGCTTTCGTTTTTCCTCCTCCCGGAGGAAACGGATCAGGCCGTCCTTTTCCATTTTTGACAGGCTGCCGTACAGGGTGCCGGGGCTCAGCCGCAGAGCGCCCTTGGTGAGGGCCTCCACCGTTTGCACCACCCCATATCCGTGGCGGGGGACCTGGAGGCAGAGCAGGATGTAGAAACCTGTCTCGGTCATAGGGACATACACTTTTTTGATGTGGGCGTCCGTGGTGATCCCTCCGATCCAAAGGATATATCGCACTGCGATAGTTATAGTATATCGCAGTGCGAAGTAACTGTCAACCCTTTTTTCAAAATCCCTGGGCGAAAGGAGTTCTTGTTCCCATGATTGAAGAAATGTTAGCCTATAATAAAAAATTTGTAGAGGACAAGCTATATGAGCAGTATGCCACCAGCAAATACCCCAACAAGAAGATTGCCATCCTCACCTGCATGGACACCCGGCTGGTGGAGCTGCTGCCGGCGGCCCTGGGCATCAAAAATGGGGATGTGAAGATCATCAAAAACGCCGGCGGCGTGGTGACCAACCCCTTCGGCAGCGTCATCCGCTCTCTGCTGGTGGCCATCATTGAGCTGGGGGTGGAGGAGATTATGGTCATCGGCCACACCGACTGCGGCGTGCAGCACATCGACAGCGAGATGATGATCGGCCACATGAAAGCCCGGGGGATCTCCCAGGAGTCCATCGACCTGATAAAATACTGTGGCATCGACTTTGAGCACTGGCTGTCAGGGTTTGACACCGTGGAGCAGTCGGTTACCGACACGGTGGACACCATCCGCAACCACCCCCTCATGCCCCATGACATCCGCATCGGCGGCTATGTCATCGACACGGACACCGGGGAGCTGACCACCGTGTGCAAGGCACAAAGCAAGGCATGATTCACACCATACACTCTGGGAGTGTCAATTGCTACCTCCTCCGCCCCGATGGCGGCGGAGCGGCCATTCTGGTGGATGCCGGGATGGCGTCTGACAAAAAATTTCTTGCAAAGCTGGCTGCCTTTGTTCCTCTGGAGGAGATCGCGCTGGTGGTCCTGACCCACGGCCACTATGACCATGTGGGGCATGCCGCCACCCTCCAGCGGGAATATGGCATTCCAGTGGCCATCCATCCCGCCGACCGGGAGATGGTGGAGCGGGGCACGCT
>DBEYYM010000168.1:0-11299 GCA_048184675.1 Evtepia sp. | reverse complement strand
TTGTGCACCCATCCACTGCTGTGTTTCATTTTTGTTGTTATTTTCCCAGATAGCCTCCGTCCACTGGAATCACGGCTCCGGTGATATAGTTGGCCGCCTGGCTGGCCAAAAAGACCACAATACCTTGGAGGTCCTCCGGCTGCCCCCAGCGGTGCATGGGGATCCGCCCGGTGATCTCCTCATACTGCCCGGGGTTCTTCTCCTTCATATCAGCCGTGAGCTTAGTGACCATGTATCCCGGGGCAATGGCATTGACGTTGACCCCCCGGCCTGCCCACTCGTTGGACAGGGCCTTGGTCAACTGGGCCACCGCCCCCTTGCTGGCCGAGTAGGCAGGAATCATCTCACTGCCAAAGAAAGAGGTCATGGAGGCCACGTTGATGATCCGCCCATAGCCCTGCTTCAGCATGGTCCGCCCGGCCTGCTGGGCCATGAGGAAGACGGCGCGCAGGTTAATGTCCAGAATCTGGTTCCATTTTTCCGCCGGAAAATCCTCCGCCTTGCAGCGGAACTGAATACCCGCCCCGTTGACTAAGATGTCCAACCGTCCTCCCAGCTTTTTCAGGGCTCCTTCGTAGATCTGGGGAATCTCCTCCTGCTGGCGCAGATCCCCGATCACCCCGTGGACCGGCGCCCCCTGGGCGCCCATGGCAGCGGCAGTCTCCATCACAGCGGGGGCCACGTCCACCAGGACCACTTCCGCCCCCGCTTTGTGCAGTCCCTCTGCCATGGCCCGGCACAGACCGGCCGCGCCGCCGGTGACAATGGCCTTCTGGCCCTGCAAACTAAACTGATTCAGATACTCTGTCATGTTATCGCTCTCCTCTTTGGATTTCTCCCAAAACCTGGTCTGCCACTTCCAGGGTCCGTCGAATGTCCTCTTCTGTGTGGGCCGTGGACAGATACTCCCGGCCTCTGCGGTCGGTAAAGCGGACGCCATAGGCCTCGCACCCCTCCACAAACCGCTCATACAGGTCCACATCTGCTTTGGTCAGCCAGTCCCGGAAGTCCTCCACATCCTGGTCGTAACCGAAATACAGAACAAAGACACTTCCCACATGGCGCAGGTAAAGTTTCATTTGATATTTCTCTGCCAGAGCCCGGAATCCTTCCTCCAGCATCTGACCCAAATGGTTCAGATATTCGTAAACCCCGGGCTTGGACAACTCCTCCACTGTGGCCAAAGCCGCCGCCACCCCCACAGGGTTGGCGTTAAACGTTCCAGAGGCGTGAATCCCGCACTCCATAATTTCCCGCTTCCCCACCACGGCCCCAAAGGGATAGCCGCTGGCGATGGCCTTAGCAAAGGTGGAAATGTCCGGCGTCACCCCGTAATATTCCTGGGCACCCCCCAGGGAAAACCGGAAGCCGGTGATGACTTCGTCGAAAATCAGCAGTACACCGTGTTCCTTCGTCAGCTTTCGCACCCCTTCCAGATAGCCCGCCTTCGGCAAAATAGGGCCGGAGTCACACATGCAGGGTTCCATCATCACCGCGGCAATCTCTTCCCCCTGACGCCGGAGGGTCTCTTCCAGCAGCCCAAGGTCATTCCAGGGCAGCACAATGAGATCATCGGCAGAGGACAGCCGCTGGCCTTTGGTGTGGATGATCTTGTTGGGACACAACCTGTCCCCCAACTCTTCCACCCGGTCTGCGTCAATGCTGATTTTTTCCTCATCGGACCAGCCATGGTACTGACCCTCAAACTTGACAATTTTATACTTTCCCGTATAGGCCCGGGCCAGACGAAGGGCAAACATGACTACCTCTGTCCCGGAGTTCTGAAAGCTCACCACCTCTGCCGAGGGAATGATCTCCGTCAGCCGCCGGGCCAGCCGGGCCATATTCTCCGTGGGGGCGGAAAAATGGGTGCCTAAGGCCAACTGACGGGCCACTGCCCGGTCCACCGCCTCCGGGCAGTAGCCCAGGGCCATGGGGCCGAAACCCAGCACATAGTCAATGTACTCATTCCCATCCACGTCATAGAGCTTAGAGCCCTTTCCGTGGGTCATGGCCACCGGGTAGTCTCGGTAGGTGCTGATATGAAAGGAACTCCCCACACCATCCAGTAAGTAGGGGACCATGCGCTCATAAAGTTCCTTGGATTTTTGGGTGGAATACGGTTTCATCCTCGTTGCCTCCTTTTCCCTGCAAGGTTCTTTCTTTTCAGTTCAGTATAGCCTTTTGGCCCCAGCGGTGCAATGGCAGAGCCGAAGCTTAAGTTCCCTTAATTTTTTCCGTTCAGCCTCTGTCTGCTTTCCGTCTTTTCCCGGTGGCTTTCCCATTTCCCACATTCCCTGCGCTTTGCCCCCGCAAGAGAATGAAACATAAAAAGGGAGGCCTTCCGCCTCCCTTTTCCCATTGTGGTTCACCCACAATAATTGGCTAAATTTTTGTGGGTCCATTCTCATTTTCCCAGTTGCAAAAGGCCTGCAGCTTTAGCGCCAGCATGATATCAAAGAGGTCCTCCATCCGGTCTAAATCCCTGGGCAAAAGGGTCTGGATCTTATCCAGCCGGTAGCGCATGGTGTTCACATGGAGAAAGAGGGCTTTGGCCGTCTCCTTGGCGTTGCAATCGTGGGCGATATAGCAGGCCAAGGTCTCCAAAAGTTCTGCCCGCTCTGGCGCCAGCAAGGGGCCCAGCACCCGGTCAGCCATGCCCGCCAAGGCCTCCCGGCTCCCCGCCCGGCGAAAGAGCTGCCAGCACACCAGGTCATCGTAAAAGGTCACCTTTTTCCCCTGATCCCTCTGCTGGGACAGGGCCAGCGCATCGCGGGCCTGTCCGGCGTGGGTCCGCAGGGCCCGAATGTCCTGGAAAATTTCGCTGACTCCAATCCGCACTTCCGTTCCCGGCAGGCGCTGCTCCAGTTTGCCCAGCAGCTCCTGCAGCAGCGGCTGCAGCCGCTGCCCCTGGGGCGCCTCTGCCACCCAGAGAATGTCGTCCTCATAGAGGGTGATGGGACAGTGCCCGCGCTCTCGCAGAATTTCCTCCCGCAGCAGAGAAAAGATCTCGTCGCGATACTGCTCCTCTCCCTCCTCTTCATAAAAGGCGGTCTCCCGGGGCGTCTCCGGCCGGCCCTTCCAGTCCTCCACTTGGAACAAGACCACCCGGAGGTTTTGCTCTTCCCGCACCCCCACAGCCCGCAGCCGCTGGAGGCGCTTTTCCGACATCCGCTTGCCATAGAGCACGTCCAGCAGGATCCGTTGGGTCTCGTCCACCTCCTTGCGCTGCCGGAAAATGGCCGACCAAACGCTCTGGTTGATGTCCAGAATCCGCACCTGGGCAGGGACCTCATACAAAGGCAGCCCCAACCGGTCGCACAGGTTCTGGAGCTCTGCGGGGACCGCCGGAATAAACTCACTGATGCTAATCACCAGCCCCGCCGCCCCCCGGTCAAAGAGCTCCTCTGCCAGGCGGCAGAGAGCCTTGGGGTCATCGCCCAAAATGGCCCCCGCCGTAAGAATCAGCTCTCCGCCCCGCAGCCAGGCGGCGTAGCGGGGTTCCTCCAGATAGTGCACCCACTGAACCTCATTGCCCAGGCCGCTCTCCCCTGCCAGCAGGCGAAATTGGTTGGCATAGGGCAGCTGAGGCAGCATCCGGCATGGAATTCCCATGGTTATCCCCCCTCGGTGCATTTTTTCTATAGTATACCGCAGGGATAACGCCCTCGCAAGCTAGCCCCTTTCCTAGGCCGCAAACCCATTCCTTTTTCGCATTGTTCATGGTATACTATCCTTAAAAGGAGGCATTCCCATGAATATCGACCACCTGCGCTACTTCATTGTCCTGGCCCAGGAAATGCACTACAGCCGGGCGGCTCAGCGGCTGAACATCTCCCAGTCCGGCCTGAGCCATGCCATGGCCGCCCTGGAAAAGGAGCTAGGGGTTCCTCTGTTTCAAAAGAGCGGCCGGGGGATCACCTTGGGCCGCTACGGCACGGTTTTCCTCCCCCAGGCCCAGCAAATCGTCACCCTGGCCGACAGCTGCCTGCGAAACTTCCAAATGCTCAAAGAAGGGGTGGGCACCATCCGCCTGGAAACCATCCCCCTGCTGGTGGTTCCCACCGTAACCAAGCTCTGCCGCCGCTTCAAAGAGGCCAACCCCGGCTGCGATTTTGAGTTCTCCACCGGCATGTCCAGCCAGGTCTGCCAGGCCCTGTCCAGCGGGGAAGCCGATATCGGGTTCTGCTCTAAAATCTTCCCCGATCCCCAGCTGGAGTACGTCCCCATCCAGCGCCGGGCCATGGTGGCCGCCGTTTCCCTGGACCACCCCCTGGCCGCCCAAGACACCGTCACCCTGGAGGACACCCTCCCCTATCCCCACATCACTTACTCCTGGCTCAGCGGCCAGCGGGACCCGGTGGACCGCCTTTTTGCCCCTGTCCGAGATCGCTGGCACATCGCCTATCAGGTGGAGGACGCCAACTTCATTCTAGAGCTGGTGGCCCAGGGCTTCGGCATCACCGTCCTGCTGGACACTCCGCCGGTTCACCGCCCCGATGTCAAAGTCCTTCCCCTAACTGACCCGGTATGGGAGAGTGATTTCTACATTGTCCGGCGGCGGCCCCCTCACCCCTTGGCCAGCGTGGACCAGTTTTTCGACTTTTGCGTGAAAACCTCGCACACCCCAACCGACAATGGGACAGACCTATGATGAAATAGGTCTGTCCCATTGTTAGCAAGAAAGCGATTTTGGAAACCTGGGCAAAAAAGAAGGAAGCGGCGCAACGATAAGTCAGCACCGCTTCCCCGTAAACCCGGCAGCCGCTCTTGCAGCTACGCATAAATAGTTTACCATAGGTGGTCCAATCTTGCAAGGGTCTGCCGGACAAAATCCAATGGACAGTTTTTTGTCCATTCACCGGTGCGCTCCCGCCCAGTACCACTGGATCGCCCTTCTCCACGCGCTCTGGTCAGGCCCTTCCCCTAAATCACACCGTCTGTCAAAACACCCCTGTCACAAAGATCTCAATCCCAATGGCAAGGAGGATCACGCCGCCCAGAATCTGGGCCTTATTGGACAGCTTCATGCCAAACTTCTTCCCAATAACCACCCCTGCCGCGCAGATCACAAAGGTCACCGCCGCGATAATCAGGCTGGCCGCCAGGGCCATGGCCCAGCCATAGCCGGCAATGGTAAAGCCCACGGACAGGGCGTCGATGGACGTGGCAACCCCCTGAATCAGCAGCGCGCCAAGACCTAGTTTAGACGCCTCCTCCTGGGAATCCTTCCCTCGAATGCCCTCTGCCAGCATTTTCCCGCCAATGATCGCCAAAAGAATCAGGGCAATCCACGGGATAAAGCCCTCCAGGGCGGTAAGACATCGCACCATGGTGTGGACGCAGATCCAACCGATCATGGGCATGGCAAACTGAAACCCGGCAAACACCCCGGCAATCCCACACAGCTTACCTCTTTTCATCCTGGGTTCGTTTAAGCCGTTGGCCATTGACACGGAAAAGGCATCCATGGCCAGCCCAACTCCCAATAGTCCACTGTTCAAAAAGAACATCCCATTCCACTCCACAGTTCCATTCCTCCTGTTGGTTTTCTGGTAACAAAAGACCCAAGCATAACCGAGCAGGCTATCCTTGGGTCGTCATCTCAAAAAATAGAGACCCCCTGTATCGCCGCGCAGTGATACATGAGTCTCGCAATTTAAAACAAGCCAGGCCGGATCACGGCCAGTATGTTGACTTGCTACACAAATTCATGTGCTTGCTACTCCCTCACGGGAAATTGTCCTGCCTACTATACTACGTCTCACCCCAGATGTCAACAAGAAAGTAGGAAGTTTGGCCCCAAAAAATCATCCGTTCAATCCACCCCATCCCCTGGCGGCAAAATCGTCTCCGCGCCGCCAGGGGCCTATGCTCCAGAGTCACGCCTTCCCCGCCAGCAGGGCCCTGGCAAGGTCTGCCAACTGCCTTGCCCCCGCCTCAAACTCCTGGCAGGAGGTATAGGCATAGGACAGCCGCAGGGACCGGTTCTCCCCAAAGTCATACAGATCCCCCGGGTTCAGCAGGATTCCCGCCTTTCCCGCTCGGGCAAAGAGCGTTTCCATGGAGAGCTCCTTTTGAAAGGTCAGCCAAATGTAAAAGCCCCCTGTCGGCCGGTTCCACTTTGCAAGGTCCCCATACGTTTGCTCCAACACTTCCAGGGCATGGTCCCGCCGTCGGCACAGCTCTTCTTTCAGCTGGGACAGATACGCCTGATACCGTCCGCTGGTCAAAAACTCCGCCAAAATCCACTGGGAGACGGAGCTGGCTCCGTAGTCCATCTGCATCTTCACATCCCCCAGCCGCTGCACAATGGGCTCCGGCGCCACAATCCACCCCACCCGCAGCCCCGGGGCCAGGGTTTTGGAGGCGCTGCCCAAATAGAGGACCGTCCCTGTCTGGTCCATCGCCTTCAGGGGGATGGGAACCGGCCCGTCATAGCACAGCTCGTGATAGGCTCCGTCCTCAATGACCGGCAGCCGGTGCTCCTGGCAAAAGGCCATCAGCTCCTCCCGCCGCTTGTCCCCCATGGTAATCCCCGTAGGGTTTTGGTTGGTTGGAATGGTATACAGAATTGAACTACCCTGGGCCCACTCCCCGCCCAGCGCCGAGGCTAATTTCCAAAATTGGAGGCCCTCCCCATCCATGGGCACCCCGGACAGCCTCATACCGGCAGACTGGAACACCTGCAAAGATTTTAGATAAGTGGGAGCCTCGGTAAACACCGTCGCTCCCCGGGGCAGCAGGCAAGCCGAAATCAGCTGCAGCCCCTGAAGGGCCCCGGAGGTAATCAAAATGCAGGAAGGCGGCGCAGAGATCCCCAGGGTCGCCAAATGGGCCGACAGGGCCTGCCGCAGCTCCAGCAGGCCCAGGGGCTCCAAATACCCCAGGTCCCGTACCTTGCCGCTGACCTGCGCCAGCACCTCCCGCCACAGCTCCACAGGAAACAGCCGGGGGTCCAGCTCCCCGGTTCCCATCCGGGTGATCCCAGGGACAAACTCCAGGCGGTTGATGGTCTGCACCGCCGGGTGATTCTCCCGGAAAAAGCCGGCGGAAAGAAATTTCCCCCATTCCGGCGCCTGGGGCAGCAGCAGGGACCAGGTGTTGCTGACCACCTGGGTTCCCGCCCCATGGCGCCCGGCCAGGATGCCATAGGAGGCCAGCTCCTCCAGGGCCGTGGTGACGGTGCTCCGGTTGACCCCAAAGGCCTCCGCCAAGGCCCGCTGAGATGGCAGCCGGGTCCCCACTGGCCACTCTCCCCGGGCCACCTTGCCGCAGATGTAGCGGACAATTTGCTGATAGACGGGAAGCTCCCCTTCCTTGTCTGGCTGCCAGGCAATGGGAACCGGTGTTGTGCGTTTCATCAGGCCGCCCTCCTTTGGCTGGGTGTCATTTTCTCTCTTTGGCTGGTTACAAAGCCGCCAGCCGCCAGTATAATAAGGCCACATCGAAAGAATTTCTCTAGATTATAGCACAGTTTTCCCCTTTTTTACACCGAAAGGGGACTCACTTTGGCTGGGAAAGGAGCCGCTAACATGGGATTCTTTTTTCAGGGGTTTTCCATGGGGCTGGCCTACGTGGCCCCCATTGGCATGCAGAACCTCTTCGTCATCAACGCCGCCCTGACCCACCCTCGGCGGCGGGCCCTGGGCACGGCCCTCATTGTGGTCTTTTTTGATATTACCTTGGCCCTGGCCTGCTTTTTCGGGGTGGGCGCCGTCATGGCCCGGTTCCCCTGGCTGCAAAAGCTCATCCTGCTGGTGGGCAGCCTCATTGTCCTGTCCATCGGCGTCGGTCTGCTCCGGGCCAAGGCAGAGGACCTCTCCCCCGCCCAAAGCACAACCTCCCTGCGGAAAACCATTTCCTCCGCCTGTGTGGTCACCTGGTTTAACCCCCAGGCCATTCTGGACGGCACCATGATGTTAGGGGCCTTTCACGTGACCCTGCCCGCTGCTCAGGCGGTTCCTTTTATCTCCGGCGTGGCTGCAGCCTCCCTACTCTGGTTTCCGGGGCTTGCCCTTCTCCTTTCCGTTTTTCGGGATCGGTTCACACCTAAGGTGCTGCGGGGCATCAACCTCGCCTGTGGCCTCGTCATTCTGTTTTACGGCGGGAAACTCCTGTTTCAGTTTATCCAGCTCCTATAACTCAAACCAAAAAACGCACCTGGAAGAGGATGGCCCTTCCAGGTGCGTTTTTCAAGTTTCTTTGCTTACAGCTTGCAGTAAGCCACTGCAGTCTGGGCAGCCAGCTTGGCGTTGTTGAACACCAGCTGGATATTGGCGTCCAGGCTGTCGCCGCCGGTGATCTCTTTGACTTTGGCCAGCAGGAAGGGGGTGGTCTCCTTCCCGTGGATCCCCTGCTCCTTGGCCTCGGCAATGGCCTGGTCGATGACGGCGTTGATGCGCTCGGCGTCCATGGAGTACTCCTCCGGGATGGGGTTGGCCACCAGCACGCCGCTCTTCAGGCCCATTGCGTGCTGGGTCTTCAGGATTTGGGCCAGCTCCTCAGGGGTATCCACCCGGTAGTCCACCTCCAAGCCGGAGGTTCTGGTGTAGAACGCGGGCAGCTCCTTGGTCTGGTACCCCAGCACGGGCACCCCGTGGGTCTCCAGATACTCCAGGGTCAGGGGAAGGTCCAAAATGGCCTTGGCCCCAGCACAGACCACCATCACGTCGGTTTGGCCCAGCTCCTCCAGGTCGGCGGAGATGTCCATGGTGGTCTCCGCCCCGCGATGGACGCCGCCGATGCCGCCGGTGGCGAAAATCTTGATCCCGGCCATGTGGGCGATCATCATGGTGGTGGTAACGGTGGTGGCACCGTCAGCCCCCTTGGCCACCAGCACAGACAGGTCCCGGCGGGAGGCCTTGGTGACATCCTGGCCGGCCTTGCCCAGGTACTCGATCTCCTCCTTGGTCAGGCCTGCCTTCAGCCGGCCGCCCAGGACGGCGATGGTGGCGGGCACAGCCCCGTTGTCCCGGATGATCTGCTCCACCTTCAGCGCGGTCTCCACGTTCTGGGGATAGGGCATGCCATGGGAAATGATGGTGGACTCCAGAGCCACCACGGGCTTGCCTTCGGCGATGGCCTGGGCCACCTCGGGATTGACGTCAAGGTACTGATTCATCATACTTCCTCCTGTTCTTGCATTCGCCGCTGGACCGCGTCTGCGGACATGGCGGGATTGATGGTCTTTTCTCCTTCCACCGCAATGGATGCGGCGGCATTGGCAGCACGGGCGCTGTCGGACAGGCCCTTTCCCTCTAAAAACGCCCAGGCCAGGGCCGCTGCGAAGGCATCTCCTGCCCCGGTGGCGCTGCGCATCTGCGCCGGGCAGCAGGGAAAGGACACGGTTTCCTGACGGTCGGCCGCAAAAACTCCAGCCTCCCCCATAGAGATGAACACCCGCTCCAGTCCCGTCTCCAGCAGTTTTTGGGCTGCCCGGCGGGCGCTGGCCTGGTCGGTAATCTTCACCCCGGACAGAAGCTCCGCTTCCAGCCGGTTGGGTTTTAGGGTGTGGATCTTCCCCAAAATGGGCCGAACCTTCTCCGCCTTCACCGTGGACACCGGGTCCACCAGCAGCGGTGCCGTGCAGTGGTCGGCCAGATAGGCCAGCGCCTCAGCAGGCAGGTTGGCATCTGCCACCACCAGCGCCGCCCCGTTGAGAAAACCCAGGTGCCGGGTGAAGTAGGCCGGAGTGAGCTCGTCATAGATCCCCATATCCGAAACCGCCAGGGCCATATCTCCCGTCTCATCACTCAAAAAGAGATAGGTGGAGGTGGTTCCCCCGGGCACATGCAGGGCCCGGCTCAGGTCAATGCCCAGCCGCTCGCAGGAGTCTGCCACCTGCCCTGCGTGGGGGTCCTCCCCCAGGGCGGTCAGCAGGGAGACCTTCACCCCCAGCAGCCGCAGGTTGTGGGCAATGTTGCGCCCCACACCCCCCATGCTGACGGTGACCCGGCCGGGGTTGGAGTCCCGCCCCACCAGCGGGCCGGCGGATTGGCCGCCGATGTCCACATTCACCGCGCCGGCCACCACCACATAGCCGCTGTCAGGCAGAATATAACCCTTGCCCGCAATGTGGCCCTTCTTCATCAGGTTGGAGATATGCACCCCCACCGAAGACCGGGTGATCCCCGCCCGCTCGGCCAGCGCCTCTTGGGAGATCATAGGGTCCTGGCGGATCCACTCCAGGATCTGCTGTTCCCGCTGGGTCATCCCCTCACCTCCATAAGCAAAAGTTTATTTTCTAATCACTCGCTTATTCTATCATAGATTCCTATTCTGTCAAGCCCTTCTTTCCTTTCTCCAGCACGGTTTGGGTCTGGGTTCGGCTCCCCTTCACGCGTTGGTCCACAGCAGCTTCCCTTCCGAAACGGGCGTTCTCCTTCCAGCACAGACAAGGATACGTCCTTTGGGGATCCCAAATCCGGGCCCTGTATGTTATTTTGAAAGGGAGTAAAGTCCACCAAGATACGGAGGTATCTCACAATGGAGATCAGAAAATCCGGCAACCCGGCAGGGAAAACGATCCTGCTTCTTCACGGAAACCTGATGTGTTGGAAGCAATTTGAGGATGTCATTCCCCTCCTAGAACCAAACTACCAGGTTTTTGCCGCCAGCTTTGATGGCTTTGACGGCACAGGCCACACCACATACACCACCGCCCAGGACCAAGCAGACAAGTTAGCAGACTACCTGCTGAAACAGTGCGTCGGTAAACTGGATCTGCTCTTTGCAGAGTCCCTGGGCTGCGGCCCCGCAGTGCTGCTGAGCGCAGCCCAGACCGTGCACATCGGCCACATGATCTTAAGCGGCCCAGAGCACCTGGATTTCGGCCCCCTAAATGGTCTGCTGCTGCGCATCATGCCCAAAAAGCAGTATAACATAGCCCAGGGCGCTCCCATGCCGGCATGGGCCCTGCGGTTCATGGGCCAAACCCCAGAAGGCATGCAAACCATGCTGCGCAGGATCCCGCCCAACATCAGCCTGGAGTCCATCCGCGCCACCTGGGAGGTGGGCTTGACTTTGTACAAAACCAAGCTCCCCACCCAAAAAGAGGCAAACGTGGCCTGTTGGTACGGTGAAAAAGAGGGCCACATGAAAAAGGCCATTGAAAAACTTCAAAAAACCTATCCAAACCTGACCGTCCAGTGCTTTGCGGGCTACGGCCACGGAGACATTATGAATCATCCAAATCGCCTCGTCCGAGAACTGGTTCGTTTTTTGGAGCCATGAGCCGCGCAATCGTAGTGGACCACGCTTCCATCCACCTGGCAGTTTCCGCCAGTTTCCTATTTTG
>DBEYYM010000167.1:0-5892 GCA_048184675.1 Evtepia sp. | reverse complement strand
CGGGGGTGGGATCAGGGCTTTCTGGCGCTCCCGGTGGGCCTGGTAGGCCGTGTAATCTCCCCGGAAATCAGCAATCTTTCCCCCTTCCAGGGTCCAGATTCGGGTGGCAAACTTATTGATAAAGTACCGGTCGTGGGAGACGAAGAGGAGGGTCCCTTCGTAGTCCTCCACCGCCTCCTCAATCCACTCCCGGGAGTCCAGGTCCAGGTGGTTGGTGGGCTCGTCCAGAATGAGAAAATTTACCTTCTCATCCATAAGCATGCACAGCCGCAAGCGGCTCTGCTCTCCGCCGGAAAGGACAGAGACAGGCTTAAACACATCCTCCCCCTGAAAGAGGAACTTACCCAGCCGGTCCCGGGCCTGCTGGGCGTCGCAGCCGGCTTCATAGATCATGGTGTCATAAAGGCTTCGCTCAGGGTGGGAAAAATGGATCTGCTGGGGCAGATACCCCACCTTCACGGTGATGCCCTGCTTCACCACACCGCTGTCTTGGGGTTCTTCTCCCAGGATGATTTTTAACAGGGTGGATTTCCCCGCGCCATTGTCTCCCAAAAGGGCGATCCGGTCTCCAGGCTCCACCCGGAGGGTTACATCGTCAAAGAGTTTTTGCTGGCCAAAGGACTTGTTCAGCTCCCGCAGGGAGAGTAGGTCATCGGCAAAAAACTCTGCCGTGCCAAACTTGGTTTTCAGCTTTTTCTCCCGGTCAGGCCGGGCGGTCTTGTTAAGCTTGGCCATCCGTTTTTCAATGGAGAAGGCCCGTTTATTTAGGTGCTCGGTGTTGTGCTCGTGCATCATGCGCACGGTGTCGGACAGGCGCTGAAGCTCGGCCTGTTCCTTTTGGTATTGGCGCAGCTGCTCTAAGTACCGCCGTTCTTTCTCCACGGCATAGAAGGAATAGTTGCCGGAATAAAATTCCGCCTTTCCCTGTTTCAGCTCCACCACCCGGGAGATGGTCTTATCCAAAAAGTACCGGTCGTGGGAGATCACCAGGACGGTCCCTTTATAGTGGCTGATGTAATCCTCCAGCCACATGGTGGCGTTTAGGTCCAGGTGGTTGGTGGGCTCGTCCAGCAAAAGGATTTCTGTATCCACCAAAATCAGGCGGGCCAGGTTGATCCGGGTCTTTTCCCCGCCAGAGAGGTTGGCAAACTCCTTCTCCCGAAAGGCCTTTTCAATGCCAAGGCCGGCACAGACCTTTTCCATTCGGGTTTCTATTTCATAGCCACCCCCGGTCTCGTAAGCCGCTTGGAGGTGATCGTACCGGGCCAAAACCTCTTTATCCCCCTCGGCCATCTGGTCAGAGAGTTGGTGAAGCTCGTCCTCCATGGCCTTTAAGTGGTCAAAGGCTGTGCGCAGCACGTCCTCCACCCTGTAGCCCGCAGGATAGACGGGAATCTGGGAGATCAGGCCCAGGCGCTTACCAGAGGGAATGATGACCTCTCCCCCGTCGGCCTCTTCCTGGCCGGTGAGGATGCGGAAGAGGGTGGTCTTCCCCGCTCCGTTTTTTCCCAGGATGCCCACCCGCTCACCGGTGTCCACCTGGAAGGTAAGGCCATCCAGCACCGGCTGGCCCACCTCGTATTCTTTGACTAAATCTCGTACCGCAATGTCGATCATGGACTACTTCCTCTGTATTCGGGTTTTCTCCGCCCAACCCAAGTTTTTTCGGTTGGGTGTGGCGTTGTTCCCCGAAGTATGATATGATAACTCCAATCAACCGGTGCTCTCTCCGCCCAGCAGGCGGAAAACACCAGTAACAGGAGGCATTTACTATGATTTCACTTCAGTGGCAGGACGGCGTTCTGTCCCTTTTGGACCAGGCTGCCTATCCCCAGCAAGAAAATTGGATCACCTGCACCACCCTGGAAGAGACCGCCAAGGTCCTTTCCTCCCCTGCTGTGGTCGAAGAAAAGATCGCCGCCGTGGCTGCGGCCTATGGCTATTGCCAGGCTGCCATCGCCGCCCAGGATATCCAGCAAACCCCGCAGTTCCAGGAAAAACTGGATGCAGCCAAAGCACTGCTGCTGGCCAGCCGCCCCGGCTCCCGGGACCTGGCCGCCGCCATGCACTTTATGGAGAATCCTCCCGAGGCCTATACCAAAAATGTAGATCGACTGACCACCCTTCTTGCCACCGCCGTCACCTATGACCGGCAGCAGGTGGTGGCCGACCGGAACATCTGCCGTAACGGCACAGACATGATGGGGGAAGGCACTCGTCTTCTTCTCCGCATCGACCGCGGCGCTTTCCACTCGGCCTCTCCCTGCGGCGCTCTGGGCATTGCCCGCCGGGGCTGGAAGCGGGAGGTTCTGGAGCAGATCACCCTCTGCGAAGGCCGCCCCTCTCTGACCGCCGGCACCCTGCTGGCCCAGGAGCTCTCCAAGGAAAACGTTCCCTGCACCATCATTCCCGACCACGCTGCCGCCACCTTCCTAGCCCAGCAAGGGGCTCATATGGTGCTGACCGATGGTATCCTGGCCGCCAAGAACGGGGACCTGAAAGCCCCCGTAGGGACCTATGAGCTGGCCATCGCCTGCTATTTCCATTCCATCCCCTTCTACGCTGTCCTCAACGCCGATGACATTGACCTGGAGATCGAATCCGGCGCGGTCTTTGGCCAGAAGGAAGGGGACCCCGACACGGTCACCGCCGGTCTTGCCTGCGGTCAGGCCAAGGGCTGGACCCCCGCCTATGACGTGGTGCCCGCTTTCCTCATCACCGGCATGATTACCGACCGGGGCATCGCCTGTGCCCCCTATGAGGAGACCCTGGACGAGCTGGTAAAACACGCACCTAAGAAGATGATTGTCAACTTTGACGCCTGACGTTTGGCTTCCTTTCGCTTCGCTTGCCACTGCAGCGGCAAAACACAATAAAACTCTTTGGAACGGGCCCCAAAAGGGCCCGTTCTTTTTTAGGTCTTCCGGGTCAGCTGCCGCAGCTCCCGGGTGAGCTCTTCAAAGGCCATGCCCCGAGAGGCCTTGACCAGAATCACAGCATCGGGCCGAATGAATTGAGGCAGGATGGCCTCGGCCTCAACCCGATCTTTGGCATAGTAGACGTTGGCCAGACCCGCTTGCTGGGCCGCGTCGTAAATGTTCCAGGCCAGGTCGCCTACGGCCAGCAGGGCGTCGATGTTCCCCAGCTTGGCAGCGCACTCCCCCATGCTCCGGTGGAGCTCCGGGCCCAGATCCCCCAGCTCAAACATATTTCCCAGCACGGCAACCCGATAGGCGCCGTCGGTCTGGGACAGGACCTCCAGCGCCGCCCGCATAGACTGGGGGTTGGCGTTGTAGGCGTCGTCCAGGATGGTCACATTCCCCTGCCGGATGACGTTCATTCGCATTTTCGTGGGAACGAAAGACTCAATTCCCGCCTTCAGTTCCTCTCCCGTCAGGCCAAACTTCTCCCCCACGGCGCAGGCCATGAGGACAGGATAGATCATGTGGTTGCCCAGGGCGGGCACCGTAACGGTAAAGTCGTTTTCCGGGGTCTTTACCCGGCAGCTCAGGCCTTTGGACCCCAGCTGCCGGATCTCCTTGGCCTCATAGGGCGGTTGGTGGTCCTCTCCACAGAAAATCACCTGAGGTTTCACCTGTCCCTCCAGGGTCCGCAGCAGCGGGTCGTCGCCGTCTAAGATGGCAAGGCTCTCCTCGGTCATGTAGTGAAAAATCTCGCTTTTGGCCTTGAGGATCCCCTCCCGGCTGCCCAGGTTTTCAATGTGGGCGTCACCAATGTTGGTGATCACCGCCACATCCGGCACAACAATTTGGGTGAGATAGTCAATCTCTCCAAAGTGGTTCATGCCCATTTCCAGCACACAGACCTGGTGCTGTGGGGTCAAGCGGAACAGGGTCAGGGGCAGGCCCAGCTCGTTGTTGAAATTTCCTTCCGTTTTGAGCACCTTGTATTTCTGGCTCAGCACCGCTGCCACCATATCCTTGGTGGTGGTTTTCCCCACGCTGCCGGTAATGCCAATGACGGGGATGGGGAACTTTTCCTTATATGCCTTGGCCACCTGGCCCAAGGCCAGCACGGTGTCATCCACCTGGATATAAAATTTTCCAGGCAGAAGTTCTTGGGGGATGATTTCCGTCAGGCAGCCTGCGCCTCCATTGGTCAGGGCGCCGGTGATGTACTTATGGCCGTCGGTGTTTTCGCCCCGCAGGGCTACAAAGAGGTCTCCGGCGTGAATGGCCCGGCTATCGGTCTCCACCCCGGTGACGGGCACATCCAGCAGGGTTTGATCTCCCAGAAGCGTCCCGCCGGTGGCGGCCAGGAGCTCTCGCACTGTCATAGCTTCCATGGGTGTTCTCCTTATCTATAACTCCGTGTATTCAATCGGGACGAGCCCGGAGGGATTCGTCGATGATCCGCTGGCACAGGCTTTGATACGCAATGCCAACGGCGGCGGCCTCCTGGGGAACCAGGCTGGTGGGAGTCATCCCCGGCAGGGTATTGATCTCCAGGAACCAAGGGGTTCCCGCTTCATCCACAATAAAGTCGGCCCGGGAATAGACCGCCAGGCCCAGGGCCCGGTAGACCGTTAGGGCCGCCTGGCCCACTCTCTTTTCCCACTCTGCCGGGATAGGTGAGGGGCAGACTTCCTCTGCTGCACCGGGCTGGTACTTATTCTCATAATCGTAAAAGCCCTCTTTGGGGATAATCTCAATGGAGGGCAGCGCTTTATCCGCCAAAAGGGCCACCTGGATCTCCCGGCCGGCTACATACTGCTCCAGCACACACTGGCCGCCGTAGTGAAGGCCCTCCAGCAGGGCAGCGTGGAGCTCCTTTTTGGTGTGGGCAATGGACACCCCAATGGAGGACCCGCTGGCCACGGGCTTTACCACGCAGGGCACCCGGGTGGTGCTGGTGAGGCTGTCAACCTCTTTCTCCGTGTAATTCACCCGTTTCCACTGGGGGGTTTTTACCCCCAAGGGGGCAACCAGGCGCTTGGTCAGGTCCTTATCCATGGCCAGGCCGGAGCCCAAATAGCCCGAGCCGGTGTATCGGATGCCCAGCAGATCAAAGGCAGCCTGGACCCGGCCGTCCTCCCCACAGGTGCCATGCAGGGCTAAGAAGACGATATCCGCCAGCTGGCACAGCTCCAGCACCCCCTGGCCAAATTGGCTGGGGCTCTTCCATCTTCGCATGGCTTTAATTTCTTCCAGATCGGGGGCTTTGGGATCGACCTGTTTCCAGCGGTCGGTTAGGGGCATTTGGAAGTAGTCTGCCACAGCGCCGTCATAGTCCTCCAGGCCAAAGTACATATCCACCAGGGCTACCTGGTGCCCCAGATCCCGCAGGGCATGGGCGATCATGGTGCCAGAGGACAGAGACACGTTCCGCTCAGGGCTGAGGCCGCCGGCCAACACAACAATTTTCATAGGCGCTCCTTTCCGCAAGAAAAACAGGCCGGCGGGGCGTTCTCCCCTTCCCGGCAAAAGAGATTCAGGTACATTTTATAGATTATAGCATAGATGCAAGAAAATCTCAACCAAAACACAGTGGCTCCTCTCACAGATCCCGCCGGCGCGGAACCCAAAAAGAAGAAAAAAACGAGCGCACCGAGAGCTTTCCGGCACGCTCGTTTTTCTCTTTTGTAGGTGTCTGGATTATTCTGCGAAGCCCAGAGCCTTGGGATCGGTCTCGCAAGCGTCCTCGCAACCGCCGCAGTCAATGCACTCAGAGGTCACGACGCAGACTTCCTTGTCACCGGCCTTACCCTCGACGATGGCGCCGGTGGGACATTCTTCGATGCACTTCTTGCAGAAGGTGCACAGTTCAGGGTTGATAGCATACATAGTTAGGTACCTCCAATTAAATTTTCTTGGCGGACTTCATTGTATCACATTTTCTGAAAAATGCAATTCTAAAATCACAGAAATTTTT
>DBEYYM010000166.1:0-8125 GCA_048184675.1 Evtepia sp. | reverse complement strand
TCGGACTCGTGGACCAGTGCCAGGGCCTGGTCCACGATTTCCCAGTCGGCCTCTGTCAGGTTGCCCAGGCGGCCTGTGTAGGGGTAGCGCCCCGCCGCCGCCACCTCCCGGCAGGTCATCAGCTCCGGCTGGCTGCGGTCGGTCATGAGGACCGAGAGCTTCCGGGCCACCTCCTGGGCGGGCATGGCCGCCATGGACTGCCCCTCCAGGCAGACCACCCCCGCCAGCAGCTGGAGCTGGCGGATGATGCTTTTCAGGATGGTGGATTTCCCCGCGCCGTTGGGGCCGATGAGGGTCATGATCTCCCCCCGCCGCAGGCGCAGGTTGATGTGCTCAATGAGGGGCTTGCCCTGGTAACCCACGGCCATGTCCTCGGTGTGAAGATAGTATTCGTTCATCGGGCACTCCCCCCTCACGCCTTTTTGCTCTGGCGGCGGATCATCATGTAAATCACAACCGGCGCGCCGAACAGGGCTGTCACCGAGCTGATGCTCAGCTCCACCGGGGAAAAGACCGTCCGGGCGATGAGATCGCAGAACAGGCAGAAGACCCCGCCCCCCAAAAAGCACCCGGGAACCACCAAAATGGGTTTGGCCGTGCCCAGCAGGCTGCGGACCAAATGGGGCACCGCAATGCCCACAAAGGAGATGGGCCCGGCAAAGGCCGTCACACAGGCCGAGAGCAGACTGGAGAGGAGGATGAGCTCCCCCCGGAACCGGCGGATGGAGACCCCCACGCTTTGGGCGTATCCCTCCCCCAGCTGGTAGGCACCCATGGGCTTGGACAGGAAAAAGGCCCAGACTACAGCCACCCCCACCGTCACCGCCATGACCTTCACGTTGCCCCAGGTGATGCCGGAGAAGCTCCCCAGGGACCAGTTGTGGAGGTTCACGATGTTAGAGTCATCGGCAAAGGTCACCACGAAATCCGTAATGGCCGAGCAGATGTAGCCGATCATAATGCCGCAGATAATGAGCATGGACATTTTCCGCACCTTTCGAGACACCAGCAGCACAAACCCCATGGAGAGCATGGCCCCCACAAAGGCCGCGCCGATCATCACCAGGGAGTTGGACTGCAGGCCCCGCCCCAGCAGGACGATCATGGTTAGGGCCACCACCAGCTTGGCGCCGGAGGAAATGCCCAGCACAAAGGGCCCGGCAATGGGGTTGGCGAAAAAGGTCTGGAGCAGAAACCCAGAGATGGACAGGGCGCCCCCCAGGAGAATGGCCGCCAGGATCCGCGGCAGGCGAATATCCCAGACAATGCGGACGGCGGTCTCGTCCTGGCCCCGGCCCAGCAGGATGTTTCCCACCTCCGGTACCGTCAGATGGAAGCTGCCTGCATTGATGTTCCAAAACACCAGCACCACCAGCAGCACCGCCAGCAGCAGAAAGGACAGACAATATCGCTTGGTTTCCCGCTTCATGCTCTCCAGCCTCCACGCATCAGGTTAAAGGGTGTAAATAGGTCAGGCTGTCCGGAGTAGGGGCGTCCTCCGTTAACAGCTTGTGGATGTCCACAATGAGATCCCCCAGGCCCAGGCTTTCCTGGAAGAGATTCTTCCCCGTGCACCAGACCTTGCCCCCTTTGACGGCCTTAAAATCCGCCAGGAGGGGGCTTTTTTCCAGCAGCTGGTCGATGGTCTGGAGCTCTCCGTCGATGGTGCTGTTGTAGATCAGCACATCGGCGTCCTTGGCCCCGGCGTAGAAGCTCTCCATCTGCAGGTTCATGGTGGACAGGGCGTTGTCCCCTTCGGTCAGGTCTTGGGGCACATAGATTCCGCCGGCCAGCTGGATGGCCTTGGCCACATAGTCCCCCGACTTGCGGACATTGGCCGCTCCGTTGGAGGTGATGTAGAAAAAGGCCACGGTCTTGCCGGTGCTCTCCATTTGAAGGATGTCTTGGAGCTGGGCAATCTGGCTGTCAAAATAGGCCTCTGCCTGCTCTCCTAAGCCCAGGAGCAAACCGTAAAACTTAATCCATTCCATTCTCCCCAGGGGGTGGCTTTCATAGCTGGAGCGCTCCACCAGCACGGGGATGCCGAAGCTCTCCAGCTGCTCTTTCACCTCAGGGTTATGATAGATCATGGTGGACTCTATGGCCAGATCACAGCCCTGGGAGAGGATGCACTCGTAGTCCGGCGTGTTGTATTTGCCGGCATAGGTCATCTGGCCAGACTCCATGGCCTGCCTGGCCTCGTCAATATACCAGCCGTCGGCCTTCAGGGCCGAGAGGGTAATCCGGTCGATGGCGCCCAGCTCCCGGAACAGGTCCATGGCAGAGGTGGCCGCCAAGTAAATGTGGTCCAAGGGCTGCTGGAGCACCGTAACCTCCTCGGGCACCCCCTGGGGCTGCTCTGCCCCTTCCGGCACCAGGAGATAGGTCTCCCCATCCTGAATGGTGATCTTTGTGTAGCCCTCCTGGCTGGTGAGGGCGGAAAACTGGTCGGCATAGTCCAGCGCCAACGCCTGGTCAAACTGCAAGTCGTCCCAGGCTGCCCCGCTCCCGGCTTCCCCCGCCGGCTGCGCCCCGCAGCCGCACAGGGCCAGGACCAGCCCCCCCAAAAGGGCGGCTGCTACACACCAGCGCCTGACGTTCACGAGGCGGGCTCCAGGGTGGAGGAATCAAAATACAAGGTGTATTCGATCTCGTGGGGCGTGCTCATGGCCGTGGTGTCGGCCAGGACGGGGAGCTTCCAGTCAAAGCCCGCCACGGGGATCTCAAAGGTGGAGTTTCCTTCCACAGCCACAGGGTCATACTGGACGTCATTTACCTTCATATAGTCATAGTTGGGGCTGCTCCAAACGATGGTGGCGGTTGCCTGGCCGTCTTTCACCGTGAGCTTGGCAGGAGACGACACGCTCGCCTTGCCGGAGCCACCCTCCAGCTTGACATCCACCAGGTAGCTGCCGTCCTGAAGGCCCAGGTCGGCGGCAGTGGGGATGGTTCCCTCTGCAAAGGCCTCCTGGGGCAGGGAGTCTGCTCGGAAGACCAGGGTGCGGTCATACCACATCTCCTTGTTTTTGCTAAAGGCAGCGCAGGCGATCTTCTGGTCCAGCGCCTCCACCGGCACAGTGAAGGTGTGTTCCCCGGCGTCGGTCTCCGCAAAGGGGATGCAGTCGGCCTCGTCTGCCGCTGCAGCCGCTTCTCCCGTGCCCATATACACCTTAAGGTAACCGGTGCCGCCCATGGTCATGACGGCGGTCATGTTTCCATCGGCCACAGTGAGCTCACAGGCAGTGATGTTGAACATAGACGAGCTGGACTCCACCGTGATTGTGTAGGTGCCGTCCTTCAGGGAGGAGGCGTAGACAGGCTCCATGCCCTCTTCGCCCACCTCTTGGATCTCTGTCATATCCTCCTGGCCTGCCACCTGATCCTTGGGGGCTGCCTCCTCCCCTGTGCAGGCGGTCAGAGAGAGGCCCAACACCAGGGCCAGCAGCAGCAAAAGAAGTTTCTTCATGGTATCCTCCATTTCTATAAGCAACAGCAGCCCGAAAGAGCTCCTTTCGGGCTGCTGTCTTTGTATGCTGGGGTTCAGTTCAGGGTATCAATGGCAGCCTGGGCGTGCTCCACGAAGATCTGCTGGATGGCTTCCAGCTGACCCAGGCCCTGGAGCAGGCACTCCACATTGTAGCCTGCGGCCTCGAAGGCGCTCTTCCAGGAGTCCTCCTCGTCGCCGGCCATGTCGTTGTTGGCGTGGTCACCGGCCACGATCATCAGGGGCATCAGGACCACGTTTTCATACTCCCCTGCCTGCACGGCAGCCAGAACGTCGTCCAGAGAGGGGGTGGCCTCTACGGTACCCACATAGTAGTTGTCATAGCCGCCCTCGGTGAGCAGGGTCTGCATCTTAGCATAGACCTGGTTGGACTCAGCCTCGGTGCCGTGGCCCATGAAGCAGATGGCGGTCTTGCCGTCGTCATATTCCTTGGTGGCCTCGGTGATGGCGGCGATCACCGCCTGGAAGTCCTCGTCGGAGGTCAGCAGGGGCTGGCCGATGGCGACCTGCTCAAAGGCATCGGAATACTGGGCCACTTCATTCACCAGATCGGTGTACTCCAGGCCGTTCATCAGGTGGGTGGGCTGGATGACCAGGGTCTTCACTCCGTTGGCCACAGCCCGGTCCAGTGCCTCGCCCACATTGTCGATGGTCACGCCATCCCGGTCCTTCACATGGTCAATGATAATCTGGCTGGTGAAACCACGGCGGACAGCGTAGTCTGGGAAGGCCTTTTCCAAGGCGCTCTCAATGGCGCCGATGGTCAGACGGCGGCTGTCGTTGTAGCTGGTGCCGAAGCTCACCACCAGCAACTCGGTCTCACCGATTTCATCCTGGTTGCGGGTGTTGTCCAGGGAGGCGTCGCCGGTGTCGGGCTCTTCCTCCACCTCGGTCTGGGTGGTTTCGGGGTCGGTGGTTTCCTCTTCCTCCTGGTTGCCCCCGCAGGCGGACAGCAAAGTCAGCATCAGGGCGGCGGACAGGAGAAGGGCAAGTAACTTTTTCATTGGTACGTACCTCTTTCTTTGTTTTTTCCGGCACAAAATATTGCAAAAAATGGCCGCGTTGCCGCGGCCACCTCTCAACCAATGAAGCTGCAATATTCCCGTATGCCAAACATTGCCTACGTCATTTGTGAGAATATAAATCCGTGGACCGCAGATTTGAGATTCTACATACAGGCAGGTCTCCTGACTTTGTTCATCGCCTCTTCTCTCTTCCCAGTTTCCCAGTGAGCTTATTAAAAGAGGCTCCCATACACAGTGACGGCATCGTTACGGATTCTCACCGTATTCCCTTTTCACCCACCTGAAGGCGGGCACCGGTATGCTACAAATACTCTACAATATTTCTTTCCAGATGAACTCATTGTAGCAACTATTCCGGGCACTGTCAACAAGCTGGCAGAGAAAATTCTGCTTTTTTCCCTGTCAGGTTTTGGGTGCACCCTGTTTGCACAAATGGGCGTTCTCTCCCCTTCCTCTGCGGACCCAAAAAAGCCCAGTGAGAAACCAGACTAGCATGGCGCCATTCATGGAAAACGTATACAGTCCATTGGCAAAGGGACTGGCAGGGAGCAGGACAGAAAGCAGGCAAATCACCAGGTACCACACCAGTGGATGAGCCAAGGCAATTTTGCGGGAATAGTAGGATTTTCCCCGTAAAATGTCCACAATATGGACGAGAAAGGGGACAACCATCACAACATACCAGAGCATGACGCCAGGGGCCATTGCCTCCCTCAGCGCCGCCACAGCCTCCCCTGCAAAGGTCACACCGCTGCGGGCACAGGCCCAGGCATATAGACAGCTGACTGCCCCAAAGAAATTGTGAATTATGGGCCAGCCAAAGAGGCCCGCAACCATCAGCCACCCGTTCTTTCTGCGGCAGGTCTCCTCCCGGAAAATTTTACCCATGCTCCACATGGCCGGCAGATAAAACAGAACCGCCAGGCCGCCAAGGGCCATTGCCACCATAGGCCGCCACAGGGCAAAACCCTCGGTGTAACCTGTTTTCAGCCAGTCCCAAGGCGCGCCTGCCACCGGCGTTGGGTCCACATAGCCCAGCAGCCAATCCCCTGCCCCCATGAGCAGGGCGCCGATGATGCCCAGCAGAATCCATGTCTGCGTTGCCTGTGTCTTTTGTTCCATGACAATCCCCTCCTAAAACTTGAGCATTTACTCATGTTCATTGTATCTTCCCGCAAGGCCCCTGTCAACAAAAACTTGAGTATTCATTCATCTTTTTCTTGCCTCTTCCCCTTTGCCGTGGTATGCTTTTGACAGACAGGAGGGAAATACCCATGCCGGAAAAAGCCTTACACCCACCCAAGCAGCAGCGCAGCATTGAAAAGCGGGAGCACATTAAAAAGACCGCCCTGGACCTGTTCTCCACAAAGGGGTATCACAAAACCACCACCAATGAGATTGCAAAGCAGGCCGGAATTCCAGTGGGAAGTTTCTATACCTACTTCCAGGATAAGACCGCCCTTTACGAGGAGCTGGTCAAGGACATGTATGAAACCATTCTCTCCCAGGTAATGCACACCGAGTTTTCCAGGGACGCAGATCTTCCCACCCAAATCCGAACCTATGTGGAGATCGTGATGAAAGGGCACGCCTACATGCCCGCTTTCCAGCGGGAGGTTGCCTCCCTCTCCCTGCAATACGACACCTTCCGGGCCCTGGAAAACAAATACCGGACCCATTCCTTTCAGCAAATGTCCTCTCTGCTGGCCCAATTCCAGCCCGATCTGCGCATCACAGACTTGCAAACGTCCGGTTTTATTCTGCAAACCGCCATCGAGGCCATCATCCATGAGGTCCAGTTTTTTTCCACCGGCCATGACAAGGAGCGTGTGGTGCAGGAGCTGACAGATCTGTTATGCCGCTATCTGCTTAAATGACACGCCAGAGGGGGCTGTCCCTGGCGCCCAGCAGGGGCGCAAAACGAGAAAGTCCCTTCCAGACGGGCCGGCAGGCTGTGACTGCTCACAAGCCTGCCGGCCCTTTGCCTGGGTCTCCCCCCTTTGGAAATGCTTTTGGGAGAAGGACACAAGTTTTTCCAACTTTTTATCGAATTGTGCCCCGTTCCACATTTTCTCCTGGCGAAAAATGTGGTACACTATCTTCACTGAGTTTCGGGAAGAAAGGGGGCAATTTTTTGTCCATTCGTCCTCCCCGTTCTGTCGGAAAGTCGGCCTATCTATCCTATTTATTGGCTTTGCTGCTGTTTGGGTCCAACGGAACGGTGTCCAGCGCCATCGGGCTGCCCAGCTATCAAATTGTCCTGCTGCGCTGTCTCATTGGCAGTCTTTTTCTTTGGGCCATCTTCCTGGCCACCCGCCAGCGGCTGACCTTGGGGCAGCACAAGGTACATGGCCTGTTTTTGGTGGCCTCTGGCGCGGCCATGGGGTGCGCCTGGATTTTCCTGTATGAGGCCTATCAGCGCATTGGCGTAAGCATGGCCTCTCTGGCCTATTACTGCGGGCCGGTGATTATCATGGTTCTCTCGCCCCTGCTCTTTGGGGAAAAGCTCACCCGGACCAAGGTGGTTGGGTTTCTGGCGGTTCTTGTGGGGGTCGTCCTGGTCAACGGCCAGGCCGCCCTGGATGGGGCCATGAGCTGGGGGCTGTTTTGCGGGCTCATGTCGGCGGTGATGTTTGCGGTGCTCGTGATCTTCAGCAAAAAATCCACAGAGATTACGGGCCTGGAAAACCCTATGATTCAGCTGACGGCCAGCCTGGTGGTTTCGGCCGTTTTTTCCCTGTACAAGTCCGGCTTTTCCCTGCATATTGTCCGGGAGGACTGGCCCCCCGTCCTGTTCCTGGGGCTGGTGAACACGGGGATTGGCTGCTTTCTCTACTTCACCTCCATCAGCCGTCTGCCCGCCCAGACGGTGGCCATTTGCGGGTATTTAGAGCCCCTGTCCGCCGTGGTGTTCTCTGCCCTGTTTCTCCATGAGGTCCTATCCCCGGCCCAGATTCTGGGGGCTGTTCTCATTTTAGGGGGTGCGGCGGCGGGAGAGCTGCTCTCCCACAGGCCAGGCCGGGATGTACCGTCATCTTAAAGAAATCTTAACCAAATCATAAGGACCAGTTCAGACAAAGCCGCAGCCCTTTGTGATACAATGAGAAGCATCCAAAACAAAAGGAGCTTTTCTATGTACCGCCTCGTTTTTATTGGGTCTGACCTGCTCTCTGCCGGGGTGATTTTGGTCCCCCTGGTGCTGGTTTTGACCGCCACCCTTTGGAAGGGCAGCCCGCCCCTTCGCCGTGGGATACTTTTGCTCTTTTCCCTGTATGCCGTGGCCGTCTATTCGGCGGTGGGCCTGCCCAGCATTGCGGGGATTACAGTGGACCCCGATGTCAACTGGATCCCCTTCTTGGATGGGCTGTCTGACCCTCTGTCCTATGGGAAAAACTTCTTGCTCAACGCCCTCCTGTTTTTGCCCTTTGGATTTTTGCTCCCGGTCCTCTGGGCCTCCCACCGTTGCGGCAAAGCTGTGGTGGGATTTGGATTTGGTCTTTCCCTCTACATTGAGGTTTTGCAGCTATGCAATCTCCGCCTCACCGATGTGGATGACCTCATCGCCAACACCTTGGGCACGCTGCTGGGCTACCTT
>DBEYYM010000165.1:0-14469 GCA_048184675.1 Evtepia sp. | reverse complement strand
TTGGCCTAGCTCGGGGGCAGAGGTCACAGAAACTGACACCTGGACAGAAAAACTCTATGAAAATGCAGATGGCTTGCTCTTGGCATTTGGGTATCTTCAGAGAGAAACGGAATCCTCTACGTCGGACATCTATTTCCTTGTGGGGGATATGAAACCCAAAACTGTGACTGTAAATGGAACATCGGCGGATTGTTACTTGGATGAGACGGGCGAGAATGGAAATGTAATCGTCTGGCAAGACAAGAAAATGAACATGTTGCTTTACATTACAGGATATCTCTCTGAGGAAGAATTGATTGGCTTGGCAGAAAATGTGACCCAAGTAAAAAATTAAAAAAATTTCAAATTTCGTGTCACGAATCGCCTCCTCCTTTGGTTTTAGAAAGTAGAAAGCCAAAGAGAGGAGGCGACTTTAATTTTAGCCGCGGCCAAACAGAAGACCTTACGGCACAAGAATATCTTGCAATTATTTTTAAAGGAGGAACTAAAAATGAAGAAACAGGTACTCGCATTATCTCTTGTGTTGATGATGTTGCTGGGAACCGTGGCGCAGGCTGCAGGTCCGATGAAAGCACCAAGAGCGGTGCCTAATCTCAATTTTTCAGGGACAACGGCTAGTTGTTCTGCAACGGTTTCGGGGAACAAAGCAACAGACACGGTTAACATGACTGTGAAGCTTTGGAATGGAAACACTTGTTTGAAAACATGGACAGCAAGTGGAACCAGAAGTGTTACCCTGAAAAAAACAGCTACGGTATCCAAAGGCAAAACATATAAGCTAACAGTTGATTTTACAATCAATGGGGTAAAACAGAACCCGCAGTCTACTACAAAGACCTGTCCCTAACCACCCAGGGAAGTATGGCGGGGTGCTCTGCTATACTCTCTGCTAGTTCAGTGCAAAGTAAACACAAGATTAAAAATGAGGAGGAATATCTATGAAGAAAATGCTTAGTATGATCCTGGCCTTGAGCCTGATGTTTGCCTTATCTATCTCCGCAGGAGCTGCTGAAGTTGTAGAAGGAGATCAAGGACTCACAAAAGAAAACATTGCCCATGTTGAAGAAATTTTCAACGAGGATGTTCGTGTCATTGATGAGAACGGAGAGGATATCACGGAATCTTTTCTTGCAGAAAACTCCCAGAATTATAAAACTGGTGATTATGCAGCGATTCTTGATTGTTTGATTGAAGATAATCTTTCTGTCGAAGAATTGACGGAAATTCCAACAATTGAGACAAGGGGAGTGGTCAATGGCTCATTTACTAGCAGCGTATTCCTTAAGTATTGTAAGAGCCCTGCAACCGGAGACACGAGCAAAGAATGGATTAAGGTTAAATTTAAGTGTGTATATGCAAAGAATGATTATAATAATACTTTCAGCCACGGTGTTTCAGTAACTCCTATAATTGTTGAAACGAGCAGTTCCTCTCTTAAAAAGGGTTGTGAAGTTACAAGCTTTACCGCAAAGGGTAGCAACAATGGAAAAACGGTTACATTTAATATTAAGTACAATGCAACTGTCACAGTAGTGGATTTTGGAGGAGGACTTGGGATAGCTGCGACGACCGCAGGGACGGCAACGGCAGCGGGAAACATTTCTTAAAAAGTTTTAAAGCAATATAAGAAGGGGTATGCTGTATGTTGTATCTTGTTGCTCAAGTAGGCCTTGCGTTGGGAGCCATAATATGTGTTGTTGCCTCTATATTTCTATGGAGAGCTGGAAAGTATTTATCTGAACAAGGTTCCTTGCGGAAGTTTGCGCAAACTTGCCGGGTTGTTGGTGTTTTTTGCTTTGCAGTTGGTGTATTTGTAATTCTTATGTATCTTATCCCTGTTACAAGATTTCTATTTGCGCTTTAGCGGAAGAAAAGGATCAGCGGGAGAGAGCTGGCGCCATGGCATGCCCCCACAGCTGGCAAACGGGCCCAGTATTATTGTTTCCGTGTACAACGGCAGCAATTATGTCAGCCGGGGAATTGGGACGGCCAGAATGACCCTCCCCCAACAAGATTACCCTGACCTATATGGAGTACAATGACACCTTCAAAAAAACCTATGGAACACCGCTGCGTTGTCACCGAAACAAAGGGGTCCGGGCCTTGCTCCCGGACCCCTCCCTCCGGCGGACTTGGGAGGGGAAGAAACCCGAAGGAACCAGGCCGTTTAATGGGCTTGGATTTCCTTCGGGTGCTTTCGATGCTTTTGGTGATCGTTTGTCATGTGACCAGCACCTATCTCGACAGGGAGGGCGGCGGCTCCTTTCTCGGGATGAATTTGGCCTTTTTCCTCAACCAGTCGGGCCGGTTCAGCGTGCCGCTGTTTCTGCTCCTGTCTGGTTTTTCCCTGGAGCTTCGGGCCAAAGAGGAGCCCTATCTCTCTTTTCTAAAGGGTAGAGCGGCCCATATCCTGCCGCCCTATGCCCTTTGGCTGCTGCTGTATGAGCTGTCCAACTGCAGGTTTGATCTAAGCGCCTGGCTGGTCCGGCTGAGGGACCTGCCGTGGCTGTGCAAGGATTTCCTCACCGGGCAGGCAGCGCCCCACCTCTATTTCATCCCCCTGATTTTTCAGTGCTATCTTCTCTATCCCCTGTTAAAGAAATGGGTCCAGCGGGCGCCTGTGGAAAGCGCAACCTGGGCCCTGGCGGTGACCTTCCTGCTGCAAAGCGCCTATGTGCTGCAGGGGCTTGGGTTTCTGCCGCCTTTTCAGGGGCCCTATCTTTGGATGACCTTCCCCATCTGGTGCTTCTATTTTGTGGCGGGAATGTGCCTGCAAAAAGTGGAGCCTTCCTGGCTGCGGGCTCTTTGCCGCCGGAACATGGTGGCCCTTGCGGTGGTGACGGGGGTCTTTGGCTGCCTGTACAGCGCCCTGTCCAAATACACCGGCCTGCTCCACGCGGTAAAGCCGGAGCTGATGCTCTTTGCCCTGGCCTTCTTTTTCTGGGGGCTCGGCACCTGGGAGTGTATTGGGCGCTGGGCTTTTTGGCGGAAAACCGTCTCCTTTTTGTCCCGCCACTCCATGGGGATTTACTATAACCACGTGATGGTCCTCTGCTTCCTGCGCCAATTTTCCCGGTTTCAGCAGGGGATGTCGGGCATGCTCTTGCTCCTGCTGGCCACGGCCTGCCTCTCCCTGGTTGTGGCCGTTGGCCTGTCTCTGGCCCGCAGGGTGGCTCTCTTCTGCTGGAAGGGGATTTGCAGATGAGCGAAAGAGACTCTGGCAAAGGGAGGGGAGTTACGTCAAAAACACCAATTTTGATGGCAATAAATTGGAGAATCGATCAATAAACCTTGAAAAAATCTGCTGATTTTCCTGATTTTTTGAAGGTCAATAAAAATGTGCACAAATCAAGACTGCTGATGTAAAAAAATACAGTTCAAATTTGTTTTATAAAATAAAAGGATCATCTTCCCTCCCTTTTTTTCGGAACGGTTGGACACCCGGCGGGAAAAGAGGGGGTAAGGCCAGAAGCACGCCAAGCTGTTTTGCAGGGCAGAACAGCGCCGGGGCGTGCTTTTTATCTTGAAACCCAAACTGCCAGAACAGACGAAGGCCCCCGGCACACTGCGCCGGGGGCCTTCGAAAGGGCCGGGGGTTATCCGGTGGGGGTCAGGGCCTTATCCGCGGCCAAAGCCAAGGCTTCAATGAAGTCTGAAACTTTGGGGTAGGTGAGCAGCTCACACCGGGTTAGCTGGCAGAGCTTGCCGGGGTTTGTCTCCCAGGCGTGCTGAAGAATGGTGCGGATGTTCCGCTCCACGTGCTCCGTTTTGCAGCCGCAGCGGGCGGCGGCAGGGGCATAGATCTCCGCTTCCACAGAGTAAATGCGGTCAGGGTCTTCCAGGTAGCGCTCCACGGCGGCCACCAGCGGCGGAAAACCGGCATAGTCGGGGGTGATATCGCAGGGGCGCAGAATCTCCTCAATGATATGTTCCATGGGATGATTTCTCTCCTTTTCTATGGATTGGAATGGATTAGTGGGCCCACGGCAAGTGCCGTTGGGCGGCCAGGGTAAGGTGCTCGCAGCCGCAGTGAAGGGCGGCGGGATGATACAGCGCCCTCTTCACGGCGAAGATCCGGTCCGGGGCCTCCAAGTAGCGCTCTACCGCGATGACCAGGGGGTCAAAGCTGGCAAAGCGGGGGAAACTGTCCATCGGGAATAAAATCGTCTGGAAAATTTCTCTCCTGTTGAACGCTCTTTTGGGGTTGTCCGGGTGGATGAATTGGAATAAAATAAGGGTGGCATTCCTCCTTTCCTTGGGGCAGCGTGTGAATGGGGCATCCCCTCCTTTCTGCAATGGGGCTTCCAGTTATCGGTCGGGTGCTGTGGCCTTCTGAAGGTGCCGGGCCATGATCTGCAAAAATTCAGAGACCGATGGGGGCGACTCCAAGGGGTACCCTGAAAGGGCCTGTAGGCCAGGTCGGTTGATCTTCCAGGCCCGGTGAATGACGGTGCGAATGTTTCGCTCTACGTCGGCCCGGGCGCAGCCGTGGCGTTTGGCAGTCTCCCAGTAGACCTCTTTGGTCACCGAGCGCAGCCGGCTGGGCTGCTCCAGGCACAGAGCGATGGCCGTGGTGGCCAAGGCGAAGCCCGCATATTTTTCGGTGATTCCCAAAGACTGTAGCGTGTCTGTCATAATAACGACCATTGACATACCCTCCTTAATAACTTGTAAACAGAATGATAAATGTGAATTTCGCAAAGGCTGGAAAAACGACAGTTTTCGTCATAAAAATCTTGGAGATGTCTTTGCCAGAAAAGAAAAAAGCCCCGACGCACATTGCGTCGGGGCTCAATTTGTTTTGAGAATCAAAACAAAACACCGGAAGGACGGGGTGTTGCTCCCGATCCTTCCGGTGTTTTATGGAATTGGTAGGTTACGTTAGATGGGTGTGCTGATCCTGTGCTCTGATTTCCGCCGGCACCAGGCTGCCGCCGGTGGCCCACAGAAGGTGGGTGGCCTGGTTCAGCTTTTCTGTGAGACCCTGGGCTTGCAGATAGGCCTGAGCCTCTGGCCGCTGGAAGAGCAGCAGAGGCCCCTGCATGGCGGCGCAGGCGCTGGGCTCGATGAAGATGTCTTCCGTCTCCAGCAGGGCCCGCATGTAATCATAGAGCTTTTCGTCGGTCACCGTGAAGGCGCCGCTGAGGAAGGGCATCATCACCTGCCCCACAAACCCCGAGGGCCGGCCCACAGCCAACCCGTCTGCGTGGGTCAGGCCAGACAGGCCGATGTCCTGGACAGAAATGCCGTTGTGCAGGCCAGTGGCCATACCCAGGACCATGCAGGGAGCCTGGGTGGGCTCCACAAAGAAGGGATGAACGGCATCACCAAAGACCTGTTTCAGCCCAAAGGTAATACCGCCCGGCGCGCCGCCCACACCACAGGGGAGGTAGACAAACAGGGGATGATCGGAATCCACGGGAATGCCCAGGTCCTTTAACTGGCCCACCAGGCGTTTGGCCGCCACCGCGTAGCCCAGGAACAGGGTTTCAGAGTTCTCGTCATCTACAAAGTAGCTGTTGGGATCCTGGTCAGACAGGCGCCGGCCGTTTTTCACGGCCTGGCCATAGTCAGCTTCGTATTCCTGCACGGTGACCCCGTGGCGGCGGAGGAGATCTTTCTTCCACTGTTTGGCGTCGGCAGACATGTGGACGGTTACGTGATAGCCCACTGCAGCGCTGATGATGCCGATGCTCAGGCCCAAGTTTCCTGTGGAACCGACCTGAACGGTGTATTGGCGGAAGAAGGCTTTGGCTTCGGGGGTGGCGAGTTTGGTGTAATCGTCATTGGGACCAGCCAGCAGGCCGTGGGCCAGGGCCAGGTCTTCCGTGTGCTTTAGGATCTCATAGATTCCCCCGCGGGCCTTCACCGACCCGGCCACGGCCAGCGCGTTGTCCTGCTTCAGCAGCAGCCGGCCGGGAATCTGGGTGCCGTAGGTTTCCTGCAGCCTTTCCTGGAGCCGGGGCACCGGGGTCAGCGCGGATTCAATGATGCCTTTTGTCTCCCGGGTCTCGGGGAAACAGGCCATGATAAAGGGGGCAAACCGGGCCAGGCGGGCTTCGGCCTCGTCAATGTCTGCCATGGTCAGCTTGCTCTGGCGGCGTCCTGTCTCAAAGTCGGCTTGATGGGGGTTTATCCAGGCGATTTCCTGTCCCGCCTGGAGTTCTTTGAGAATGGAACAGGAGGCCGCTAAGGTTTCCAGTTCTCTCTCTGTCATATTGGATTCTCCTCTCTGTGCGCTGTGAGCGCTTCTCTCTTTCCTCATAATAGCACCGTCATTGAGAAATGTCATCGGGAGAAATTCCCGTTTCCACAAAAATTTCAAGCCCTCTGAGGGGGCGACTCCCCCTTGACACCTTCGGCGGAGCGTGATAATATACTGATACCATAAAACTTCATCTCGTGTGGAACGGGAAGAGTACCGCCATCAGATCTGGACAGAGAGGGGAGGCCACCGACTGCAAGCCGCCCTACAGGGAGAGACGGGAAAGTGCGCCCGGGAGCGAGGGGGATGCAGATGCCCTCCGGTTTGGCCCCGTTACCAGCCCTTTGAGTGAAAAGAAAGAGTGGAACCGCGAGAACATCGCCTCTTGACCGAGATCCGGTCGAGAGGTTTTTTTGTTGTTGTGATAGAGATCTGATATGAGCCGTGGCCCCTTAACACGGGCCACGTGGCAAGGATACAACTTGCTTTGTGCTGTCAATATTTTTGAGAGGTGACAGAACTTTGCCCCATCTAATTGAAACCCTGGGGGCCTACCAGGCCCGTGACCCCGCTGCCCGGAGCAAGCTGGAGGTTTTCCTCCTCTATCCCGGTGTGCACGCCACCATCAACCACCGGATTGCCCACTGGTTTTACCGGCACAACTGCCGCTTTATGGCCCGGTTGGTCTCCCAGTGGAGCCGGTTTTGGACCGGCATTGAGATCCACCCCGGCGCCATCATTGGCCGGCGCTTTGTCATCGACCACGGCATGGGCATTGTCATCGGCGAGACAGCAGAGGTGGGGGACGACGTGCTGATTTACCAGGGCGCTACCCTGGGGGGCACCGGCAAGGATCAGGGGAAGCGCCACCCTACCATTGGCAACAATGTCCTCATCGGCTCCGGCGCCAAGATTCTGGGCCCCTTTAAGGTGGGGGACGGATCCCGGATCGCCGCCAACGCAGTGGTCCTGTCTGAGGTTCCAGAAAACGCCACCGCTGTGGGCGTTCCCGCCCGAGTGGTCCGCATTGCGGGGGAGAAACCCGACTTCGCCAGTAACGTGGACCAGATCAACCTGATGGACCCGGTGCAGAAGGAGATGGAAGCGCTCACCTCCCGGGTGACCTGGCTGGAGAACTATTTGGATCAGCAACACATTGAGAAAATGAAGGAAGAAGAAAAGAGGACGGAGAACCACCATGAATCTGTTTAACACGATGACCCGTCAAAAGGAGGAGTTCGTCCCCATTACCCCTGGCGAGGTGAAAATGTACTGCTGCGGCCCCACTGTGTATAACTTTATCCACGTGGGCAACGCCCGGCCTATGATCCTGTTCGACGTGCTGCGCCGGTACCTGGAGTACCGGGGCAACAAGGTGACCTTTGTGCAGAATTTCACCGACGTGGATGACAAGATCATCAAGCGGGCCAACGAAGAGGGGGCCACCTCCCAGGAGATTTCTGAGAAGTATATTGAGGAATACTTCAAGGATGCCCACGGCCTGGGGGTTCGGGACGCTACCATCCACCCCAAGGCCACGGAGAACATCCAGCAGATCATTGACCTGGTCCAGACCCTCATCGACAAGGGCTATGCCTATGCAGTCAATGGGGATGTGTACTACCGCACCAAAAAGTTTGCCGACTATGGCAAGCTCTCTCATCAGCCCATTGAAGACCTTCAGGCCGGCGCTCGCATCGATGTGAACGACGTGAAGGAGGATCCCCTGGACTTTGCCCTGTGGAAGGCCGCCAAGCCCGGCGAGCCCTATTGGGAATCTCCCTGGGGCCAGGGCCGTCCCGGCTGGCACATTGAGTGTTCCGCCATGTCCAACCGCTACCTGGGCAAAACCATCGATATCCACTGCGGCGGCGAGGACCTCCAGTTCCCCCACCATGAAAATGAGATCGCTCAGTCTGAGGCCGCCAACGGCTGCAAGTTTGTTAACTACTGGCTCCACAACGGCTTTTTGAACATCGATAACCAGAAGATGTCCAAATCCCTGGGCAATTTCTTCACTGTCCGGGAGGCTGCCGAGGCCTATGGTTATGAGGCCGTCCGTTTCTTCATGCTCTCCGCCCAGTACCGCTCCCCCTTGAACTACTCCAGAGACTCCCTCATCATGGCCCAAAACTCCCTGGACCGCCTGTACACCGCCGAGAGCAACCTGGAGTTCCTTACCAAGAACGGCGCCGACGGAGATCTGACCGCCGAGGAGAAGGCCTTCACCGAGACCTTCGATAGCTACCGCCAGAAGTTTGACGACGCCATGGACGACGACCTGAACACCGCCGATGCCATCAGCGTCATCTTTGAACTGGTTCGGGCCATCAACATCGCCGTGGAAAAGGAGCCCACCAAGGCCCTGGCCAAGGCCTGCCTGGATATGCTCCACGAGTTCACGGAAGTGCTGGGCCTGCTCTACAACAAGAAGGAAGAGGAGAGCCTGGACGAGAAGGTAGAGGCTATGATCCAGGCCCGCCAGGAGGCCCGGAAGGCCAAGAACTTCGCCGAAGCCGACCGCATCCGCGACGAGCTGAAGGCCATGGGCATTACCCTCATGGACACCCCCCAGGGTGTGAAGTGGGCCAAGTCCTAATTCCTGCAAATCCCTGTGTAAAAAGAGCCGGGCCACTTGGCTCGGCTCTTTTGTCCTGTCTTTTGGGAAGGCCCAAAGAGAACCCCTTCCCCATGAATCCCAACCCAAAGGAGACCAACCATGAAACGAATCCAACGCCCCCTTGCCCTCCTGCTCCTGCTTTGGAGCCTGATTCTGGCAGGCTGCACCGGTGCCTCCCAGCCCGCTGTGGACCTGGGCCAGGTGGACATCACCCAGTTCCGCACCGAGCAGCCCTGGGTGGAGATTAACAGCAACCAGCCGAACTTTGACGAGAGTGACCTGACCACCGAACCCTTCGAGACCTATTCCAGCCTAGACTACCTGGGCCGCTGCGGGGTGGCTTACGCCAACATCTGCCAGGAAATCATGCCCACCGAGCCCCGGGGGGAGATCGGCCAGGTGAAACCCAGCGGCTGGCACACGGCAAAGTATAGCTGGGTGGACGGCCAATACCTCTATAACCGCTGCCACCTGATTGGCTACCAGCTGGCCGGGGAGAACGCCAACGAGAAAAACCTCATCACAGGCACCCGGTTTATGAACACCCAGGGAATGCTCCCCTTTGAAAATGAGGTGGCCGATTACGTAAAGGACACCGGCAACCACGTCCTCTATCGGGTGACCCCTGTCTATGACGGCAGCGACCTGGTGGCCTGGGGCGTCCAGATGGAGGCCTATAGCGTGGAGGACAACGGCGCGGGGATTTGCTTCAATGTCTTCTGCTTTAACGCCGAGCCCGGCGTGGCCATCAACTACGCCACCGGAGACTCTTGGGCAGACGACACCGTGGGCACAGATGAGACCTCTTCCACGTCCTCGAGCCAAGAAGGGGACACCCTGACCACCTATGTTCTAAACACCAGCTCCCATAAATTCCACACCCCCTACTGCAGCGGCGCAGCCAGCATCTCCCAGCAAAACCGGGAGGAGGTCACCACCGATCGGGAAAGCCTGATAGACCAGGGCTACACCCCCTGCGGCATCTGCAAACCGTGAAAAAGAGCCACCCTCACGATGGAGGGTGGCTCTTTTGTCTGATTTAGGGGGTTAGGCAGGGAGCTCGGCGTTGGTATACAGTCTCACGGCGATCAGCAGGGCCTGCTCCCGGGTGGCGGTGGCGTAGCCGGTGGCAACCTGGGCGGAGGTGGTGGCCTTGGGGGCGAAGGTGTTGTTGCCAACGCCGCCTACAACCCCCAGCTTAGTGAGGTAGTAGACGGATTCTCTGGCGTAGTCAGAGATGTCCTTGTCGTCGGCGTAGGCTTTAACCCCGGTGATATCCAGGGGATAGGAGGCGTCGGTTGCAAAGGTCCAGTTGGGATAGAGATACTTCTTCACCGTCCGGGTGAGCATGGTCACCAGCTGCTCCCGGGAGATATTCTCCTGGGGGGAGAAGGTGGTGGGGGAGGTGCCTACGGTGATGTTCAGGGCGGCGGCCCGGGCAATGCTGTTGGCGTCTGGGTTGCCGGCGATGTCGGTGAAGGGGGAGGGGGCATAGGGGACCTCTGTTTTCGCCAGGTTCTCATACAGCTGCAAAGCCACTGCGCAGAACTCAGCCCGGGTGATGGGCTGGGAGAGATCCTTGCCATACAGGGTGTCGGGGATCAGCCCCAGGGAGTCGGCTGCGGTGACCTCGTCTTTGGCCCAGCCGGAGACCAGGCCAAAGGAGAAGGTGCGGTCGGCCTCTCCGTCACAGGTTCCCTGGATCCTGGAGCTGGAATAGGTCCCACTAAACACGAAGAACTGCCAGTTAAAGTCGCTGCTGCTGAGCTCCTTGGTGCCTTGCATGGTAAAGGCGCCGGTGTTCAGGTTGATGGTGCCCCGGAACTCATATTTGATCCAAGCGGTGTCATACTGCCCTGGGGCGGTGGTAACATAGGCGATTCCGGTGATGTTTCCGTTGGCGTCACAGGTGGAGATGGTCATGTTCATGTAGCGCTCCACAAAGCCGGCATAGTTGTCGTTGGAGCCGGAATATCTTCCATACCAGGAGGAGCCGGCGAAGATGCCAGGGCTGTAGGCCGCCGAGGCGGTGGGCGTCAGACAGGGGATCGCCAGGGTGAAGAGCAGCGTCAAGCTGAGCAGAAGGGATAGGAGTTTCTTTTTCATACCAGTTCTCTCTCTTTCTTTGGGCGGGGGCGGCAAGGGGGCCGCCAGTGAAATACGGTTACGGATTCATTATAATAAAGGGAATCAGCCTTTGCAAGAACAACTTGTTCCCTGGGACACGCTTTGCGGCGGGGCGGCTGCGGGACATTGTGCCGATAAAACATCCGGCCCAGCGGAGCAACTGCTCTGCCGGGCCGGATGTCATGTTTACCGGCGTTTCTTTTTCTCGGCGCTGCCTTGCCGGCCGGTGGGCTGGGGCCGGCGGCGATCTGCCTTTCGCCTGTTGCGGGCTGGATTGCGGCCGCCGGAGCGGCTGGTGCTGCGGGGGGCCTCTTTGCTCTTTGGGGTGGGCTCCGTCTTGCCCGGGCGGTTGGGCCGCAGCAGGCAGTCGGGTCCGTAGCCAATGAGATCTTCACGGCCTGCCTTGTGGAGGGCCTCCATGATGAGCCGGCGCTTTTCCGGCCGCTTCCACTGGAGCAGGGCCCGCTGCAGCTCCTTTTCATGGGGGGACTTGGGAACGTAGACCGGCTTCATGGTCCGGGGATCCAGGCCGGTGTAGTACATGCAGGTGGAGAGGGTGCCGGGGGTGGGGTAGAAATCCTGGACCTGCTCAGGCTGGCGGCCGGTTTTGTTGATCCACTGGGCCATGGCGATGGCGTCCTCCAGGGTGCTGCCTGGGTGGGAGGACATGAGGTAGGGCACCAGGAACTGGTTTTTGCCATACTTCTGGTTCAGCCGCTGGTATTTTTCCCGGAATTTTTCATAAGACTGGATGTGGGGCTTGCCCATGGCGTCCAGCACGTGGCCTACACAGTGCTCGGGGGCCACCTTCAGCTGGCCGCTGATATGGTGCTTGACCAGCTCGGCGAAGAACTCGCCGTTTTTGTCCTTGAGCAGATAGTCAAAGCGGATGCCCGAGCGGATGAAGATCTTTTTGATACCGGGGATCTCCCGGAGCTTCCGCAGAAGAAGGAGATAGTCGGTGTGATCGGCGTCCAGGTTGGGACATGGCTCGGGGGCCAGGCAGTCCCGGTGCTTGCACAGGCCGTGCTTGAGCTGCTTCTTGCAGGAGGGCCGCCGGAAGTTGGCGGTGGGGCCGCCCACGTCGTGGATGTAGCCCTTAAAGCCGGGGTGCTTGGTCAGGGCGGTGACCTCTCGGATGACGCTCTCATGGCTGCGGGAGGTAATCATCCGGCCCTGGTGAAAGGCCAGAGAGCAGAACTTACAGGCCCCAAAGCACCCCCGGTTGTGGGTCACCGAGAAACGGACCTCTTCAATGGCCGGCACACCCCCCATGGAGTCATAGACCGGGTGGGGTTCCCGCATGTAGGGCAGCTCGGCCACGGCGTCCAGCTCCTGGGTGGTCAGGGGCATGGCAGGGGGATTGGCGATGAGGTACCGGTCCCCGTGGGCCTGGATCACTCCACGGCCCCGAATGGGATCGTGCTCATCGTACTCCACCAGGTTGGCGGCGGCGTAAGCTCGCTTGTCCCGGCAGACCTCCTCATAGGAGGCTACCTGCAGGGCGGGGAACTGACAGGCTTCTGGGGTTTTGGCCAAAAAGCAGGTGCCTTTGACCCCGGTGATTTCTGCCACTGGGGTGCCGGCGGCCAGCAAGGGGGCGATCTCCCGGGTGGCCCGTTCCCCCATACCGTAAACCAGTAGGTCCGCCTGGGCGTCCAGGAGAATGGAGCGGCGGACTTTGTCCTCCCAGTAGTCATAGTGAGCAAACCGCCGCAAAGAGGCCTCCAGGCCGCCGATGACAATGGGGATATCCCCAAAGGCCTCTCGGACCTTGTTGGCATAGACGATGGTGGCCCGGTCCGGCCGGAGGCCGGCCCGGTTGCCGGGGGAGTAGGCATCGTCATGGCGACGTTTCCGAGCGGCGGTGTAGTGTGCCACCATGGAGTCAATGTTTCCACCGTTGATGAAAACCCCATAGCGGGGGCGTCCCAAGGCGGTAAAAGATGACAGATCCCGCCAGTTGGGCTGGGCCAAAATGGCCACCCGGTAGCCCTCGTCCTCCAGCACCCGGCTGATGATGGCCGTGCCGAAGGAGGGGTGATCCACGTAGGCATCCCCGGTGATCACCAGGAAGTCATAGTAATACCACTCCCGCTTCAGCATATCCTCCCGGGAGATGGGTAAAAAGTCGTGATACTGTTTCAATCCAATTCACCCTGGTCCTCATAGCCAATGTATTTTTCCAGCTCATACAGGGTACCGTAAGCGCCAGGGAGGACGCCGGTCTGGTGGAAGCCATATTTCTCATAAAAGGCCAAAGCGGGCCGGTTGACCTCAGAGCAGGCCAACTGGAGGCGGTCCCGCCCCATGGGCCGGTAGATGCTGATGGACTTGCCGATGAGCTGAACACCCACGCCATTGCGGCGCTGCTCCGGGGTCAGGTAGAGGAAGGAGACGTAGCCCTTCTTTCCCTGGGCCCCCCGGTTTAGATCCAGCTGAAGGACCCCGGCCGGGTGACTGCCCGCCATGGCCATGGACAGGCTCCGGGGATCGGCCAGCCAGTTGTGGTAGGCCTCCTCCAGGAACCCCTCGCCATCATAGCGGTCCAGGCGGCCGTAGAGGTTCTGCCAGGCTTCCTCGCGGCAGGTCCGGTAAAAAACCTGGTCGGCCTCTTTGGATAGGTCAAAGGGGGCAAACCACAGGTTCACATCGTGCTTTTTGTCCGTCTTATTCCACCAGTGCTGGCGGGCCAGGGTGGAGATCTCTGGGGTCAGATGGGAGTTATCATCCATATAAACCACCTTGACCTTGCCGTTTTCAACCTCCAGCAGGGTGACGGCGGTGTTGTCGCTGTGTCCCATTTTTTTCATGTCTGCCGGGCCGATGCCCAAAAATTCCGCCACAGTGTTGCGGATGAAGGTGCCGTGGGCAAAGACAGCCACGGCCTGGTTGGGGTGCTTGGCGGCGATGTCTAAAATGGCTGCGGTGCCCCGTTGGCGGACCTCGGGAAAGCTCTCCCCGCCGGGGGCCCGGAAGTCAGGGGAGGCCACGGAAAAGAGCTGCATCATCTCTTTGTCCACCCGGTCGATGCCAGCCCAGGTGCGGTCCTCCCATTCCCCCATGTACAGCTCCCGCAGGTCAGCCCGGGTTTGCAAGGGGAGGCCCTTGGGCACATAGATGGCCCGGGCAGTGGTCATGGTGCGGAAGAGGTCGCTGGAATATACTGCGTCAATGGCCACGTTGGCAAACCGCTCCCGCAGGGACCGGATTTGCCGGTAGCCGTTGTCCGTAATAAGACTATTATATTGGCCGTGGATGCGGCGGTACAGGTTGCCCTCCGCCTCGGCGTGTCGAATGAGGTACAGTGTTGTCATGCCTTCTCCTCCGGTTTCTCAAAATCGATAACACTTAATTATATAGTAACTCTCATATTTTAGCAACGAATTTTCCGTCAAAGAGGGAAAGACTAAACCCGTCTCCATGAGACAAATTCACGGAAAGGAGTCTGCTCTATGTGCTGCAATAATTTCTGCACCGGCGTGGTGGTGGGCATGGCTGCCGGCACCTGCCTGGG
>DBEYYM010000164.1:0-2629 GCA_048184675.1 Evtepia sp. | reverse complement strand
AGTTGGAAAGGAGCCGGGAGGCGGTGGATCTGGCTAACGTGCGTTCCGCCTATGCGCAGGTCTCCACGGAGGCCCTGCTTGGAAATACCGGCGTCACCGTCACGGTCAATCTGAAGCAGAAGCAGGCCGGGTGGCAGTCGGTGGACCCCGTGACCATCGGCGGCATCGTCCATTCCAAAAGCAACGGTAACACGGATAACTGGAAGGGTGATGCCGCGCCGGACGGGTCCTGCGTGGTCTCCTATGATGAGACCCACGGTGTGGTGCTCACATAGAGCGGAACGGCAGCGCCGGGCAATCCCAGCTATCCGTTCGACACCAAGCACACGGAGTTTTTTGGTGAGGTCCTATATAAAACCGAATTCTGGACAAGGGGAGATATGAACAATAACCCAAATTTTGAGTTTGACTCCCGCTGTCCGAATTCGACTTACATCCCGCAGATCGAAGCAGCGCTCGAAAGCATGGACAACAGCCTTCTGCAGCAGAAGGATTGCACCTGGGCTTTTTTAGGAGACGGGCATGAAGGACAGGAGGCGGACCGCTACCTTTTCTGGACCTCCCTTGACACGAAAAAGGTCGGCCCCGGAGAGAAGATCCCCGTGCTCATCCAGATCGGTGACGGGAAATACTACGTCTCCGAAACTACAACCGGAGAGCGAACAAAAAAGGGCGGGACGCATAATGGAAAAACATACATTGCAGTATCCGAACGGATCATAAACAAAAACGGATATAAAAAGTTTTTGAAAGCTGAGGCGAAATACTCCACCTTGGAAGAAGCCTACGATGCCTATGTAAAGGCTCTGGCTGATTCAAAATACAATGATGTTCGTGCCACACAGACTTCTGCGCCGTAAGCGGGATCACTGCTTCAGCCCTTGCATCCCAGCAGATATAAAAGCTCTTGCGCACGGAAGTAGGTGCTTTTATGGAATCGTCAGGTTTCCCTGCCGTTCAACCGTTCGCTTGCCTTTTCCCGATTTTCCCTGCTTCTATTATATACCGTACATCGATGTGCGGAATAAGAGTTTTTTTCGTTTTTAGGAAGTTTTTTCAAAATGTAGGAAATAGGCGTTTCCTGTTGGTTAAATCGCCAAAACTCCCCTTCGGTCTCTCCTGCGGCCGCTGCCGCCCGGGTCTGACCGGCATTTTCCGCCGCTATCCCCTGTTTTCCGAAAGATCCCGCCAAAAAAAGCCCAGGAACGTTACGTTCCTGGGCTTTTGTCTATGTAGGCTTTTACGCTGGTTTTAAAAGGTGATGACCTCTTTGTCCGTTTCAAACTGGGCGGGCTCGCCGTTTTTGATGCTGCGGATGGTATCCAGCATCTGATTGTTGTGCTCCTCCGCCTTGGGGTCGTTGTTCCAGGTGTTCTCGTACTTGAAGATCACATGGGAGATGGAACGGCCCTTCTTATGCTTGCGGAAGGAGACCTTCAGGTTCGTATACTGGTTGATAAAGCCCAGATTGACCTCGATGACGTTGCGCACAAAGTCACCGGCGCTCTTGTACTTATCGTTGCAGTCGAAGAAATCCCGCAGGTAGTCGATGGCCAGCACGATCTCGTCCGGGTCGGTGGAGATATCCGGGAAGGCCGGGGTGTTCTCCCCCTTGATGATGATATTCACCCAGCTGGTCAGCAGCTCAAAGAGGCGGATGGAATAGTTGGTAGGCAGCTTGATGATGCTGTCATAGGAATAAAGGGTGAACATTTCGCTCAGGCCGATGAGGTACGGCTTCAGTTCGTCGCTGAGGCGGTAGGTCAAAGTGCCGTCCTTGTACTCCACGCTGCTGAGCCAGTGGAGGATCTTGTAGTTGGGCTTGCCCTTCTTATCAGGCACTTCCTTGTCCCGAATGAAGATGACCCGCTGCATGAGGCTGATGTTGATGTCCTGCATGGAGCGGTAGACATTGGTCTTAGGCACCTCCAGAAATTCCGCCAGCTGCGAGACATTGACCTTGTAGGTCCGCAGGTCCTTGTCCCCCTTCATGATCTGGGAGACCGCCAGGCGGATCAGCTTGGATTCCATCAGCGTCAGATCGGACTGCTTGCTCCGCAGCAGCTCGTTGGCCTGCACGATATTGAAGTCCTTGCTGTAACGGATGGCAATGCCGCTTTCCCCGGACAGATTGTCCTCCGGTGTCTCCTGGATCAGCGTATAATTGTCACGCTCCTCAGCGTCTGCATTTACATCCGGGATCTGGATCTGTTTTTCTTCCATGTTCTTCTCCTCTGTGCGGCTTTCTGCAAATTCATTTATTATCATATTCTATTTACGAAAAAGAGTCAACCCAATTTTTCGAAGTTTGTGTTTTTTCCTTCCTGCCCCTTCGACCGGCCTGCTGTCTGCCCAGGCGGCCTCCCTGCCCTGCCGCGGCAGCCCTTCTGCTATTCCCGAGGTTTTGATTCTTCTAAGCCGCCTATGAGCCGATTCTGCTTATGGGAGACTGTATCATTCACGAGGTTTTGATCTCGTTTTGGGGATTTACGAGGTTTTGATCTCTTCCATCTCCCGCCGAAGGGCATTTACGAGGCCAATATCACTCCGGCAGCCTATTTACGAGGTTTTGATCTCGTTCATTGTGCTATTTTCGGCATGATCGTTCCGATTTTTGTTTATCGGTAAA
>DBEYYM010000163.1:0-8715 GCA_048184675.1 Evtepia sp. | reverse complement strand
AGGAACCAGCTCAGCGTAAACCAAGCCGAAGGGGACCATGATGAGCAGGCAAAGCAGATAGCCAATGGCTGCGGGGATAGGGCCGCCGGAGCTGGCCATCCAGCCGTTAATCGAAACGGCCCAGCCAACGCCGACGATGGCCCCGAAGCCGATACAGAAGAAGTCAAGGGCGCTAACGCCTTTTTTCTCGGGATTATTACTCATAGTATCAACCTTTCTTCATTTCTCTCAAATAGCGAAATCCTTTCTTGTCAAAATGTAAAAATTAGGAGCTCCTTGGTGATAGTCTAACATAGAAAAACGACAAAGTGAACTCGATAACTTCGATGCCTTCATCGGCAGATTTGATCGGCCAGGTATGACACAAGGCAGCCGGCCAAAGCCAGCTGCCTTGCGTCAGGTAAAAGTATGAGTAATCAGGGCAGGTGGAAGAGCCTTTGGCCCGCCTGCGGGCTCAAATCGCAGGTGGATGAGCACCTCTGGCCGTGCTGCCCTTTTCAAATTTAGTATAATAATGGGCCACGGGAAAGTCAATTTGAGGTTTTCGATGAAGGAATGGAGAAAGTTGATGGCAGGGTGCGCCCTTACAGGATCTCCTGCGAAAAAAGGCTTGACTTTTCCCTCTCCCGCTGATATACTTTTAGAGCCGCTTTGAATGGGTCATAAGCAGGCGTGGGCGGGACCACCGTCACGCACCGCGCTTCGCCCCCGACAGCGAGCCCGTAATTAAGGAAAGAGGTGCAAACCAATGCATGCAATCATCGAGACCGGCGGCAAGCAGTACAAGGTCGCAGAAGGCGACGTTCTCTTCATCGAGAAGCTGCCCCAGGAAGCCGGCGACGCCATCAAGTTTGACAAGGTCCTGGCTGTGCTGGGCGACGAGCCCAAGTTCGGCGCTCCCCTGGTAGAGGGCGCTTCCGTAGACGCCTCCGTGGTGAAGAACGGCAAGGGCAAGAAGGTCGTCATCTTCAAGTACAAGCCCAAGAAGGGCTATCGCCTGCGTCAGGGTCATCGTCAGCCCTACACCAAGGTTGAGATCAAGAAGATCAACGCCTAAATGACAACCGCGTCTTTTGAAACCAACGGCAGCCGCATCGTCTCCTTCACTGTGGAGGGGCACAGCGGGCTGGCCGAAGCCGGAGAAGACATCCTCTGCGCCGCTGTCACCAGCGCCGTCCGCCTGACCGAGTGCGCCATCAACGACGTGCTGGGCCTGGAGGCCGCCGTGAAGGTCAGCGACAAGGATGCTTCCATCACCCTAAAACTCCCCCGAAACCTGGAGGGAGAGGCCGACCAGGTCTGCCAGACCCTTCTGGCCGCCTTGATGGTCTACTTCGTCCAGCTTCAGGAGGAATACCCTGAAAACATTAACGTCATGGAGGTGTAACCTATGCTTCATATCGGACTTCAGTTCTTCGCACATAAGAAGGGCGTCGGCTCCACCCGGAACGGCCGTGATTCCATGGCCCAGCGTCTGGGCGTCAAGCGGGGCGACGGTCAGTTCGTCCTGGCCGGCAACATCCTGGTCCGTCAGCGCGGCACCCACATTCATCCCGGCACCAACGTGGGCATCGGCAAAGACGACACCCTGTTTGCCCTGAAGGACGGCCGCGTCAAGTTTGAGCGGCTGGGCAAGGACCGCAAGCAGGTCTCCATCGTGGAGGCTGTTGCGGAGTAATTTCCCGTGCATCCTAAGCCCCGAACGGACCGCCGTTCGGGGCTTATTTTAAGCAAATCATAAGGGGCCGGCGGCCTCTTATGATTTGGGGGATTGCATGCCCAATGGAGCTCGATTCCTTCGGAAATGTCGCCCCATTGGGGCAAAATGGATCTACTCGACACAACTGCCCTTTAGGAGGTACCCAATGGCAACCACATTTATTGACACCGCCCGGATCATCGTCAAGTCCGGGGCCGGCGGCAACGGCGCGGTGGCCTTCCACCGCGAAAAGTATATTGCAGCCGGCGGCCCCGACGGGGGGGACGGCGGCCGGGGGGGCGACGTGATCCTCCAGGTGGACGACCGGATGTCCACCCTGATGGACTTCCGCTACAAGCGGAAATACGTGGCTGAAAACGGCGGCAACGGCGCCGGCAAGCAGTGCTCCGGCAAGAACGGCGCCCCCCTCATCATCAAGGTCCCCCGGGGCACCGTGGTGCGGGACGCGGAAACCAAAGAGATCATCCAGGACATGTCCGGGGACGAGCCCTTTGTCCTGTGCCGGGGCGGCAACGGGGGCTGGGGAAACAAGCACTTTGCCACCCCCACCCGGCAGACCCCCCAGTTCGCCAAGGCCGGCCTGCCCGGCAAGGAGCGGACGGTGCTGCTGGAGCTGAAGCTCCTGGCCGACGTGGGCCTGGTGGGCTTCCCCAATGTGGGCAAGTCCACCCTCCTGTCTGTGGCCACCAAGGCCCGGCCCAAGATCGCCAACTACCACTTCACCACCCTCTTCCCCAACCTGGGGGTGGTCTTTGTGGACGAAGGGGTCTCCTTCGTCATGGCCGACATCCCCGGCATCATCGAGGGAGCCGCCGAAGGAGCCGGCCTGGGCCACGATTTCCTGCGGCACATTGACCGGTGCCGGCTGCTGATCCACATTGTGGACGTCTCCGGCTCGGAAGGCCGGGACCCTGCGGAGGACTTCGAGGCCATCAACGCCGAGCTGAAGGAATACAGCCCCGAGCTGGCCAGCCGGAAAATGATCGTGGCCGCCAACAAGGTGGACATTTTGGAGGATCGCTCCCTGCTGGAAAAGCTCAAGGCCCACGTGGAGGCCAAAGGGCTTCCCTTCTTCGAGCTCTCCGCCGCCGCCCACATGGGGGTGCGGGAGCTGATGAAAGCCGCCGCCGGGGAGCTGGCCCATCTGCCCCCGGTGATCACCTACGAGCCCGAGTACGTGGAGCGCCCCCCCGAGGTGGACACCAGCGATCCCCTCACCATCCGCCACGAGGACGACGTGTGGATCGTAGAAGGGCCCTGGCTGCAGAAGATCATGGCCAACGTCAACTTCTCCAACTACGAGTCCCGAAACTGGTTTGACCGGATGCTCCGCTCGGCAGGTCTCTTTGACCGCCTGGAGGAGATGGGCATCAAGGACGGCGACCTGGTCAGCCTGTATAACCTGGATTTTGAGTATCAACGGTAAGAAACCCCCGCCTTGGAGACCCAGTGGGCTCCAAGGCGGGGGTTCTCTTTGTGGGGAATCTGGACGGGCTCACCCCGCAACATCCTCCAGCAGGGCCAGTTCCCCCCGGCGCTCTGCGGCGGCGGGGATCTCCCCCACCCCGCTTAGCACCAGCCGGGGGCGGTAGGGGAAGTGGTCGATCCTCTCCCGGTCGGTGACCCCGGACAGGACCAGCACCGTGTCCAGGCCACACTCGATGCCGGCCACGATGTCCGTGTCCATCCGGTCGCCGATGATGGCGGTGTCTTGGGAGTGGCAGCCCAAGAGGTTGAGCCCTGTGCGCATCATCAGGGGATTGGGCTTGCCAATGTAGTAAGCCGCTTTCCCCGTGGCCAGCTCGATAGGGGCCACCAAAGCCCGGCAGGCGGGGATAATGCCCCCCTCTATGGGGGCGGTTAGGTCGGTGTTGGTGCCGATGAGGCGGGCCCCCTTCTGGACGCACCGGACCGCCCGGCAGATGTTGTCATAGGTATAGCTGCTGGACTCCCCCACGATGACATAGTCCGGGGAGACGTCGTCAAAGGTGATCCCCCGCTCGTACAGGGCGTTCAGGAGGCCGGGCTCCCCAATGACAAAGGCCCGGGCTCCGGGCAGCTGGGTGGCGATGAACTGGGCGGTGGCCAGAGCGCTGGTGTAGAAATGCTTCTCGTCCACATCCAGGCCCATCCGGGAGAGTTTGGCCTGGAGCTCCCGCTGGGTTTTGCCGCTGTTGTTGGTTAGGAAGAGGAACTCCTTCCGCTCCCGCTGCAGCCAGTCCACAAACTCCCCCACCCCCGGCAGCAGCTGGTTGCCGTGGTAGATGACGCCGTCCATATCGCAAATAAAGCCCTTTTTCGCCAATAAACTTTGCACGGTCATTCCCTCCTGTCTCAGGTCCGTGGTTTCCTGCTCTGGCTCCATTCTACGGCCCCTTTGTAAAGTTCTCCACCCGGTTTTCGTGAAATTTTTGTGCGCGGGCCCTGGACAATGCAGCGGCGGCCGTGCTACCCTTAGCACAGAAACGGGGCTGCCCACCCAGACAGAACCACTCTGACATAAATCCCCCCACCGAGGGGCTTTCCCCTGTTTAACCCCCGCTGTCAAAGAAATTTGACGGCGCTTTTTCCCCGGGTGGAAAACAAATTGGATAGACTTTTTGCCTTTCAGCAGGTACACTTTGCCCACAAGGAGACGACGCCCATGGACATCGGACAAAAACTGAAAACCGCCCGGGCTGCCGCCGGCCTGACTCAGGAAGCCGTGGCAGAGGCCCTGGGCGTCAGCCGGCAGACCATTTCCAACTGGGAAAACAGCCGGACTTACCCTGACATTGTCAGCGTCATCAGGCTGAGCGATCTGTATGACATCAGCCTGGACGCCCTGCTGAAGGAGGACAAAAAGATGATATCCCATTTACAAGAGAACACCGACGCCGTGGGCAGCCGCCGGCGGCTGTCCAAGCTGCTGCTGATCCTGGCCTACCTGGTGATCTGGTCCCTGCTGCTCATTCTGTTCTGGTGGGGCATGGACCCTGGGGACGCCTTTGCTTACGGGCTCGTGACTTTTTGGGTGGTGCTGCCCATTACCACCCTGGTGCTATCCTTCCTGATCGGGAAGGACGGAAGCTGGGCCCACTGGAAATGGGCCATGCTCCTTTTCTTCGGCCTTATGTATCTGGCGGCGGACTACGGCACCTTCTCCCTGGCCAATACCCTCTCCACCGGCCAGCTCCACCAGCCGGAGTGGGCGGCCTTTTTCCCCGGAGCCCTCTGCTCCGCGGCGGGTTTGGCTCTGGGCACTTTGTTCCGGGTGCTTTCCCAGCGGAACAGTCGAGCCGCACAGAGGATACAACCCTAAAAACAGCACGGAACCAGCTGAACCTGTCAAAAAGATGGAATCTGGTCCTTGTTTTGCCCCCACGGGTCCGAGGGGACAACATCCTGGACGGCTACACCGTATTTATACCCGTTGATCCAGATCTCTGGGCCCTTATAAACGTTTCACCCATGTACTTTTTCTCTCTGGTAAACGCTTGCGGTGATAGAGAAAAAGGGCGCTGAAACCAAATGGAATCCTACAAATGGAAAAGCATTTTGCTGCGTGCTCTGCTATCCTTTTAGAAGGAAGGTGATTTTGATGATTGATTTGAAACGGTGGAATGCAGTTCTAACCAATGACCGAAACTATGACGGGACATTCTTTTATGGCGTGAAAAGCACAGGCATATTCTGCCGTCCATCCTGTGCGTCGAGGCCGCCAAAGCTTGAAAACGTTGTTTTCTTCAACAGCAGGGAAGAAGCGGAAATAGCGGGCTTTCGTCCCTGCAAGCGATGCCGTCCTGACTTGGGTTCCTATCGTCCAACAGAGGACCTGGCAGAGGAAGCGAAAGCAATCATCGACCGCAGCTTTGCTGACCGGCGAGAGCTCCAAGGGAGATTACAGACACTCGGCGTCACGCGGCGCCATTTGACCGAGCTTTTTGAGAAAAAATTTGACCTGTCCCTGGCGCAGTATATTGCGCAGGTAAGAATGCAACATGCGCAGAAACTGCTGGATGCAGGAAATCGGGTAACGGATGTTGCCTTTGCCCTCGGCATGGAAAGTTCGGCTGCCTTTACAACCTTCTTCAAAAAACAGATGGGTGTAACTCCGTCAGAGTATGCTTTGCAGCGCGCTTTGACCCATCCATACTGCTTGTTTGAATCGCCGTTGGGATGGATTCGCATGGAGGAAAATCCACATGGGATCACTTCCTTGCGCTTTGTGGACAACAAAGCCGAGCGTCCTTTAATGGCGGAACACAGCATGTATCTAGCCGATGCTCAATCGCAGCTTTCGGAGTACTTTTCCAGAAAACGTACGTCCTTTGATCTCCCCCTTTCTATCAAGGGAAGTGCCTTTCAGAAAAGCGTTTGGATTGCGCTGCGCGGGATTCCTTATGGTGAAACGCGGAGCTACCAGCAGGTAGCAGAAACGATTGGCAACAAAAACGCCGCCCGGGCAGTCGGCCTGGCCAACAACCGCAACCCCGTTTTAATAATCATTCCATGTCACCGGGTTGTGGGAAAAGATGGCAAACTAGTGGGCTATGCCGGGGGCATTCCCAGAAAACAATGTCTTTTGGACCTGGAGGGGACACCATGAGCGGCAAGATCATCCCCAGCATAAAGATGGCGGAGATTGATCTGTCCAAATGCTGGTTTAATCCCGGCTGTGCCATGAGCATCTACAAGCCGTATTTGATTGCACCGATGCTGTCGCTGCTTCAGGAACGGTTTGGCGAGATCAAACTCCACGATGTATGCTGCCATCACAACCCAAATTTACCTGTGGGCGCAACCATCATCAACAATTGCGCCGGGTGTGACCGCCGTTTCCGTTCGGAATATGCAGGGCTGCAGACCATCACCTTCTGGGAAATACTTGATGGCATAGATGGAATTCCTCTTCCTGATTATCACGGCCTGACCGTATCTGTTCATGACTCCTGCTCGTTCCGCCAAAAACCACAAGTACACACCGCCGTGCGAAGGATTCTGCGGAAAATGCACATCAACATAGTAGAGTCTGAGTACAGTGGAACGAACTCCATTTGCTGCGGCGATGGTTTTTACTCCCACATCCCAAACGAAAAGGTATTGGAGCTCCAAAAGAAGCGTGCAGAACAAATGCCTTGCGATCATGTTGTGGTCTATTGCATCGGATGCGTCCGCTCTATGACTGTAGGGGGAAAACGGCCTTACTACTTACCTGACCTTGTCTTCGGATATGAGACCACGTGGATGATGAACACATTGGATGAATATCACCATGATTTGCGCAAATATATCGCATCACATTAAGGACGAATTCCTATAGATTTTGTTGCCAAAACAACGTTAAAGAAGCACCCGCCTTAGTCCAAAGGAGGCGGGTACTTTTTGGTATGCGCTTAAAATGACCTGAATGACATCATCCCCACAGGGGGGTTCTTGTTTATCCTTGGGCAGCGCAGAACACCTCAATAGCCTCAGACATGAGGCGGGCGGTTCCCTGGCCATAGGCATCCAGGGTCTGCCGGAACCGGTCGTCGGACAGGTACATTTGGCCCAGGCCGGCCAGAATTTCTGGGGTACAGCGGTAGTACCGCCGGGTGATGTGGGCCTGCCACCGGGCCACCAGGGCCTGGACCTCCGGATGCTCCGGCACTAGGTGCCGGCAGGCAGCAAAGGAGGTAAAGAGTTCCTCTTCCTCTGCCTGGATGGCCACCCAAGCCGCTTTGTCATAGCCTTTGGTCTTTTGCTGGCTCTCTCGCCAGGCCGCTGTGGTGCCCCAGCGCGCCTCGGCCTGCTGGGCATAGGCCCGGCGCTTTTCCTCAAAGGGTTGGTTGTCGAAGGGGGTAAACTGCATGGTGCCTTCTCCTTTCAGGGCGTCTTCCACCAGGGAAAGAAGGCCGTCCAGCCGCTTGCGTTTCTCCTGCAGCAGATCCCGCTGGGCCGCCAAGGCGGCCTGCCGGTCATAGCTAGGGGAGGCAAGGATGGCCTTGATCTCTGCCAAGGGGAATTCCAGCTCCCGAAAGAACAAAATTTGCTGGAGCCTGTCCAGCTCCGCCGGGCCGTAAAGCCGGTAGCCGGCCTCCGTCACTTGGGCGGGCGGCAGCAAGCCGATCTTGTCATAGTGCCGCAAGGCACGGACGGTGACGCCGGTGAGGTCGGCCACCTGCTGGATCTTCCACATGGGGCGTCCTCCTTTTCTCGTGGTGATATTCTCTGTGGGTCCGGACCACAAAGAGAGGATACACCCTGACCTAAGGGGAGAGTCAAGGGGTGGAAGCCTTTTTTCTTTTGCGGAAAGGCTGCGCGGGTGGGGGGTATGCTCTCCCACGACGTGGGAGGGGGCTTGCCCTATCACTGGGTGATCCGGCCCTGGGGGCCGGGTAGCGGCATTGGAGCACCCTGCTCCGTGAGGGCGCCTGCCCGGCGCGGGGCCCCCTTTCTTGAGAAGAAAGGGGGGAAAGAACCCCAGGGGGAAGGAGTTTCCTCCCCCCTGGACCCCTCTTCTCTAGTGGGCGGGGCCCTTCGGGCTGTACCGTGGGTTGGTAGCAGGCCTGCGGCCCAAGCGCGTTAGGTGGGATGCGTGCGCGCCTGCCGGCTCGGCGCGCAGGGGGCGTGAGGGTTACACTTCGGGTAAGGCGTGAGTATGTCTTTCTCCACATTACAAAAAACACTACGCTTACTCTCTCCTGATACAAAGAATCGAAAAGTAGAAAAATAAGGTTACAGTCTTTTACCCTCTCCTAGCAGTCTTCCAAAAACTGCCCCAGCCCGCCTAGCTGGTGGGCGGGCCCGTAGAGCCTGGAGGGTAAGGGCCGCAGGCCAGTCAATCCCGTTAGGACCACTGCCCCAAAGTCTCCCCCAAACTAGAGATTGGGGGTCCAGGGGGAAAGAACCTCTTTCCCCCTGGTCTTCTTTCCCCTCTTTCTTGAAAGAAAGAGGGCCCCCGCGCCGGGTGGCGCAAACCCCACGGCGCAGTGTGCGCCGACGCCGGTACCGGCCCTGGGGCCGACCCCAAA
>DBEYYM010000162.1:0-8288 GCA_048184675.1 Evtepia sp. | reverse complement strand
CACCATGATGACGCCTGCTCTTGTGGCCACGACCATGATGCTGACGAAATCTTCATCAGCTGGGGCGCTGAGACCCCCCGGAAGTATACCGAAGAGGAGATAACCAATGCACTGACCGCCTTGGGCGATGAAGCGCACTATGGCGTGGTCCTGCGCGCCAAGGGGATCGTCCCCTGTGCAGATGGTACCTGGATTCACTTCGATTATGTCCCCGGCGAGCAGAACGTCCGCCGCGGCCCTGCCAGCTTTACCGGCCGCCTGTGTGTCATTGGTGCTGAGCTCAAGGAGCACGAGCTCGACCACCTGTTCTGCCTGCACTAAGGAAAAGAGGATGACGAATGATGATGGAAGAAATTCCTGTTTACCTGTTTACCGGCTTTCTGGATGCAGGCAAAACCAAATTTATTCAGGAGACCCTAGAGGACGTTCGCTTCAACAACGGTGAAAGCACCCTCTTGCTCCTCTGCGAAGAAGGGGAGGAGGAGTACGAACCCTCCACCTTCTCTGGCAAGAACGTCTTCATTGAGGTTTTAGAGGGCCCAGATGAACTGACCCCCTCCAACCTAGAGCGGCTGCAGAAAAAGCACGCTGTGGAGCGCGTTATCATAGAGTACAACGGCATGTGGATGCTGGACCAGCTCTACCAAAACATGCCGGATGCTTGGATTGTCTACCAGGAGTTTATGTTCGCCGACGCCCGCACCTTTTTGACCTATAACGCCAACATGCGCGGCCTGGTGGTAGACAAGCTGAAAAGCTGCGAAATGGTGGTTTTAAACCGGGCCTCTGATGAGATCGACAAGGTGGAAATTCACAAGATTATTCGGGCTGTCAGCCGCCGGACCAACATCGCCTATGAAGATTTCACTGGCGAAGTCTATTATGACGACACCCCCGATGAGCTTCCCTTTGACCTGGACGCCCCTGTCGTGGAGATTACCCCCGAGGATTACGCCATCTGGTACCAGGATATCTCCGAAGAACCTGACAAGTACAAGGGGAAGACCTTAAAGATCGGCGGCTTCACCATGGTTCGGGATAAACTTCCTGCAGGCAGCTTTATCTTTGGCCGCCGGGTGATGACCTGCTGCGTAGAGGATATCACCTTTGCCGGCCTTCTGGCCACAGGCTATGATCCCAAAACCCTGCAAGATCAGCAGTGGGTAGAGCTGACCGCCAAGGTGAGCATTAAAAACAACCGGGTTTATAATAAAAAGGGCCCCATTCTCAATGTTCTCTCCCTGACCCCCGGCACACCGCCGGAACAGGATGTGGCCACCTTCTATTAACGAAATCTTCACACACGAAAAAACATCCGCGTTCCGATGCTGTTCGGAACGCGGATATTTGTTTATGGTCATTGAACCTTCCTTAAGGCTCTCCATTCTGCGCTGCAGCAGCCCCTTGCTCGGCCTCTGCAATTTGTGCCAGAAGTCTTTCTGTCTTCCGGGCTTTGCGGGTCTGGAGCGGTTTCCCTATGCGCTCAGATAGGCTGTCCAGCAGGGAATAGTAGACGGGCGTGAACAGCAGCGTAACCACGGTAGAGATCACCATGCCGCTGATCATCACCACACCCATAGGTTGGAGCATTTCATTGCCCTCGCCAGAGCCCACGGCCATGGGAATCAGAGCCAAAACGGTAGTAAGGGTTGTCATCATAATGGGGCGCACGCGGAGAGGGCCGGCCTCCATAATGGCATCGTTCTTTTCCTGGCCACGGGCCCGGCGGATATTGATGTAGTCCACCAAAACAATGGAGGAGTTCACCACCGTACCCACCAGCATGATAAGCGCCAGCAAGACAATCATGGAAAGATCCATTCTGGTCAGCGGCAGCCCAAACAAAGCGCCGGAGAGGGCGATGGGGAGGATCAGCATCACCATCACAGGCATGATAAAGGATTCAAACTGGGCAGCCAGGATAAAGTAAACCAAGCAAACTGCCACCAGCATCGCCAGCATCAGGGTGTGGAAATTCTCCATCATATCTGTGTAAGCGCTGTTGATCTCCGCCTGATACCCGTCAGGCATGGCATATTGATCCAGAATCTCCTGAATTGCCTCATTACTGGCGGTGGTATCTCCGCTGATGGTGTTCCCGGTCACCTCTACTTGGCGGGATTGGTTCGTCCGCGCAATGGACTGCGGGCTCAGCTCCACATCCACACTGGCAACCGAGGAAAGGGGAATCGTTCCCCCCATGGGAACGGAGATTGGCATGGAGCGCAGGGCGTCCAAGCTCTCAGCGCTGGTCCCACTGCCTCGAACCACAACGTCCAGATCGTCCCCATCTAGGGTTACCACTGTGGCGGTGGTACCCGTTAGCTCACTTCTCACAGCTGAGCCAATGGTCGCCGTGGTCAGACCATATTGCGCCGCAGCGGTTCGGTTTACCGATACTGACACCGCCGGAATCGTGCTCTCCAGGGAGTTGGTTACCTCTGTAGCATCCTCCAGCGCTGCAATCTGCTCGGTTAGATCGTTGGCAATCTGGGCCAGTATATCATAGTCTGCGCCGCTGATATCCACCTGAATGTCATTGGACCCAGTCAAGCTCCCCATCATACTGGTATCGCTCACGGTGATCTCGCAGCCGGCAATGTCACGCATATAGGTCTTCAGATCCTGGGCCACCTCTTTGCTGGAACGGCTCCGTTCACTGCGACCCACCAGGTTGGCTGTGATGGAGGCGGACTCCGCGCCGGACCCACTCATAGACATGCCGCTTCCAATGGTCATATACATGTTATCCAGCTCTGGGCAGTTTTCCTGCACGATCTTCATAACGCGCTCACCGTAGGCCAGGGTGTCATCCAGCTCTGTGCCCGTGGGCATGTCCACGGTAATGCTCACCATTCCCTGGTCCATTTCGGGCAGCAGCACCAGATTGGTGCTCAGGCAGCTGGCCAGGAAGAGAACCACCATAGCCACAGAGATCCCACAGGCCAGCAACCGGCGGCGGAGAAAATAGCCCAGCAGCCGTTTATAGTTTCGGGCCAGTTTTTCCAGGAGGGCTGTCCCCTTGGTGGTCTTGCCCGCCCCTTGCAGTTTCTGCAGCCGGACTGCATTTTCATCCAGCAAGAAGTAGCACATAAGCGGCACCAAAGTCAAAGCAATGAGCAGCGAAGCAAGGATCAGGAAAACCACCGTTAGAGAAAAGTCTAAGAATAGCATCCCCGTCATGCCGCCGCTAAGGCCAATGGGAAGAAAGACCGCAATTGTGGTCAAACTAGAGGCTGTAATGGAGGTCATCACCTCTCCAGTTCCCAAAACGCAGCTATCATACTTACTGTGTCCGTCACCTGCATAGCGGTAGATGTTTTCCAGCACCACAATGGAGTTGTCCACCACCATACCAATACACATGGCAATGCCACCCAAACTCATCATATTCAGGGTGGTGCCAAATACATTCATCAGCAGGAAAACCGTCAGCACACAGAAAGGCATGGACAGGGAAATGGTCACCGTAGCACCAGGACGGCGCAGGAAGAGAAAGACCACAACGGCAGATAGGACAACCCCCATGACGATATTTTGGATGGCATTGCTGGCCACCTGCATGATGTACTCGCTGGCCTCATAGGGAACAATATAGTCAATGGAGGGGTTCGCTTCCTTGACATCCTCCAGGGTAGAGAGAATCTTTTGGGAAATCTCCACCTCATTGGAACCAGATCGCTTGTTTACAGAGATGATAACGCAGTTTTCCTCTCCCACCTTTGCGGCGCTGCCCTCCAGAGAGGACTCCAAGTAAACCGAGGCAATTTCCCCCAAGCGCACAGAGCCGCCTTTGGGCAGGAAGATCACCGTGTTGGCCACATCCTCCACAGACTGGAATTTGCCATCGGTCGTCACTGTCAAAACGTTGGTGCCGTTTTGCATATCGCCGCCAGGATACAGGACATTGGCGGCAGCCAAATAATTGGAGACATCCGCAAGGGACAGGCCGTAACCGGTCAGCGCGGTTGTGTTCACTTCCACAGTGATCTGGCGGTCGATGCCACCCATGATATCCGCCGAAGCCACCCCTTCCAGCCGCTCCAGTGCGGGGCCAACAGTGTCTTCTGCCAGCCGCTGAAGCTGGCTCAAATCCTCACCGCTCAGGGCAATGATGGCCACGGGCATCATGTCGTTGACATTAAAGTTATAGATGACCGGGTTGCTGCAGCCATCGGGCAGCGTTAGGGCGTCAAATTTTTCTCGCAGCTTGATGGCTGCGTTGTCTACATCGGTGTCGTCCTCATAGGTAATCATCACCATGCTGACGTTTTCAGAGGAAGTGGACTGGATGGTCTCCACCCCAGAAAGGGTAGACACGCAGGACTCTAAGGGTCGGGTCACCAGGTCTTCCATGTCCTCCGGCCCTGCGCCGGGATAGGTACACAGGACATAGGCCGCAGGAAACTCCAGGTTGGGCATCAAAGAGAGCTTCAGGTTAGAATAGAACGCCACCCCGAACACCGCAATGAGAAGAAACGCCAAAATGGTGGTGACTTTGTGCTTAATGCAAAAGGAAGCAATTTTCATGTTGTCACCTCGGAAGCAACCACCCGGGCAAGGGCGCCTTCGGAGAGATAGAATTGCCCCACAGTGACCAGGGTTTCCCCGCCGGACAGGCCAGCGGTAATTTCCGTCTCTCCGTCCCCCACCAAGCCGGTCTCTACAGACACCCGGTGGGCAATGTTCTCGCTGTCAAGGGTGTAGACATACTGCCCATCGACTCCCGTCTGAATGGCCTCTGTGGGCACAATAACAACATCTCGCTGGGTATCTGTATAGAATACCACATCGGCAAACATGCCCGAAAGCAAGCCAGAGGAAGACACGGCCGGGACCTTAACTGTCACCGCGTAAAGGTGCGTGTTGGCATTGGCTGCCCGGCTCAGAGAGGAAATGGTAGCCTGAAAGGTCTGGTTGGCCGAGTCGACATGCACCGATACCCTTCCGCCGACCTCTAGCTTTCCGATCAGGGCCTCTGAAACCCCCACTTGAATTTCCATATCCGTGGTGGAGTCGATGGTAACCACCGGGGCGCTGGGGGAAACAAAGCCATTTTCCATGGCCGAGAGAGAAAGGACCGTACCTGAAATGGGTGCTACAATATTGCCACTGCTGTTGATATTGGCCAAAGAGGCCTCCAGCTGTTTCATGGTCGCCTGATAGTTTTGCATTCCCACCCGCAGCTGGTCCAGCGCAGAGTTCATGCTGGCCTGGGCATTCTCCAAGGTGAGTTTAGCGTTGTCAACCTCCATTTGGGAGGCCGCTCCCATTTCAAAGAGTGCCTGGGTATCTGCCACGTTTTTCTCCGCCTGGGCCACCTGCTTGGACAGGAGTGCAGATTGATCTGCGTAGCTCTTCTGGGCGTTTTCATAGCTCATCTGGGCGGTTTTGTAGTTGGCCATGGTCGAGGCAATGTCTACCGTGCAAATGGTCTGCCCAGCAGAAACGGTGTCGCCGGCCTCCACATAAACCTTGGTGCAGCGGGCGGACAGGGCCACATAAACAGACTCTTGGTTGCCAGAAACCACCTGGCCAGAGACACTGCTTTCTGCGGAAATGGAACCTCGCTCCACCTTGGTAATCTCCACGGCCGTGGCTTGGGGTTCTGCTTCGGGTTCCGCTTTTTCTCCACAAGCAGAAAGGGAAAGCACACAGCCCACTGCTAAAAGAAAACTAAACACTCGTTTTTTCATTGGGACACCTCCGGGGATCTGTATCACGTTAAAACGCTGCAACGGCGCACAAAGGTCACCGCTGGCTGATGTTCTTCTCTACCTTGCTCAAAAGATTGCTCAAGCATGTAATCTCTTCCTGGCTTAACCCTTGAATCATCAAATCATTGATTTTATGCAGCATCTGAAGCACTTCGCCGCTGATCCGCAGCCCTTCCTCCGTCAGCACCAGTTTTTTCAGCCGTGCATCCTGGGGAACTGGAACCCTTTGGATCAAACCTTTCTTTTCTAACGTGTTCAGCTGACTGCTTACGGTGGAGCGGCGAAGCTTAAAATTGGCCTCAATATCCCGCTGGTACACATCCTCTTTTCGAGAAAAGTACAAAAAGCCAAGGGTCGATAGCTGTGAAGCCGTCATGCCGCCAGGAATCATTTCTGTGGGCATGCTGATGACCCTTTGGTGGAGCTGATTGACAATACACGCCAAAAGCTTCAGGGGGTAAGCGCCATCGGGGGTGGATTTCATAGGGAATCCCTCCAGATAATTGTTAGAATTCGGACAAACTGCATTGTACAATACTCCCACAGAATTGTCAATAAAAACAGCAGGGCAGGGCGCAAACATCTCCGCTCTGTGCCTTGCAAGGTTTTTGAAAGGGGGCTATAATAAAGAGCCAAAGGCCCTATGGTCTCGATGATTTTCCAGGAGGTCCATCCATGAAACGCAGCGTCGCATACTACCAAAAGAATCATCCGCTTAAGATCTTTCTCTCCTATTACGGGCCCCACAAGCATCTCTTCTTTCTAGACATGTTCTGTGCCCTGATCATCTGCCTGATCGACTTGGCCTTTCCCTATGTCTCCCGATCCGCTTTGAACACCCTGCTGCCTCAGCAGGAATACCGGGCTTTTTTCCTGGTCATCGTGTTCTTCGCCGTGGCCTATGTCTGCAAGGGACTGCTATATTTTGTCGTTTGCTATTGGGGGCACGTCTTTGGTGTGCGGGTGGAAGCCGACTTGCGCCGGGATCTTTACGCCCACATGGAGAGCTTGAGCTTTAGCTTCTTTGACAAAAACCGCACTGGCGTTCTTATGTCCCGGGTGACCAACGATCTGTTTGAAATTACAGAGCTGGCCCACCACGGCCCGGAGGACCTGTTTATTTCCACCGTAACTCTGGTAGGCGCCTTTGCAATCATGTGCACCATTGAGTGGAAACTGGCAGTGATCTCCTTTGCCATTGTCCCTTTCTTTGTGCTTTTTACCGTCTATCAGCGCCGTAAAATGCGCCGGGCCAATCTGAAGCTGAAAGCCCAAACGGCAGAGATTAACGCCGCCATTGAGTCGGGCATTTCTGGCATGCGCACTGCCAAAGCCTTTCAGAATGAGGAGACCGAAAAGGCCAAGTTCGGAACCATGAATCACCTCTTTGTCCAGGCCAAGAGCACCTATTACAAGACCATGGCCACCTTCCAGGGCGGGATGGAATTCAGCATGTCCATCATGCCCGTGATGGTCATTGGCGCAGGCGGCTATTTTATCATGCAAGATGCCGTCAACTATGCCGATTTGGTGGCCTTTACCCTGTACATCACCACCTTTACCACGCCGGTAAAAAAGTTGGTCAATTTTGTGGAGCAGTTCATGCAGGGGTCTGCCGGCTTCCACCGTTTCTTGGAGCTGATGCGCCTAGAGCCAGAAATCCAAGACGCGCCAGACGCCCAGGAAATGGATTCCGTCCACGGTGCAGTCACCTTTGACCACGTCTCTTTCCGATACAATGACAAAACAGAGGTCCTCCGGGACATCCAGCTGGAGATCAAAGCCGGTGAAAAGTTTGCCTTTGTCGGGCCCTCCGGCGGGGGAAAGACCACCATCTGCCAGCTCATCCCACGGTTTTATGATGTAACCCAGGGTGCGGTGCGCATTGATGGGCAAGACGTCCGCCAAGTGACCCAAAGCTCCCTCCGCCGGCAGATCGGCATTGTGCAGCAGGAGGTCTTCCTCTTTGCCGACAGCGTCTTGGAAAACATCCGTTATGGCCGGCCGGACGCCACCGACGAAGAAGTCATCCTGGCTGCCCGCCGGGCTGAGATCCACGAGGATATCATGGCCATGCCCAATGGCTATCACACTTACGTAGGAGAACGGGGCGTCATGCTCTCCGGCGGTCAAAAGCAGCGGATTAGCATTGCCCGTGTCTTCTTAAAAAACCCGCCCATTGTCATCCTGGACGAGGCCACCAGCGCCTTGGACAGCGTCACCGAAGCCAAGATCCAGGCTTCTTTTGACCGGCTGTGCGAAGGCAGAACCTCTATCATCATTGCCCATCGCCTGTCTACCATTCGAAACGCGGACCGGATTGCCGTCGTTGACCAGGAACATATCTTGGAACAGGGGAGTCATCAGGAGCTCATGGCGCTGAAGGGGGAGTACGCCGCCTTGGTCCTGGCCCAAAAAGAGGCTTCTGGGGAGTAATCTCCGCTCTCTGGGCTCCGTGGCCTTTTCTTCAGGCCACAGAACAAGGGCCTGTCGCAATAAGATTTCTACCATAAACGGATTCCTCTGGCAAAACCAGAGGAATCTGTCTGTTTAGGCTCTTTTTCTCTAAAA
>DBEYYM010000161.1:0-3802 GCA_048184675.1 Evtepia sp. | reverse complement strand
CGATGCTTTGTATCAGAAGAGAACAGGCGGTCGAAGATTTTGTAATGTGAAGAAAGACATACTCACGCCTTGCCCGAAGTGCCACACCCACAACCCCTGCGCGCCGAGCCGGCAGGCGCGCACGCATCCCACCTGCCGCGCTTGGGCCGCAGGCCTGCTACCAACTTACGGTACAGCCCGAAGGGTTACACCCACTAGAGAAGAGGGGTCCAGGGGGGAGGAAACTCCTTCCCCCTGGTCTTCTTTCCCCCATTTCTTCGAAAGAAATGGGGCCCCAGCCGGGTAGGCTGCCCGCCCGGCGAGGGCACCCAGCGGTGCGGACCGCACCACCGCCGGTACCCGGCCCTCCGGGCCGGACCCCCCAGTGACAGGGTACATTATACCAGAAAAACCTGAGCCAAACCTTAAAGCTTCTCTTTCAGCTCATGAAGCAAATTCAGCGCCTGCAGCGGCGTCAAGGTCTCCACCGGCGTGTTCCGCAGGGTCGCCAGCACCTCTTCCTCCCCCAGGGCGGTGAGGGAAACCTGACTCTCCTCCCTGGCGCTGGGCCGCTTGGGGGCGGCCTCCTGGCTCTCCAGCTCCTTGAGGATCTCCCGGGCCCGGCGGATGACCTTCCCGGGAACCCCCGCCAGGCTGGCCACCTCGATGCCGTAGCTCTGGTCGGCCCCGCCGGGGACAATTTTGCGCAGGAAGATGATCTCGTCCTTCTTCTTCCGGGCGGCGATGTTGAAGTTTTTCACCCCCGGCAGCTGGCCCTCCAGCACCGTCAGCTCGTGGTAGTGAGTGGCGAAGAGGGTCTTGGCCCCCAGGCGCTTTGGGTCGGCGCACCACTCCAGCACCGCCCGGGCAATGGACATGCCGTCGTAGGTGGAGGTCCCCCGGCCGATCTCGTCTAAGATCAGCAGGCTGCGGGGGGTGGCGTGCTTGAGCAGCTCGGCCACCTCGGTCATCTCCACCATGAAGGTGGACTGGCCCCCAGCCAGGTCGTCAGAGGCGCCGATGCGGGTGAAGATCCGGTCCACCACCCCGATGTGGGCTGACCGGGCGGGGACGAAGGAGCCCATCTGGGCCATGAGGACCATCAGGGCCACCTGGCGCATGTAGGTGGATTTACCGGCCATGTTGGGGCCGGTGATGATGGCGGCCAGGTTGTCCTTGCCGTCCATGTAGGTGTCGTTGGGGACGAAGAGGGTGTCCCGGCGCATTTTTTCCACCACCGGGTGGCGGCCCTCGGTGATCTCCAGCTTGTCGGAGTTATCCACCCGGGGCATGCAGTAGCGGTTTTCCGCCGCCACGGTGGCGAAGGAGGTCAGCACGTCCACCCGGGCCACCGCCCCGGCGATCTCCTGGATCCGGGGGGCCTGGGCGGCCACCTGGTCCCGGATCTGGCAGAAAAGCTGGTACTCCAGGGCCACAATCCGGTCCTGGGCGGAGAGGATGGTGTGCTCCATGTCTTTCAGGTCCTGGGTGATGTACCGCTCGCAGTTGGCCAGGGTCTGCTTGCGGATATACTCGGGGGGGACCAGGTCATAATAGGACTTGGAGACCTCGATATAGTAGCCAAAGACCTTATTAAAGCCCACCTTCAGGGACTTGATGCCGGTTTTTTCTTTCTCCGCCGCCTCCAGCTTGGCGATGACCCCCTTGGTGTCGGTGAGAAGCGCCCGGAGTTGGTCCACGTCACCGTCGTAGCCCGCGCGGATGAAGCCCCCTTCCCGGACAGAGAAGGGGGGCTCGTCCACAATGCCCCGGGCGATGAGGTCTGTGATCTCCGGCAGGCCCTCCAGCTCCTGCCGGAGCTTGGCCAGCAGGGAGGGGGCCTTTTCCGGCAGGTAGTTTTGCAGGGAGGGCAGTTTGCTCAGGCCGGCAGCCAAGGACACCAGGTCCCGGGCCCCGGCAGTGCCGTAGACAATGCGGGAGATAAGGCGCTCTAAATCCGTGACCTCCCGGAGGACCCGGGTGAGCTCCTCCCGCTCCACGGCGTTATCCACCAGCCAGCCCACGGCATCCAACCGGCGGGAGATGGCCACCGGGTCCAGCAGGGGGCGCTCCAGCCAGCTGCGCAGCAGGCGGCCCCCCATGGCGGTTTTGGTTTTATCCAGCACCCACAGCAGGGAGCCCTTTTTCTCCTTGCCCCGGAGGGTTTCGGTGAGCTCCAGGTTCCGCCGGGCCACCGGGTCCAGCTCCAAAAAGCGGCCGGTGGAGTAGTAGCGGAGGGTACGCAGGTAAGACAGGTCGGTCTTCTGGGTTTCGTACAGATAGGACATAAGCCCCCCGGCGGCCTGAAGGGCGGGGCCAGCGCCTTCCGGGATCTGGTCCAGGCCCACGGTGAACTGCTGACGGGCCCGGGCCAAAGCGGCCTCCCGGTCAAACCGGGCCTCTCCGGCGTGCTCCACCCGGCAGGGACTTTTGTTGGTGAGATAGTCCAGCAGGCCCTCGTCACAGGCGCCGGGGGAGAGAATAATTTCCCGGGGAGCAAACCGGGCCAGCTCGTTGATGGCGTGCTGGGCCCAGCCCTCAGGGGAAAAGAAGGTGGCAAAGACCTCACCGGTGGAGATATCCCCAAAGCAGAGGCCTGCCCCGTCTACGCCGGCGTAGAGGGCGGCCAGGAAGTTGTTTTTCCCCTCCTCCAGCATGTTCTCCTCAATGAGGGTGCCGGGGGTGACCACCCGGATGATCTCCCGGTCCACCAGGCCCTTGGCCTGGGCGGGGTCCTCGGTCTGCTCGCAGATGGCCACCTTATAGCCCTTGGCGATGAGCCGGGCGATGTAAGCCTCCGCAGAATGATAAGGCACCCCGCACATGGGGGTGCGCTCCTCGGGGGGCTTGTTCCGGTCCCGGGTGGTGAGGGTTAAGTTCAGTTCCGCCGCCGCGGTTTTGGCGTCGTCGTCAAACATTTCGTAAAAATCCCCCAGACGGAAGAAGAGCAGGCAGTCGGGGTGCTGGTCTTTGATGGCCAGGTATTGTTTTTTCATGGGGGTGAGTTCTGCCATGGGAACACATCCTTTCGGGGGAGTTGGTGTCGCAGCCTGCGACGGGGGGTGCCGTGTCCTACGGCTGGGGGGTCCGGCCCTTTGGGCCGGGGACGGGGGGTGGGCGCGGCCCTGCCACGTGGGGGGCTTGCCCTGTCACGGGGTGAGCCGGCCCGGAGGGCCGGGAACCGAAGATGGTGTGGCCCTGCCACGTAGTGGTTTTGCCCTTTGGGTTTGGGGTCGGCCCCAGGGCCGGTACCGGCGTCGGCGCCCACAGCGCCGTGGGGGGTTGCGCCGCCCGGCGCGGGGGCCCCATTTCTTTCGAAGAAATGGGGGAAAGAAGACCCGGGGGAAAGAGTTTCTTTCCCCCTGGACCCCCAATCTCTGGGTATTGAGATCCTTTGGGTCGGGGGTCCTGACGGGTTTCACTGGCCTGCGGCCCTTGTCCTCTAGGTTCTACGGGCCCGCCCACCAGCTAGGCGGGCTGGGGCAGTTTGTAGAAGACTGCTAGGAGAGGGTGGAAGACAATTACATTATTTTCTACTTTTCGATGCTCTGTATCAGGAGAGAGTGAGCGTGGTGGTTTTTATCACGGGAAGAAAGACTTACTCACGCCTTTCCCGAAGTGCTACACCCACAACCCCTGCGCGCCGAGCCGGCAGGCGCGCACGCATCCCACCTAACGCGCTTGGGCCGCAGGCCTGCTACCAACCCACGGTACAGCCCGAAGGGCCCCACCCACTAGAGAAGAGGGGTCCAGGGGGGAGGAAACTCCTCCACCCTGGTCTTCTTTCCCCCATTTCTTCGAAAGAAATGGGGCCCCAGCCGGG
>DBEYYM010000160.1:0-3318 GCA_048184675.1 Evtepia sp. | reverse complement strand
ACCAAAAACCAAAAGGCTCCCCACTGTGGCCGCTGCCAGGCAGGCAATGGTGCCCCATACTGCGCCAAAAGCATATCCCCCGGCGATCTCCAGAGGCTCACCAGGGATGATGGCAAACAGAACCTGGAAAAAGACCATGCCGCTGTAAATCAGCAGGCCACCCACTTTCCGTTGCTCCAACCATTGGCGAAACCCCTCGGGATCGGAAGCCAGGCGCACCATAGGCATGCCCACCTTCCAACAGAGGAAAACCGTCACCGCCAGAAAGACAATCAGCGCTGCCAGCGCGATCCGTTTTCGTTGTTTTTCGGTTTTTTCCTTTTTCATACTATGTTCCTTCAGGCCATTTGCAGCCCAGCCAGCACAGCGGTTTTCTGAAAGCAGAAATGATTGAACACTGCAACAACGCGGCCCACGCCAATCATCGATAGAACGGTCCCCAGGCCAACGCCCACCACATGCCCTGTCACCATCAGCCCCGTCAGCAGGGCCAGCGCCACACAGCTGATGTCAAGGCAGTTTTTGGTAAGCCCCATAGACTTCCCTGAAAAATCAGAGATGGCCTGGACGATGCCATCCCCGGGATTGGGGATCAAGCGCATGTTCAGGGAAAGGGCCGCACCAATCCCGGTAAAAACAATGGCCACCAGGAGAAAGAGGACCTGCCCTGGTAAGGTTCCCCAAAAAGACCCCTCACAATCCGTCGCTAGGTTGGGAATCCAGGCGCCAAACAAATTCAGAAAACGGGTAAACACCAGGCTTAGGGGAAATTGCAGCGCGTCCAGCAACAGGGTGAGAGACAGCTTCCTGCCCGTTGTCTCCCCCTGCCGCCGTTTCCGATAGGCCAGCAGACAGTGGAACAGCATTTCCAGCAGCAAAAGGGCAGAATAAAGCACCAGTGTCATATTTCCAAAATTTTGGTTCCAGATCTCAGAGACGCAAAAAGAGATCGAAATGATGGGCGAAACCCCCAGCCCCGCTTTGGTGTTCATGGTGATTCCCAAAGCCAGAACCAGCAGGCCCAAAAAATAGAAGCCCACCCGGAACGTGGTGTGTTGTTTTGTCTGGTCTGTCAAAGCATTCTCTTCTTTCTTTTCCGAATCACCGGTTTCATACTCTCTGTGCCAGCTGCTTGGCAACCTGCTCTATATGCCGCCCGTCGGTACCGCAGCAACCGCCAAAAATCTGAAAAGGCCCCAGGTCCAGCAGCCCCACTTCCTCCCTGGCAAAGGCCACTGGATCTGAAGTCAGCAGATCTGTGGCACGCTCCAGCTGGTCATAGGGAAGGGGAGAGGTATTCCCCTGGATCCCTAAGAAACGGGTTTTTACCAGGCGCGTATCATTCCCAGGCTGAGACAGGGCCTGACGGACAATCGACGGATGGACACAGTTTGCCATATAGCAGAGCGGAGAAGGGAATGGGCTTCCGTCGATCTGCGCAATTGCCGAAGCAATGGAAGTTCCATCGATCAAGCAGCCGCTTTTCTGGATGGTAAAACTCAAAATATAGGGAAGCCCCGTCTCTGCCATGGCCTGGGCCAATCCCACCGCTTCGGGCAAGGTGGGCAGCAAGGCTCCAAACAGAAAATCTGCGCCGGCTGCGGCCAGCAGGTCAGTCTGCCAGCGGTGAAATGAGACTGCTTCCTTTTGCGATAGCGCCCCCGTTCCAGTATAGGCGTCCCCGTGACAGCCCACCATGCCCCCCAGCCAGGTTGGCCCAGTACATTCTGCTAGGACCTGGCGGAGAAAGGCCACACTATCCTGAATCAGCGCAGCTTCCAGCCCCTCCCGGGCCACTCGGCTTCGGTTGGCCCGGCGCGTGGGCGTGGTGGCCAGGAAGGGGAGGCCATATCTGTGGGCAATGTGGCCATACTCCAGCCACAGAGTTCTCAAGGCTTCCCGCCCAGGCTCTGTCGTCAAAAGGCCTGCCAAGGCCACATGGGGGAACGGCGTCAGACCGTATTCCCTTTTCAGGCGCTCACCCAGAGCGCCTTCTAAGAGAAACCGGTCTCCTCTGGCAAAGGCGGCGGCAAAATTCATCGGGGGCCTCCTTATTCTATTCGCTTTCTAATTTTCTGCCAGGTTTCCTTGGTTAAGAAGCTTTCTTCCACGTTCTCCTCCATCTCCAAAAAGCGAGCGTAGGGGATGGAGAACGACAGCAGATCTTGCTTCAAATGCAACCGAGCAGAGGGATCGGTAAGGCCTATGGTGCACTGATAAGATTCAGCTTCACTATCACACATACTGAAAAGGACCGCCTGGGCACATCCCGCGCCAAACTGAATTTTTACATTGTCTTTCCCGGGCCGGTCATAGTTTGCTAAGGTAACTAGCGCGGACAGCTGATCTGCATTGACCAAAAAGATAACGGAAACCGGGGGTTCCTCCTGGGTAAGCTGGTCCAGAGGACAGAGCACCAGCACCTCCACCGGTGCAGGCACGGGCAGGCTGTAGATATACTCCTCCACCAACGCTGGGTTTTTCTTATAAAATAGGCCCGGACAGGTGTCATTCCCTGCGGATAGCAGCGCGGCAAAAGGTTCTCTTCCCAGCTTCTCAAAGCCGAGACCACCCCTTCCGCCAAGGCATCCCACAGTAGACCGCTCCAAAGCGGCCACGCGGCCTTTGGCCGCCGCTGCCAGCATAGGGACAATACAGCCATGGCTGCCCTCCTTGAACTCCAAAGCCCCCTGGGGTACATGATCCATTTTCAACACTGCCACCGGCTGGCTTTTTAGCCCAATGGCTTCTTTAATCTTGCTGACCATCATACCATCCTCTCTGCTTTCATCGTTCTTTTTCGCCCCGTCAAACTATCCGTGTGCAGCGCAGTCTGCCCACCTGGGAAGGGTTTCCGTCTGGCCGACAGAACATTCTAGGCTCTGGTCAGAATCGGATGAGACCCATGGCTGGGTCTCATCCAGCCCACTTAGTATGACTTCTCTTTGATTTTACCACATTCGTCTCATCCGTCAAGTTTTGTCCTCTTCCTGTGCAAAAAAGCCCTGTGGATCATCATTCCACAGAGCCTTTTCACAACAGCGCCCAAGTTCAGCTGCTGTTTTTATCGGAAATAAGAGATCAGTCCAACGAGGAAGATCCCCAAAAACAGGAAGGGCAACACATAGGTCATATAGCCCCGCATCCAGTTCTTCACCTTTGGGCCACTGCCGGCATTGGCCTCTGCCAAAAAGTTTTCCCAGCCCCAGCCTCGTTTACTCACAGTAAAGAGGAGGAAAACAAGGGACCCTACCGGCAGGATGATATTGCTGACTAAGAAGTCCTCCAGATCCAGGAAATTGCTCTCCCCACCCAGGG
>DBEYYM010000159.1:0-7974 GCA_048184675.1 Evtepia sp. | reverse complement strand
GTATCACCTCCACCGGCTTTTTTAAAAGGGAAAATTAAAGCCATTTTTATACTTTTTTAAGAATTTCACTCTATGATGATTTTACAGAACAAGGAGACCTTCCCATGGCACACCCTCTTCAGGCCCTCCGGGACGTGATGGCCGAATATAACATCGACGCATACCTCATCCCCACCGCTGACTTTCACGGCAGCGAATACGTGGGGGACCATTTTGCCTGCCGGGAATATATTTCCGGCTTCACCGGCTCCTCTGGCACTTTGCTGGTTTTTGCCAACTGGGCAGGCCTGTGGACCGACGGGCGTTACTTTCTCCAGGCAGAGGAGCAGCTGAAAGGCTCGGATATCCGCCTGATGAAAATGGGGCAGCCCGGCGTCCCCACCATTGAGGCCTTCCTCCGCGCCAGCCTTCAGCCCGAGCAAACCCTGGCCTTCGACGGCCGCTGTGTGGACGCCCGAATGGGCCGCCGGTATCACAAGCTAACCCGGGAGGTTGGCGCCAAGCTGAACCACCAGCTGGATTTGGTGGAAGAAATCTGGCCCCAGCGACCCCCGCTCTCGGCCCAGCCCATCTGGCCTCTGGCCGAAGAATACGCCGGTCTCAGCCGCCAGGAAAAGCTCCAGCAGGTTCGGGCCTCCATGCGCGCTGAGCGGGCAGACTTGCTCCTGCTCACCACTTTGGAAGATATCGCCTGGCTCTTAAACCTCCGGGGCGGCGACGTAGCCTGCACCCCTGTGTTTTTGAGCTACCTGGCCCTGACGCAAGAAGGGGGAACCCTCTTTGCCAACGCCTCCCTTTTCTCCCCTGCCCTTTCTCAGCAATTAGAGGCTGACGGCATCGCCCTGCGGCCCTATGACGGCATCTATGCCTATGCCAACCGGATCAGCCCAAATCAGCGGGTCATGCTGGACACCCGCCGGGTGAATACCACCCTGCTCACCAGCATCCCCAGCAATGTGCCGGTGCTGGACCGCCCCAACCCCACCGAGCACCGCAAGGCTATCAAAAACCCTACAGAGCAGGAGAACATGCGTCAGGCCCATTTGGCCGACGGCGTGGCCCTCACCCGGTTTATGTATTGGCTCAAGACCCGGGCCGGCAAGGAAGCCATCACCGAGCGCTCTGCCGCCCAGCACCTGGAGGAACTTCGCCGGGCGTCTCCCCTCTACCTGCAGCCCAGCTTTGACCCCATTGTGGCCGCCGGTCCTCACAGCGCCGTGGTCCACTACTCTGCCACCCCAGAAAGCGACGCCCCCGTGACAAACCAGGGCTTCCTCCTGGCCGATACCGGCGGGCATTACTACACTGGCACCACCGACTGCACCCGGACCTATGCCCTGGGCCCTCTTACCGACCACCAGAAAACGTGCTACACCGCCGTCCTCCGGGGGAACCTGAACCTGGCAGATGTCACCTTCCCATCCGGTGTCACCGGCAGCAACCTAGACTACGCCGCCCGGCAGCCCCTGTGGGAACTGGGGCTGGACTTTAACCACGGCACCGGTCACGGGGTGGGCTACCTGCTCAGCGTCCATGAGGGCCCCCAGAATATTCGCTGGCGCTCCGCAGGAAAAGAGGCCCCTCTGGTTCCCGGCATGATTACCTCTGATGAGCCTGGAGTCTACTTTGACGGGGAATATGGCATCCGCCTGGAAAACCTTGTGCTGTGCGTGGAGAAGGAGACCACTCCCTTTGGGACCTTCCTGGGCTTTGAAACCCTAACCCTCACCCCCTTTGACCTGGATGCTGTGGACCCAGACCAGCTCTCCCCCAAGGAGAAGGCCCTGCTCAACCGCTACCACGCCCAGGTTCAGAAGGCGCTCTCTCCCCACCTGCCCCCCGAGGAAGCCCTCTGGCTGCAGCACGCCACCCGCCCCATCTAAAAAAAACAGCCCAAAAGGAGGCCATCGCCATGCCCGCATCCACCACCCGCACTTCTTCCCCTGGCAAGCGCCAGGCTTCCCGGCGCCAGGCTCCCCGGCGGCGCCGCCGCCGTCGGGACCCCTCCCGCTGGTTCCGAATTCTTATTCCCATCCTGGCCCTGGTGGTGGTTCTGGGGGTTGTGGTCAACCTGGTGGGCAACCGGCTGCCCGGGGACCACACCCCACGCTGGGTGGACAAGCAGATTATCCAGATCAACGGCAGCGGCCGCCGGGGAGAGAAACTGGATACGGTCAACAGCATCGTCATCCACTATGTGGGCAACCCCGGCACCACCGCCCAGCAGAACCACGATTACTATGACCAGCCCGACACCACCGTCAGCTCCCACTTCCTGGTGGGGCTGGAAGGAGAGATTATCCAGTGCGTCCCCATGGATGAAAAGTCCTCGGCTTCCAACGACCGAAACAGCGACACCCTCTCCATCGAGGTCTGCCATCCCGACGCCACCGGTCAGTTTACCCAGGAAAGCTACGACTCCCTAGTAAAACTCACCGCCTGGCTGTGCGACCACTGTCACATCGGACGGGATCAGGTGATCCGCCACTACGACGTCACCGGCAAGCTCTGCCCCCTGTATTTCGTGGAGAACCCCGAGGCCTGGGAGCAATTTTTAGAAGACGTGAAAAATTACTAAAATAAAAGCAGCCTATGGTCTTTCCTCCATAGGCTGCTTTCGTTTTCATCCTGGGTTCGGCGGGGGTCCCTTTGCGGGATCTTTCCCGTTTATTCCTCTACTGCGCCGCCAATGTTGCGCAGATGCTCGCGGAACCCATAGTTCCCGTCCTGTTCCCGGCGGCGCAGGAACTGGTCAAAAGCCAGCTGCGCCCGCAGGCTTTTTCCCTGACGCATCTGCGCAGCTTGCCGCTTTTCGGTGTCCCGAATGGCCTCGGCGGCAGGAATCAGCTCCTCCAGCCGGTCATAGGGGAGGAAAATCACGCCATCGCAATCCCCCACTGCCACATCGTTTCGGGTCACTGTCCAGTCCCCCACCTGGGCGCTTTCCAGCGCGCCAGACGGCCGTTCCTCTGGGCCCAGGGGCCCGGTGGGCAACGCTCCCTGGGAGAAAAAGGGCAGCCCGATTTCCAACAGCTCCCGGGTATCCCGGTGGCAGCCCCAGATCACAATGCCGCCCAGTCCGGCCATCTTCACCTCCCGGGCAATCATATCCCCCACGCAGGCCCGGTCGCGGCGGCCCTGGTCATCCACCACCAGGATGTCCCCGGGCTGGGCCCCTTCCAGGGCCTCCAGGAAGATATCCACACTGCCGGCATGGCGGACAGGGCACACTCTGCCCCCGCAGTGCAGGTCAGCTCGAATGCCCTGCAAATCGCTGGGGGCACACCGCACCGGCACGCCCACCCGCAGGCAAGCGTCGGCCAGATGGGGTGTGCTCAGGGCCTGCAATCTCTTCATCCATTGTTCGCTCATCAATCATGTTCTCCTTCTCTTTGTTAAATAAACCGCACGCCGACACTGCCCATGCCGCAAAAGGACACCTGGAAGTGATCCCCCGCCTGGGCTGCTGGCGCTCCAGTGACCGCCCCCGAGAGGACGATGCTGCCCGCTTTTAACGCAATATCGTATTGAGACAACTCATTGGCCAGCCATGCCACCGAGGCGGCCGGGTTTCCCCAAACCTCCGCCGTGGTCCCGCTGTTCACCAGCTGCCCGTTTTTCTCCAGGGTCATGCCCGTCAGGCGCATATCCACCGCGGTTAAGGGCACCACCCCGCTGCCGATGACCAGCTTGCCCGAGGAACCGTTGTCCGCCACCGTGTCCAGCAGAGTGACATTCCAGCCCCGGATCCGGGAGTCTACAATTTCAATGGCCGGGGCCACATACTCCACCGCCCGGTAGACATCGGCCATGGTGCATCCCGGTCCCTTTAGTTCCTGGTTCAGAAAAAATAGCAGCTCTCCCTCCACCTTGGGCTGGATGAGCTCTGCCATCCGGCAGGGCTGCCCCTCCAGCAGGAGCATCCGGTCGGTCAAGTGGCCATAATCGGGGACGTCAATCCCGATGACCTTTTGCATGGCCCGGCTGGTCAGGCCGATCTTCATCCCCACCAGCTTCTCTCCTTCCGCCAGCCGCAGCTCCACAATTCTTTTTTGAATCGCATAGGACTCCCCCAGGGTCATCCCCGGGTTGTCCCGGCTGATGGGATCAATTTCATAGCTGCCCCGCTGGGCTTCATGGAGCCGGCGGGCAAGGGCGCGAATGTCTACCCCCATCTGTTCTCACCCTTTCTGTTGATGGTATCCCCGGATCTGGGCCAGTGCCTCGCGATAGGCCTGGACTAGCTTTTGTACATCAATGCCCATCGTCAACGCCTGATATCCCATGGTGGCATGTTCCTGGGCGGTTTCCGGGGTGTTGGAATAGATCATGGCGTATTTGCCCGCCTGGGCACAGGCCCGGGCAATCCGCTCCAACGCCTGACGAAAGACCGGCGCTGCAAACTGACCGGGCATACCCAGATCCAGGGAGAGGTCATAGGGTCCCACGAAAATGCCGTCTACCCCTTCCAGCGCCGCCACCTCTTCGATCTGCTCCAGCAGGCCCACGGTTTCACACATGGGCAGCAGCAGGGTCTGCCGGTTGCTGACCTGAAAATAGAGTTCCAGGCAGGCCGCATGGGCCGCAAACCCATACCCGGCACCCCGGCACTGGGCAAAGCCCCGCCGGCCTATGGGGGGATATTTGGCAAAGTCCACTGCCGCCTTGACCTGATCCAGGGTGTGCAGGTTGGGTACAATGATCCCTTCCGCCCCCAAATCCAGCATGCTGAGGATAGCCGGCCGGCTGCCGTCCTTGGCCCGCACCACCGGCGTCAAGCCCCCCAGCTGGGCCGCCCGGATCAGGTTCCCGGCGTTGTCCACTGACACTGGGCTGTGCTCCGCGTCCAGAATAACATAGTCCAGGCCGGACTGACCCAGGGCATCCACAAGGTAGGACGAGGCGGACCAGACAAATGTGCCCACTGCCTGGTCCCCGTTGTCCAATTTTTTCTTCAGCGAGTTTTCCATTACAAGCCGTTTTTCACTCTGCCTGGGCAAAAGCTTTCATCTTTTCCAGCAAGTCTTCCAAGTCCTGCCGGTCGGTGAAGGGATTCATCAGGGTAACCCGCAGATAAAAGTCCCCGCCCACCATGGTGCTCACCACATAGTAGCTGCCGTCGGCCAGAAGCTTTTCGGCGATCTTCTGGTTGATCTGGTCAGGATCCCCTGCCCCAGGCCGGTAGCGGAAACAGACGATATTACTTTTGGGCTCCAGAGCCAGCTCCATATCTTCCCGAGCGGTGACCATGGCCGCAAATTCCTGACCCAGGTCAAAGAGGGTGTCCACATTCTGCTGGTAGATTTCGTCCCCGTAGAACTTCATAATGGCATAGGTGTGGAGAATGGTGATGGGCTTGGTGCACTCCAGGGTGTGCTTGGCGGAGTTCCACCATTCCTCAGAGAGCTGGTCTCTCCACAGATAGGCAGCTTTTGGGGAAAACTCACTGATTTTATGGTTTCTGGTGTTATAGAGCACCGCCGTGGACAGGGGCGGGGTCATCATCATCTTGTGGAAATCCATAATGAGGGAATCCGATTTTTCTATGCCCCGGATGAGGTGCCGGTACTTCTCAGAGAAGACCACCGCCCCGCCGTGGGCGCCGTCCACGTGAAACCAGATTTGGTGTTTTTCCGCAAAGTCTCCAATGGCCTCCAGGTCGTCAAAGGCCCCCACAGAGGTGGTGCAGGCGCAGCCCACCACGCAGAAGACCAGCTTTCCCTGGGCCACTGCCCGCTGGTAATACTCCTCCAGCAGCTCTGTCCGGGCGCCGTAGTCCGCCCCCACGGGAAGCTTGATGATATTCTGGGTGGGGATACCCATGATCTGGGCGGCCCGCTCCACACTGTAGTGGGCCTCGCTGGAGACCATAATGGCCAGCCTGTGGTAATCCTTCTCTTCCACCCCGGAGGAGATTCGGGCGGTAACCAGGGCGGTGAGGTTCCCCATGGAGCCGCCAGAGGCCACAAAGCCTGTGGAGCCCTGAGCATAGCCAAATTTCTCCGCCAGATGGGTGATGACCACCTTCTCCATGGCGTTGCCCGCCATGCCCAGCTCATAGACCGTGGTGCAGTTGTTCATCCACGCCATAAGGGCGGAGGTCAAGATGGTGATGGGCAGGGTCACCGCCACCTGGTGACCCACATAGCCCTTGCTGTGGAACTGAATGGAGTGGGACATCACCTTCTCCACAAAGGCCGGCAGCTCCTCTGGGCCAGGGGCGGCAAAGTCCTGCTGCCAAAAGGCCAGCTGCTCCTCTGGGGGCAGGCGGTGGATGGTTTGACCCCGCTTCTGCTGGGAAGCTTTCATTTGCTCCTCCAGAAGCTCCATCAGCTGCGGCGCCATTTTTTGAAATGCTTCGGGGGAGTAGGCCTCTTTCAGGAACGCTTTTTGAGTGGACATGGTGTTTTCTTCTCCTTTCGCAGCGTTTTCTCTTGACGACAGGATAGCACTGGTTTTAAAATAAGTAAAACGAATCTTTCTAATAAAATTATTAAGAAAGGCGATTTATTCTATGAACCGTTACCTTGCTTTGCAAAAGATTCTGGAAATGGGCAGCTTCACCAAGGCCGCTGACGCCCTGGGCTATACCCAGTCCTCCATCAGCCAAATGATCGCCTCCCTGGAGCGTGAGCTGGGGATGCGTTTGCTCACCCGCTCCCGAACGGGGGTGAAGCTCACCATCGAAGGGGCCGCCCTCTATCCCTTTATCGACCGGACCATCCTGCAGTACCGGGCCATGGAGGAAAAAGCCAAGGAGATCCGAGGCCTGGAGACGGGGATCATCCGGGTGGGAACCATCACCAGCATCACCTGCCACTGGATGCCCCAGCTGATTAAAGGCTTTCAGGCGCAGTATCCCCAGGTGCAGTTTCTCTTCCACCAGGGGGACTACACCCTGATCCCTGAGTGGATTCGCACCGGCCAGGTGGACTTCGGCTTTGTCACGCCCCCCGCCGTCTCCGACTTAGACACCATCCCCATTCAGGACGGGGAAATGCTGGCTGTGCTGCCCAAAAACCACCCCCTGGCCTGCCAGGAACGGGTAACCTTAGAGGATCTCACCACCGATCCCTTCATCCTTCTGGAGGAGGGGCATTTCAGCGAGCCCATGAACGCTTTCCAGTCTGCCGGCTTAACCCCTAACCTGAAATACACCATCCACGACGACTTTGCCATTATGACCATGGTGGAGGCCGAGCTGGGTATCAGTATCCTGGCCGAGCTGATGCTCCGCCGCACCAATTTCGACATTGTCTGCCTGCCCATCGATCCCCCGATTTACCGTCACCTGGCCATTGGGTATAAGGACAAGGACAGCCTCCCCATTGCCAGCAAGCGCTTCATTGCGTACCTGACAGCCTGCAGGGACACTCTGCCCTAATCCCGCCCTCCCCGGCATACTTCCCCGTTTTTGACCATATACATAGCCAAGACTATCATGGGAAAGGATGGGATAGGATGTCCTTTGACGAAAAGAATCCCCGCCCCGGCGGGGCAGCGCACCGGGTCACCTTAGACGCCCGGAGCCGCCTGACGGTATCCGGGGTGGACGGCGTGGAGAGCTTTGACGAGACCTCCATCGTTATGTCCACCTCAGAGGGGAGCCTCATCATTCGGGGGGAGTCCCTCCACATTGAAAAACTCAGCTTAGACGGCGGGGATCTGCTGGTGGAGGGCACAGTGGATTCCCTGACCTACGAGGAGGAGGAACCCCACCAGGGCAGCTTCCTGGGGCGGCTGTTCCGGGGATGAGCGTCTCCCTGCAAGAACAGCTCCTTTCCCTGGGCCTGTCCCTGTCCATGGGAGTCGCACTGGGCCTGTTCTATGATCTTCTGCGCCGGATTCGCCTCTCCCTCCCCCGCCGCGCGCTCCAAGAGACCTTGGATCTGCTTTTCTGGCTGGGCGCCTGCGGGGTGCTGTTTTTCTGCGGCATGACCGCTGGGGGCGGACGGGTGCGGCTGTACATCGCCC
>DBEYYM010000158.1:0-13854 GCA_048184675.1 Evtepia sp. | reverse complement strand
AAAACAGCTTCCCGTGCATTTTCTGTCATGTCGCTTCCCTCAATCCTTCAAAAATTCTTTCAGGGCCGCTAGGCGCTTGGCTGCCACCTCCCGGCCCAGGTCGTAAACTGCCTGAATTTTGCCCTTGTCATGCTCCACCCGTTTAATGTTCAGAGGGGCCTCCGGACGGATGACAAAGACCTCTCCCCGCCGTTCCTTCTCCCGGATATAGGCGGTGGTCTCGTTGTACACATCTTGGCGGCGGGCCATGGTCTCCAGAAGCTGGGGGTATTTTTTGTACTTCTGCCGCATAAGGGGCATGGCCTTGTTTTTGGTTTTCACATAGCCCATGGGCTGGGTTAGGATCACCACGTTTCGGTCATAGCCCATCCCCTCCAGATACTTGAGGGGGATGGAGTCCGAAATGCCGCCATCCAGCAGGTCATAGCCCCCCACTGTGACGATTCGAGCAGCCAGGGGCATAGAGGCCGAAGCCCGGAACCAGTCCAGGTCTTCTCGCCCACCGTCCAGGCAGTTGTGGTAGACAGGTTTTCCTGTGTGCACGTCGGTGCCCACCACATAGAAGTCCATGGGGGAGGATGCATAGGTCTCCCGGTCAAAGGGGTCTAAATGGTCCGGGATCTCCCGGTAGCAAAAATCCGCGCCGAAGAGATCTCCCGTTTTGGCCAGGGACCGAAAGCTGCTGTATCGGGGGTCCTGACAAAACCGCAGGTTGTAACGAAGGACCCGGCCCGGCTGGTTGGACTTATAGTTGCAGCCAAACACCGCCCCGGCGGAGACCCCAACGGCCCCGTCGAACACAATGCCTTCCTCCATCATCACGTCAATGACGCCGGCGGTAAACAGCCCCCGCATGGCGCCCCCTTCCATCACTAACCCGTGTTTCATGGGGTATTCTTCCTTTCTATTGGTCGAAGCTGCTCTTATCCTATCATCTTTGGGGGAATTTGTAAAGGCAGCGGGCTTTTCCACGCCCATGTCCCTTGCGCCATATCGTTCAGAAAGCCCCCGGTGTTCCCCTTTGGGGGACACCGGGGGCTTGGTTTTTCCAAGCTATTCGTCCTTTAGCGTAAAGGTCCGCTTTTCATAGTCGATGAGGCCCTCGGCCTTCATGCGGGCCAGCTCCCGGGTCATGGCAGAGCGGTCGGTGCACAGATACTCCGCCAGGGCGGTACGGCCCATGGGGATGGTGAAGGTCCGGCTGCCGGTGCTCTCGGCCTGGCGGGTTAGATAGGTCAGCAGCTTTTCCCGGATGGTGGTGCGGGAGGTAACCTCCAGCTTGTCCACCAGGGCGAGGTTCTTTTCGGCGATGAGCTCCACCATGTTTTCAATCATCCGGTGGTGGAACCGGCAGACCAGCTTGCAGGCGTGGAGAATCCGCTCATAGTCCAGCAGCAAGATCCGGCAGCGGGTGCGGGCCTGATAGGCGATGGTTCGGTTTTTGGCCTTGACACAGGTGTAGCTCTCCCCGAAAATGCTGCCTACAGGCAGAACAGACAGGAGGGATTTTTTGCCGAAATAGTCCTCACTGATCATTTCGACCTCTCCCTCCAGCACCACCCCCATCAGGGGATGCTCCTCGGGGGTGCTCATAATAAAGTCGCCCCGCTGGGGTTTGATCTCCCGGGCGCTGAGGCAGTTCAGCATGGCCTCCAGGTCCTTGGGCTCGATTTCGCGGAACAGGCGGCAGTCCCGCAGCTCTTCTGTGGTCACGCTCCTCACCTCCTTGGGTTAACTGCTTTCTTTCAGTGTAAAATATTTTTTCAAATGATGCAACCGCAACATGTAATTTTTTTATTTTCTGCTATTCTATTTGCACCAAAAGAATAACAGGAGGATTCTGTCATGGAACACAAAATGCACAAAGCCAGCCGCCAGCTTTCCGACGCCGAGACCTTGGAGATCCTCAAGAAGGGTGACCACGGCACCCTGTCTGTCCAGGGCGACGATGGCTACCCCTATTCCACCCCTGTCAACTACATTATGGTGGATGACAAGCTCTACATCCACTCTGCCCCCTATGGCTACAAAATCGAGTGCCTGGAGCGGGATACCAAGTGCTGCTTCTCTGCCATCATCAGCGCTAAGATCATCCCCAGCAAGATCACCGCTGCCTTCGAGAGCGTCATTATGACCGGCAAGGCCGTCTTTATCGAGGACCAGGCCGAAAAGCGGGCCGCGCTGGAGGCCTTTGTCACCCAAAAGCACCCCGGCTATGAGGAAGTGGGCTTCAAGATGATCGACCATCAGATCGACAAAACCGCCGTCATCCGCATTGACCCCATCTCCATGACCGGCAAGGCCTATCACGGCTGAGCCCCAGCTGCACAAACCAAAAACTCGCTGCTCGAAAGAGCGGCGAGTTTTTTCTTGGGTCAAATATGCAGAATTGCCTTAGCCACCTGAAGGTAGATCAGCAGCGTCACCACGTCCACCACGGTGGAGATAAAGGGGCTGGCCATCACTGCCGGGTCCACATGGATCCGCTCGGCCAGCAGGGGCAGCAAACAGCCCACCGCCTTGGCGCACAGGACGGTAAAGACCATGGTCACGCAGATGACCGCTGCCACCGGCACAGTTACGCCGTCGTTGTGAAGAATGATCCGGTCCACCACCATAAGCTTGACAAAGTTACAGGACGCCAGGGTCACGCCGCAGAGAACGGCCACCCGGATCTCCTTCCAAACGACCTGAAGGGTGTCGGTAAACTCCACCTCGCCCAGGGACAGGCCACGGATCACTGCCACGGAAGCCTGGGTGCCGCTGTTACCGCCGGTGCCCGTCAGCATGGGGATAAAGGCCACCAGGGCCGAGCAGGCGGCCAGGGAGGTCTCATAACTGGTGAGCACCATGCTGGTCAGGGTGGCCGAGAGCATCAGCACCAGCAGCCAGGGGACCCGGGACTTCCAGGTTTCCAGGATACCCGTGCGGAGGTAGGGCTTATCCGAGGGGGCCATACCGGCCATCTTTTCAAAGTCCTCGGTGGTTTCTTCCTGGAGGACGTCGATGGCGTCGTCCACGGTGACAATTCCCACCAGGCGGTTTTCCTGGTCCACCACCGGCAGGGCGCTGAAGTCGTACTTGGTGAACATCTGGGCCACGTTCTCCTGGTCCTCCAGGGTGCTGACCGAGATGACGTTTTGCTCCATGATCTCCTTCAGCACGTCGTCATCCTCGGCCAGGATGAGGGTACGCATGGAGATCATGCCGATGAGCTTTCGGTTGTTTTCGGTGACGTAGCAGGTATAGATGGTCTCCTTATCCACGCCCGTGCGGCGGATGCGCTTAATGGCCTCCTCTGCAGTCATGTCAGGGCGGAGGCTCACATACTCCGTCGTCATAATGCTCCCGGCGCTGTCGTCGGGATACTTTAGAATTTCGTTGATCATCTTGCGCATTTCAGGGTCTGCCTGCTTCAAAATGCGCTTGACCACGTTGGCGGGCATCTCTTCCACAATGTCCACCGCGTCGTCCACGTAGAGTTCGTCCACGACCTCTTTCAGCTCATTATCGGAAAACCCCCGAATGAGCAGCTCCTGGGCCTCGGGCTCCATCTCCACGAAGGTCTCTGCCGCCAGCTCTTTGGGCAGCAGCCGAAAGAGCAGGGGAAGCTTTTCCTCGGGCATATCCTCAAAAATGGCCGCCACGTCCACTGCGTTCATGGTGACCAGAACATCCCGAAGGGTGGTGTATTTTTTGCCCTCCACCAGGGCCGCCAGGGTTTCCCCCAGCGTTACAATCGGTCTTTCTGCCATTGGCATCTCCTCCCAGCTTTTTTCGTTTCAAGACGCACGCTGCGTCCAGTTTCGTAGCAGGAAGTAAGACACACCGGTTGGCCGATGATCCAGTTAGCGAGAACAGAGGGACGCCCATATAGGCGGCTCGTCTGTCCGTCTGCGACTTCGGCCTGCCAAAGTGCCGTTACTACCGCCTGCGTCCATTGTTTTCACCTCACTTTAATCACAACAATAAGACTTCCCGCAGGAAATCTATTCTTTATTATATGGGCCGGGCAAAAGTTTGTCAACTGAAATCCTTTCCCCTGAAAGCCACTTTCCCTCCCCTGGCAGGGCAGAAACCAGGGGACAGTTGTCATTTTTACAGGAATGTGGTATCCTAAGCGACAACGCAGGGACGCCCACCTGTTGCCGCCCCGATAGGCCTCCTTCCGCAGCACAGAGCTCCCCTGCGCTCTTCGGCAGAACACACCAAACGCCACGTCTTAATATAGAAAGGAGTCTCTATGAAAAAACTATGTGCCCTCTTCCTGGCCCTGGTGCTCATGGTCGCCCCCTGCACAGCCCTGGCCGCAGGCGGCTACCAGGATGTTCCCACAGGAAACTGGTCGGTTTCCGTCGTCCAGGCTGCTCGGGAATACGGTCTGATGTCGGGCACCGCCCCTGGGATCTTCGGGTTTAACCAGACCATAAGCCGGGCAGAGTTTGTCACCGTGCTAGCCCGGATGTTCCAGTGGGACACCTCCGCCACCACCTCTGGCTTTACAGACACCAAAGGCCATTGGGCCGAGGGTTACCTGGCCGCCGCCGTGCAGCACGGGGCCATTGACAAGGGCGGCGCCTTCCGCCCCAACGAAGCCATCACCCGGGAGGATATGGCCGTGATGCTGGTCCGGGCCCTGGGCTATCAGTCCGTGGCGGAGGTAGCTGACGCGTATTCCATCCCCTTTACCGATGTAACCACCCACAAGGGCTACATCACCGTGGCCTATGACATTGGCATGACCAACGGCGTCTCCCCCACCCAGTTTGCTCCCACCCATTCCGCCCTGCGGGAAGAGGCAGCGGCCATGCTGGTGCGGATTTATGAAAAATACACCGCCAAAACCGACTGGCTTCACGGCTTCTATGCCATTTCCTCTTACAAGCAGATTGGTCTGACCAAGGAGATGGACGCCGTCAGCCTGGGCTGGAGCCGGATGACCTATACCGCCGCCGGCAGCCCTGTGCTGAACACCACTTCCTCCGACGGAAATGTTTATGCCATTCCCACCGGCTACGAGGAGGCTGTGAAGCAGCTCCAAGCCAATGGCTGCCAGATCAACTTGTCCGTCTTTATGGACAATGCAGGCAGCGGACTCACCGCCATGCTAGCCGATGCCAGCGCCCGAAACCTGGCTGTCTCCGCCATTGTGGCCGAGGCCACCCGGGTTTACCCCCAGCTGGGGACCTCTCCCTACACCGGCGTCACCATCGATTTTGAGGGTCTGGCCGGCGCGGCCAACAAGGCCAACTTCACCGCCTTTCTCACCACCCTCTCCCAGCAGCTAAGGGCCAGAGGTTTGGCGCTCCATGTGGCTGTGATGCCCGCCACGGCAGACGGCGCCTATTACAACGGCTATGACTACCGGGCCATTGGCAACCTGGCCGATAAGGTCATCCTCATGGCCCACGACTATCAGCCCGCCTCCCTGGCAGGCTTTGTGGGCACAACATACTATAAAAATGCCGCTCTGACCCCCTTCCAGTCGGTCTACTACTCCCTCCGAGCGGCCACAGACCCCACCACTGGTGTCCAGGACGTGTCCAAGCTGGCTCTGGCCATCAGCTGCACCGCCAATGCCTGGCAGACAGACAGCGCCGGCAAGCTCACCAGCCAGACCCCCATCCTCCCCACCATGGACACCGTGGCCGCCCGTCTGAAAGCCGGCGCCACCATGGGTTGGTCGGCAGTCTACCGCAACCCCTACATAACCTATCAAACCGAAACCGGCCAGCATGTCTTCCTCTGGTATGAAGACAGCCGCAGCGTGGGGGAAAAGGTGCAGCTGGCCAAGCTCTTTGGGATCACCTCGGTCTCCCTATGGCGGCTGGGGAACCTTCCCAACGACGCCACCCCAGGGCTGTATTTTAACGTTCTCCCCGCCTGCTCCTAAGTCCTGTCCATCAACCGCCGAAGCTCCTTCTCGGGGCTTCGGCGGTTTTTTTGCCGCCAGCAACTGACACAGCGCGCCCTCTGGGCAGCGCTTCCAGAGGGCAGGCTCTTCCCTTTCCGCCAGAGATCATCGGTTTCCGCTGGCGAAGATTTCCCCCTGCCCCGCTTTTTTCAATCTCTCCCTTGACAAAAAAGTTAGCATATGCTAATCTGTGAAGGTCGAGAAGTTAGCGACAGCTAATCTTGGAATAAAACCTTAAAACAAAAAGGAGTGTCCATAATGAAGAAAGCAACGATTATTTTTGGCAGCACCACCGGCAACACCGAGACCGTGGCCGACAAGATTGCCGAGAGCATGAATGGTTATGACGTTCAGGTGATCTATGTCACCGATGCCAAGGACGATTCCTCCGTCCAGGAAGCCGATCTGGTCCTGTACGGCTGCTCCACCATGGGTCTGGGCGAGCTGCAGGAGGACTTTATCCCCTACTATGAAAACAGAATGACCCCCGCTCTGCTCAAGGGCAAGAACGTGGCTGTCTTCGGCCTGGGTGATAAGGAGAACTATGAGGATTACTTCTGCTGGGCTGCAGACATCCTGAGCAAGAAGGTCACCGAATGCGGCGCCAACCTGGTTTGCGAGCCCCTGAAGGTGGACGGCGAGCCCGACGACAACGAAGACGCCGTGGTGGCATGGGCTCAGGCACTGTAAAAACCGCCCGCAAAATTGCCGTGGTTTGACGTGCCCCCAAGAAGACCCCCAACCATACCAGCAAATAAAAGAGCTTGTTGCCTGCTGATCCAGGCGGCAAGCTCTTTTTTGCGGTCCGGCGGAAGCCGCCGCCCGCCAGCGCGTCCCTTTGGCAAGAGCGACGAAGAGGGGGAGCATAATTTTTTGCTCTTTTCCTCAAATCTTCCTTTGAAATTCGTTCCATTTTTTGTTATACTGTACTTAATAAGTGGCCTGACAGAGCACCTCCGCTTGTTGGGTCACTTCTTCGTTCCGCCGGCCTGTCAGCCGACGGCCAACCATATCCAGGAAGGAGGACCTCAACCATGACCGAAAGCTACCGCAAAGGTGACTATGTCCGTTACTCCTGCAATGGCGTCTGCTTGGTGGACGATATTCGCATGGATTCCCTCTCCCGCAAGGATCCCCCCAAGGAGTTTTATATTCTCAAACCCATTGGCAATCCATCCTCCACCATCTTCGTCCCCACTGGCAGCCCCACGTTGGTGGCCAAAATGGCCCGGCTTCCCACCCGGGAGGAGCTAGACGAGCTGATCCTATCCACCAAAAACGAAAACCTCCCCTGGATCGACGATCGGAAGCTCCGTCTGGCCAACTTCCAATCCATCATCAAGGCCTGTGACCTGCGTGAGCTTCTTTGCCTGGTGGCCTGCATTTACCAGAGAAAGCAGGCTCTCCTGGCTGCAGGCAAAAAGCTGGGCGTCTCTGACGAGGGCATTCTCCAGCGGGCAGAGGATCTGGTGGAAAACCAAGTCTCCTTTGTCCTTCAGGTCAGCGGCGATGAAGTGAAAAACTATATTCGCGAAAAATTGCAGGCTTAATAGCACCTCTATGGCTGCCTGCCCATCCCATCAGCAAAATCTCCCCGGCGTCCAAAAAACGCCGGGGAGATTTCTTGTAAAAATTCGATTACTGCATCAGCCCGCAGACCAGCTCAGCATACCGGGCGGGATCGGGCAGGGGGAGGTCGGCGATGATGAGGGCCTGGTTATAGAGGACCTCAATGTAGTTGGCGGCCTTCTCCTTGTCCTCCTGGAAGGCCTTGCACAGGGCCTGGAAGGCGGCGGACTCCGGGTTGAGCTCCAGCACCCGCTCGGCGCTCATGGGGAAGTCCCGGCGCATTTTCAGGAAATATTTCTCCATTTCCAGGGACACCGGTCCGTCGGCGGTCAGGCAGACGGTGCCGCTCTGGAGGATTTTAGAGATCCGGACCTTGGACACATGGCCCTTGAGGGTCTCCTGGGCAAACTCCAGCAGCTCCTTGTGGTCCTTCTCGGCCTGCTCGGCGGAGGCCTTCTCTGCGTCGGTGACGGGGAGGGCGTCCTCGCTGGCCACGGAGACGAAGGGCTTGTCATAGGCGTTCTCCAGCATTTGCAGGACAATCTCGTCCTCGTCCACGGTCAGGTAGAGGACCTCGTACCCTGCCTTCAGCACCCGCTCAGCCTGGGGCATCTTGGAGGCGTGGTCCACAGAGTCAGCGCAGACGTAATAGATCTTGTCCTGGGACTCGGGCATCCGGTCCACATACTCCTTCAGGGAGGTGAGCTTGTTCTCCTTGGAGGACCAGAAGAGGAGGAGATCCCGGATGATGTCCCGGTTCTGGCCGTAGGAATTCATAAGGGCATACTTAAACTGCATGCCAAAGGCCGTCCAGAACTGCTGGTACTTTTCCCGGTCGTCCTTCATGAGCTTTACCAGCTCGTTTTTGATCTTCTTCTCGATGTTGTTGGCAATAACCTTCAGCTGCCGGTCGTGCTGGAGCATTTCCCGGGAGATGTTCAGGGAGACGTCAGGGGTGTCCACGATGCCCTGGACGAAGCTGAAGTGGTCGGGTAGCAGGTCGGGGCACTTGTCCATGATCATAACCCCGGAGGAGTAGAGCTGCAGGCCCTTCTTATAGTCCACGGAGAAGTAGTTCATGGGCACCTGGCTGGGGATATACAGCAGGGCCTTGTACTCAAAGTTACCCTCGGCGGCCACGTGGATGGAGAGGACGGGGTCCTGCCAGTCGCCAAACTTGGTCTTGTAGAAGGTGTCATACTCCTCCTTGGTGACCTGGCTCTTGGGCCGCTGCCAGATGGGAACCATGGAGTTGATGGTCTCCCACTCCTTCACCTGTTCATACTCGGGCTTGTAGTCCTCGCCGGCGTCCTCAGGCTTGGGCTTCTGGCGGCTGTGCTCCATCTCCATGCGGATGGGGTAGCGAATGTAGTCGGAATACTTTTTAATCAGGTTGGACAGGGTGTAGGGGGCCAGGTACTCGTCATAGTTCTCCTCGTCGGCGTTGGCCTTGATGGACATGATGACGTCGGTGCCCACGGTGTCCTTTTCACAGGGCTCCATGGTGTAGCCGTCCACGCCCTCGGACTCCCACTTCCAGGCGGTGTCGCTGCCGTAGGCCTTGGAGATGACGGTGACCTTATCGGCCACCATGAAGGCGGAGTAGAAGCCCACGCCAAACTGGCCGATGATGTCCAGCTCGGCGTCGTCGGCGTCCTCGGTCTCCTTCTTAAACTGCAGGGAGCCGCTCTTGGCGATGGTGCCCAGGTTGTTTTCCATTTCCTCCTGAGTCATGCCGATGCCGTTGTCGCTGACGGTAAGGGTGCGGGCCTCCTTGTCGGGGACCACCACAATCTTGAAGTCCTCCCGGTTCAGGCCCACCTTCTCATCGGTGAGGGCCTGATAGGCCAGCTTGTCGATGGCGTCGCTGGCGTTGGAAATGATCTCCCGCAGGAAGATCTCCTTATGAGTGTAAATGGAGTTGATCATCAAGTCCATCAGCCGCTGGGACTCGGCTTTGAATTGTTTCTTTTCCATTTGTACATGCCTCCAAAGTGTAATAGGGTTAGCACTCTAACCCTTTAAGTGCTAGGCTTATTATGCTACTGTCCGCAAAAAAATGCAAGACCTTTTTCAATTTTTAGCGCTTTTCACAGGACGGTGCTAATTCCACAGGGATTTTTTGGGGGGTGGAGCACCTTCTGACGGCGCCCATCAAAAAAGGATCGCGCCCGGGGTGGGGGCGCGATCCTTTGGGGATTTACAGGGGAGAAACCATCATCGGAAATTCCAGGATTGTGTCGGCGGCTGGCAGCTCCACTTGGCTGGTCTGTTGGAGGGCGCTATTATAGACGACCACGGTGCTCTGTGTCTCCTCCCCTTGCTGATCCAGCATGCCCACGATCTGATCTCCTTGAATGGCAACATTTATTGTATGGTTGATGCCTGTATCCGCCTCACGGTAATAAAAGGCAGCGATCACGACTTCCTCCGTCCGGCCCACAAACATTGCAGGTACGGGCGGGCCGCCAACGGAAACTCTTTCTATGCCGGGAAGTAAGGTTTCCAGTTGGCCAGGAATCTCGTCCAGTCTTACAATGGTTTCCGTCTCCAGATCGAAATAGGCAACGCTGTCCCCGCTGGGGAGGTACATCTTCTGGTCAAGAATGGGATAATAGCCGTTCCCAAACATCAGCCCTTCGAGCTCCGCTCTTTCGGCCCGAACCGGTTTCGAGCAGGTCGCCTCTTTTGTTTCCAAATCGAAGGTAATGTACATAATGGTTCCGTATAAATTGGTAGTCTCACCCACCACCTCATTCACATAATCAAAGCAGACCAAAACAAGCTGGTTTCCTGTTACGTCACACCCGACGATCTCCATGGTGTCCAAATCCACCGTCTCGTCCTCGAGGAAGTTGCTGTAATCAATGTCCTCGAACAGGATGGGATCCTCGCCGTCTCTCGTCACAATGTATTGATCCTGGGGCGTGATCTCTATTTGATACCCCGGCCCCCAAATGGTACGATTGCCATCTGATAACCCAGGCCTGCAGCTTATAACGGTTAGCTGCTGGTTGTCAGTGGAAAGGGATTCCGTATCCCAAACAAGATACTGCGTATCCCCATTCCAAGAAAACAGATTGGATTGGCGGTTTTCCCCAACTGTCACAAATTCGGGGGATGTGCCCATTGTAAAACTGCTTGTGCTCAAATCCCAGGTTCCCTGCCAAGTGGTCAGGGTTCCGTTCACGGAATCCTGGGAATCAGGTTTATCTGCGGAAATCAACACGCCAACAGAGCTCTGCACCGCCGCCGGGCTGGGTTGATCTGTCACAGCGGAGTCTTCTGCGCAGCCTGCCAGCAGACAGGCCGCTGCCAGCATGCCGACTCCCAACGCGGGAATGGAATAAGAGGCCTTCAGGGAGAATCCCACCTTTCTGTTTCTGGGGCCCGTCAATGGGCCGGATTCACAAAGAAAAGCTTTGACCGTCGCCACGCCTGGGTCGAGTTCTGTTCCGCTGCCTTAGGAATAGCGGCTGATGTCCGCAAAGACGATAGGCACCTCGTCGATTTTCTGGAATACGTATTCCTCACCCTGGATGGTGACGGAAAAGCCCTCACCGTCATAGGTGATCGTTTGGTCGGGGAGGATAGCCCCGTTGTTGGGGTCCTGGCAGGAGAGCAAGTAGGTCCCCTCCCCTTGGGGCTGGAGCTGGCCGAGAATGAAGTGGTCATTTGCCTGGTCTGCGTAGTAAAACGTATTGGACTGATCCACGGAAAGCTGCTTTTGCCACACTACGTTGCCGGAGGTATAGGCCCCGCAAATGGTTTCCGGCGTGGACGAGACGCTGTTGGTACAGCCGGCCAGAAGAAGGAGCAAGCTTACCAAAAGACCTGTCGCGGTGAGGAGTCTATGCTTTTTCATTGAGCCACTTCCTTTCCTTGATCTGAATGGTTTTTGCTGTGTACGGTTCTGTGTTATCCTTGCGTTTTATCGTATCATGGGTTACGGTTGCTGCCTGTGATTTTATCATAACAGGGGGGCAACTATTCGTCAAGAAATTGGTGGGTTTGTTAGAAATTTGTAAGAAAATGTCCCCGCTATAGGTGGCAGGGAAAGGATCGCGTCCAAAATTTTGAACGCGATCCTTCCCTCACGCGAATTGATTAAAATGCTACGGTATGCCCATCGATTTGAACCGCCGCCACATTGGACAAATCCAAAACTTCTTTGAACGTAATGCTTCCCTTGATATTGGTCAGCGGATTCAAAGCTGCTCCGCCCCCACCAAAGCCTCTTGCTCTGGTTGTTTCTCCATTGTGATCAACGATAAAAATCGTTCTTACAAAATCCGCATATTCTGTCTGCTCCGAGGAATCCAACTCATATCGCAAGGAGAACGGGGACAGCGATACCCTGCCGATGACTTCTCCTTCTGAGGATAAGATATCCCCCTTCAAAATATCGCTTTGGTTCGTAGGGGCCCAAGAAAACTCATGGACTTCGTCCGAGAAGAGTATATTCCCATTCGGGCCGATCTTTTCAAACGTCCCAAGGTTGAAAATGAGGTCTCCCTCCGGCCATTGATCTAAGCGGCTCTCAAAATAAGAGAGGTAGGTCATCGTCTGTCCTTCTATTGCGATCGTATCCACACTTCCTCTGGTTCCCGTAGCACCCACTTCTGTTTCACCGGAAAGGGTCACGGTTTGAGGCAGGATTCCCTCCTCTTCCCCTGTGCTGAGGTCGATGCCCTCCGCAAAGGTTACATCATACAGAACATACAATTCTCGATTGTTGCCAAATGTTTGCCGCACGTAAACCGTGCTGCTTTCCCCCTCCGCAGTCTTGTCCACGGTCTGGATGCTTTGCGACAGTTCTTTCTGCATAGATTCTGAGACATTTAAGAAATCGGAAATTTCTGTTTCCAGGGTGGGATTTGTTGCGGTGCAGCCAGCCGTCCCCACAAGCAGGGCGCCAAAGAAAATGCAAATCAATCCTTTCCATTTTGTCATGATATTCCCTCCTCACATTCTCATAGGGCTTGCCTACGTTTGCTTTCTTAATACCCCTTTAAAAATAGAGCTACACCCAAAACTGTGTTACTTAATTCATAACGTACTTAAACACCTGCCCATATACATCACACGGCGCCACAAAGCGACCATACCAAGATGGTTTGTATACAAGTTTAACTGCAGTACTTTTAGCAGGAACCTTAAACTGTGTAAATGGAGAGAATTTACCTTTCTCTACAAATTGAGCGTCAAGTGTACTGCTGCTTCAATCGTCCTAACAGCTTAATCATATAGATACCTCCAATTGAAACGATTCTATAATTAATTCTTTGTCAGAATCATCCAGCTTATCACAGTAGAACCACAAATCATAGCAGTGACCTGACTCTGTAAAAACAAGGAAATGTTCGCGTTCTATATCAGACCTACTTTCCCACAAAGTAGCACTCCGCTCCGTTGTCCCGATATCTAACATATACGAGTCTAAGTCCTCATCTGACTGTAGGATTCCTTGTTCTTTTAGAAATGTTTCCACATCTGCATCCCAAGGACCACGATCATGGAAATCATCCCAATCGCTGAGAGGGTAATAATCTATTCCACCAATTTTTTTATGGGTATAAAGGTCTGCTTCTATATAATCCGAAAACTCCCTTGTTTCAATGGATACTTTTTTAGGGTACGAAAAATGGTAGTATTCATTTTCGCAAACAAGGACACTTTTCATTACCACGCAATAAATTCCAAGGGCCAAAAGCACGAGAACAAATAGAACGATAACGCCCACTATATAAGATCGCTTATTGGTATTCTTCAGCTCCTTCCACATGGGGCTCTCCTCCTTTCCATTTTTCACGGTGAACAAACTTGCTCAGGACAGCGCCATATCAGACACTCGAACCCGAACAGTGCCGCTCAACACATTGTTGACGGTCTTAAAGGAAATCTTGTGGCTCCCATAAGTAGCATCATTGACTACATAGGTTTCGCTTTTCCCCGCTGGAACAGAAAAAACATGGGTCTTATTGCCAAAATAGGTAATTGTCACTGACATTGCCAGCTTTGTGGTGTTCTCCACCCACACCCGGTAGGAGCTGTACCCCCAGGGCTGAGACCAAGATTCCTCCTTCTTTGTAATGGGGACATTCAGGAGCACATAGTCGTTCATTGGGTGGACAACTGTTCCGCTGTTTTCCATTTCTACTGGCACTGTTTGCTCTATGCGTCCTGACTCTGCCGCCCCTGCAATACACGCCGTAGAAAAGGCGCAAACTGCAAGGATTATGCTCAAAGCTCTCTTACACAGTGTCATTTGACTCACCTTTCCTTTCTCATGTTTTTTATCAATAATTATTTCCTCTTATTTTCTACCAGCATTTTACCATAGCTTCTAATTTTTGTCAACATAAAAAATT
>DBEYYM010000157.1:0-12560 GCA_048184675.1 Evtepia sp. | reverse complement strand
TCTCACAGCCCGCGGGCTCGGACCCGACGGTAAAAGGTGTTTGGCTTCAGGCCCAGCAGGTTCATGGCCGCCACGGCGGTCATCTCCCCCGCCCGCCACCGGGCGCACACCGACCGGAACTCCTCCTCATCCACATGGAGCGGGGTGCGGCCCTTATAAAGACCAGCTGCCTTGGCCTTTTGGACGCTGACCTGCCGCCGGTACAGCCACGCCTCCTCAATCTCCGCCAGCGCGGTGAGAATTCGCAGCGTTTCCCGGCCCTGGTCGGTGGCCGTGTAAAATTCCTCCTCCAGGCTGGCAAAGGCCACCTGCTTTTTTCCCAGCCGGGCAACCATCACCAGAATATCCCGGGTGCCGGCCGCCAGCTGACTGAATCTGCTCACCACCACGGTGTCTCCTGGCTGGAGGTCCTTGGTCATGGCCTCGTAGGCCGGCCGGCGCCAGTTCTGTTGGCTGGCTTTCTCCCAGATAATTTTTTCCGCGCCCCAGCCCCGCAACGCCTGCTCGCGGGCCTGGTCTTCCTCAGGCCCTTCCATGCGTATGTAACCAACGACCATGTTCATCTCTCCCGTCTGTGACAGCCTCTCAATAGAAAGCTCTCCAACACTTCTTTAGATATTGTTTATTATGACATAATCTTTTTCTTTCGTCAATAAAACTATGCCCTCATTGATAATTTCATATCGAACGGCGCAAATTATAATGTCACCAAAGGGGTGAGCATGTGATTTGCGATAGAATACGAACCCTACGGAAAACCTGCGGCCTGTCACAGTCCGCCCTGGCCAGAAAACTTGGCGTCACTCGTTCCGCTGTCAATGCCTGGGAGATGGGGCTGTCCGTCCCCACCGCTCAATACGTTGTGGCCTTAGCCCAGCTGTTTCACATCTCCACCGACTACCTTTTGGGTCTGGACCGAACCGAAGCCCTTTTTTTAGACGGCCTGAGCGAGAGGGAAAAGCAGCTGCTGTATGCTCTGTACGACTACTTCACAGAAAAAGAGGGCCGCTAAATCGCGGCCCTTACATTGACCAAGCCCCCCTTTCACCCGATTTTCCGGCTGAAAGGGGGGCTGCTTGTCTTTATTGCTCTGGGGTGGCCTCTGGGGCTGATCCGTTGGGATACCCCTCATAGAGAAGGGTTCCGTCCAGATCCCAGAGGATGAGTTTGCCATCCTTGAACACCGCTTGGACGTAGCCCTTGTCCACTTCGATGCGCATGGAGCCGTCGGCTTCTGGGCTTCCCGTGTAGTCCCCCTCCCGGAAGGCAAAGTAGAGGGGCACGTAGGCGGGGATGGGGTCATCCCCGTTCTCCTCCTCTGTCCAGGCCACCTTGCCCTGGTAGAGGAGCTTGTGGATGTCGCTTCCGTCAGGAATTCCACTCTCCTCCAGGCAAACGTCCCGGTACCGGCCTGAGGTATCCGTGAATTTCTTCCCCAGAAGATTGGTTTTCCACTCCTCCTGGAGCACAGCAGTGTCTCCTTCCTGGCGTAAGGTAGTGGTCCCGCTGGAACTGCCGCCATGCCATTCAGATTCCCCCCGATATAGAATCAGGAAATGGGTCCCCCTGGCATCCTCATACCGGTAGGTCTGCAGGATTTCTTCCACCTGCTTATTGGCTGGCAGCAGGTGCACCCCCGTCAGCAGGTATCCTACCCCAGCTGCCAGCGCCACAATGAGCACCACAATCCAAATCACCCGGAAGATTCGCCGGCGCTCCAACTGGCGCTCCATGGCCAAAAACCGCTCCTTGGTGGTGGTAAAATCCTCTGCCCGCACCGGCAGGATTTCCCGCAGCTCCTCATACTCCCGCCGGCAGGCCTTGCAGTGCTCCAGGTGCCGCTGAAGGGCCTGTCCCGTGGCGGCGCTGACCACCCCGTCGTTGTAGAGGGGCAGCAGGTCCTGGGCCACAGCGCAGTCCAGGCTTTGGTTCTCGGTTCTCTGCTCGTTCATAGCATCCCATCCTTTCTCAGTTGTTGAAGAATCCTCTTCTTGGCCCGGTGATAGGTCACCCGCGCCCAGCTGTCCGTCTTGGAAAAGAGCGAGGCGATCTCCCCAAAGGACAGCTGTCCAAACACCCGCAGGGAAAAGACCTCCTTATAGGGCTCCTCCAGCCCGTGGAGCACCCGGTGGATCTGCAGGGACAGGTCCCGCTCCGCCGCCTGCTGATCCAGGGGCTTGTCTGTGCTTGGCAGGGTGTGCTCCAGGGTATCTGTCATCCCTTCCCGCTTCTTTTTGGCCTGCCGGGTCAGCCAATGATTCCTTGCGATGGCGCACAGCCAGGTGTAAAGGCTGCTCTCCTCTCGAAAGCTGTTGGCGGATTTCAGCGCTTTCAAAAAGGTCTCCTGGGTAATGTCCTCCGCCTCCCCTCGGTCCTGGCACAGGGTAAGCACATACCGAAACACCGCCTCATATTCCCCGCACAGGACCTCGTGGGAGATCCCTCCCTCTTTCTTCCGCACAGCACGCCCCTCCTTTCTCCGCCAATTTGTTTGTTTTCCTCTATTAGACCACAAAAAAGCAAAAATGTTACAGGGTTTGAGACACCTTTTTCTTTTCCTCCAAAAAAACGGCAAGCCCCCGCCTCGAAAGCGCGAAATCACGCGTTCCCAAGGCGGGGGTTCCTTCCGGCCATCCGGCCGTTCTCAGCGTGCCCGGTCCAGCACGCCGGTGACCGAGGCGGCCAGCTCCTTAAAAATATAGACGATTCGGCCCCAGACGCCGATGTCCTCGTCTTCAGGTTCGGGGGTGGCCTGTTTGTCCAGGTCGTCCAGGGTAATCTCCTCAGTGCGCAGCATGAACTGCAGAGAAGCCGGCGCCTGGTTTTTTTCCGAGGTATAGGAGCGTATGGGAAGGCTCGGGTCCATGTTGAGGACGTTGCTTTCGTCCTCAAGCTCATCCAATTCATCCCGCAGCAGGGTGTGGACCGAGGACAGGGCCGAGTCCATGGTGCCGGTCAGGCTGCCGTGGGCCAGGCTTTCCTCCAGCACGTCCAGCAGGCCATCCATGGTGGCCTGGATGCTCTCGTCAGATTGAGCCCGGACCGAGCGGAGGGTGTTGGTCATGTCCCGCATGGCCTGGGTGGCCGCCGCCATGGTCCGGTTCAGGGAGGTCATCAGCGTGGTGCTTTGTTCCAGAAGGGTGGTGGTGTGATCCAAGGTCTGGTCCATAGTGCCCTGGAGAACCGCCAAATCATCCATCATGGCGTCCATCAAATCCAGGGTCTCTCCCAGTTCTCGGACCAGGTCCTCCCCCAGGTCGATGAGGTCATAGGGCAGGTCTTCATATTCCTCCAGCACCTCCCACAGTTCGGAGAGGACACCCATGAGGTAAGACGCCTCGTCCATCATCTTCCCCATGTCCACCATCATGTCCTCCGCCGCCCGGAGGGTCTTGCCGGTCAGATTGGCCAGTTGGTCCATTTCTTTCAGGAGATTCTGGAGTTCCCCCACCAGCGCGGGGTTTTCCTCCGCTAGGTTTCCCATGGCTTCTTGGAGCACCGGTTTGGCAGACTCATAAACACGCTGCTCTGTGCGCAGGTCCTTCAGGGCCTCTGCCATCCGGTCGCTGTCTACGGCCAGGTCGTCCAAAACACCGCCCATGCGATCTGTGAGCCGGCCCACGTCCTCCAGATCCTGGAGATCCCCCACCAGATCCCGCAGGTCCTTCAGGGAGGCGGACAGTTCCGACAGCAATCCCTCATAGTCCGCCAGATCCTTCTGGCCGCTGAGCACCGTGTCCACCATGGCGCCGCCGTCGGCTTGGATCTGTTTCAGGTCCGTCCCCATCTGCTCCATGGAGGGGATGAGGGCCTGGGAATCCCCCACCATCTCCTCCATGCTGTCCAAAATCTCGTCCAGCTCCGGGTCCAGGGTGCCTCGGGCGGCAGCGAGCTGCTGCCGGACATCCTCCACACCGGTCAGCCCCCGCTGCATGGAGCGCATTCCACCCTGCATGCCGGTCAGCATCGCCAGCAGCTCCCGCATGCTGCGGTAGATGTCCTCCTCCGCATCCTCGGTCTTGTCTTTTAGCTCCCGCAGGTCGGCGATGGTCTCCAGCTGTTCCAGGGTCCCTGGCACCATCATCATCACAAGGCCTGTGCTCTCAAACTCTTTGGATCCGATTTGGAGCTGGAAGGTCTCCTCTGCCCCTGGCATTGCCAGGAATGCCACCATCTTATAGTTCCCCATGGCCTGGACCTGGGCGCCAGGAGCCTGGATGGAGGTGGTCTGATCCATGTCCACCCCTGTGGCCACCATAAGCGCCAAATTGTCCTGATAGTACTTGGGTGCCTTGGCATTGGGGATGGCGTGGATGGTGATGGACACCAACCCCTCCGCCCCAGCGCAGTCCATAGCCTCTACAGGCTTGCCGTTGAGCTGGTAGGACACGTCAAAGGTCCAGGGTAATTCCGCCGCCTGGTTGGGGTCCATCACGCACTCATAGTAAAAGCGGTCACTGTTCAGGTCTTTTACGTTCCAGGCCAGGCGGCCCGCCTCCTCTTCCGGGGTCAACCGCGCAGTCATTGGGAGGACTTCGCGATAGTCTCCCAGATCCTCCACCCAGTCCACGCCATTGGTGGCCACCCCCTTGACCACCCGGATATCCTGGACACTGCCATAGTGATCCAGGTTGACATAAACGGTCTCGTCAGAGGCATAGGTGGGGGCCGCCGCCCCCGCGGGAAGGGCCAAGGCCAGAGCGAGGGCCAGCCCCAGAGCCGCCGCCCGCCTGATCGGATTAGACTGTTTCATGGATGTTCTCCTCCTTTCGATTCAATGGGTTGGTCCTTTTGGAGGGAAGCCGCCTCCGCTGGCAATGCTTTGGGTTTTTTCCGCCGGAACCTCTTCTGCAAAAGTGACCGGAGGGAATGGGTCACCAGGGGATCAAAAAAGGTAAGGCAAGCTGGCAGCATCACCAAAACCATCGCTGTGGAGAGAATGGCCCCCCGGCCAATCAGGTGACCCAAGGAACTTGTGGCCCCGTTGGTTGTCATAAAATACAAGCCATAACCCACGCAGGTGAGAATGGAACCCGAGGTCAGAATGGACAAACTGCTGGCGGAGATGGCATATATGGCCGACTCCCGTTTGCCCCCCACCTGCCGGGCCGCCAGGTAGTTCCCTGTCATCAGAATGGAATAGTCAATGGTCGCCCCCAACTGAATACAGCCCACGATAATAAACCCCAGGTAGATGAGCTTTTCTCCCATAATATAGGGAACGGCCGTGTTCAGGAAGATCGCCGCTTCAATGGGAAGGATGACCACCAGGGGCAGCAGCGCTTTGCGATAGGTTATGGCCACCACCAACGCCACCCCCAGCAGGGAGATGACGTTGACCCTGCTGTAATCTGCCGTGATGATATCCCGGATGTCCTGGGCTGAAGGGGTGGCCCCCACCAGATAGGTCTGTTGGCCAGGATAATAGTCTTCCAGCAGTCCTCTTACTTCGTCAGCATAGGCATAGGCCGCTGTGCTCTCCCCAGAGGATCGAACGCTCACCATGATCCTGGCCCAGTGGGCAGAGTGGAGCTGGCTGGTCAGAGAGCGGGGCAAAAATTCCTCGGGAACTCCCTCAGGCAGCGTGTCTGTCAGGGAGGTGGCATAGCGCACGTAAGGCAGATCCTCCAGGGCCGCTGTCAGGTCCTGCTCCGTCAGGTTGTCCCCCACAGGCACCAGGGCCAAGAGCACATTGCTCTGCCCAAATACCCGGTTGATCCTTTCCTCGTTTTCATAGAAAGCGGTTCCCGGCGCACCGGTCACGCCGTCATTGCCATAGCTGTAATTGGTGTTGCTCTGGGCAAGATAGCAGAAGGGCATCAGCAAAATCACGCAGAGGAACACCGGCACCCGAGCCCGATAGATTCCCCGCCCCATCCTGGAAAAGCTGGGCACAAAAGATCGGTGAGCCGTCCGCCGAATGAGCCTCTGGAACCGCAGGATCAGGGCCGGCATCAGCAGCAGCACGGTGAGCAGGCTAATGGCAATCCCCTTGGCCAGCACAAACCCCATGTCCGCCCCAATCCGAAACCGCATCAGCGCCAGGGCCAAAAAGCCCACAATGGTGGTGGCCCCAGAGGCTCCAATGGACGGCAGCGCCTTCCGCAGTGCCAGGGCCATGGCCTTCTCCTGATCGGGTTCCTCTTCACATATCTTAGTGTAGGTGTGCAGCAGAAAGATCGAATAGTCCATGGAGCAGGCCAATTGGAGCACCGCCCCCACAGCGTTGGCCAGGAAGGAAATGGAGCCAAACATCAAGTTGGTCCCCATATTCAGCAGAATTGCCACCGCCATCACCGTCATGAAGAGAACCGGCTCAAACCAAGAGGTGGTGGTCAAGGCCAAAATCAGCAGGATCGCTATCACCGCCATCCCCATCACGCTGGATACCTCTGCATTGGTGGTGGGTGCCTGGTCGGTGTCCGCTACAGCGGAGCCCCCTACAATCCCCCGGTCCCCCACAATGGCCCGGATCTCCTGCACCGCCTGGTGGGTGGCGTCAGATGCGTCACTCTCCACAAAGGCGATCTCCATATAGGCCTGCCCATCCTTGTAATAGTCGTCGATCTCCCCATAGTCAATGAACTGGTCAGATCCGTAAACCAAGGTCCCCGTGTCACACCAGGACACCATGTCCACCCCTTCCACCTGGGCAATTTGGTCCTTGATCCCCTTGGCTTCATAGAGAGACACGTCATTGAGCATGACCCTAGCCGCCCCAGGATAGGTGAATTCCTCCTTCAAAATAGCAATGGCCTGGGCTGTTGGGGCTTCCTCGGGCAGATATTGGGTCAGATCATATTGAATCCCCACCAGGGGCAGCCCCAAAAGGCTGACCACCAGCAGAACCAAAAATATTTTCTCAATCCGCTTTCGGTGTTTCACCACAGCCTGAGCCCAATCCGCTCGGAACCGTCGCACGCTGATCCCTTCCTTCCTTGGTGCGCTTCTTGAAAATAGACACCGTGTTTGTTATAATATAGTAAACACAGGATTGAGATACAAGATTCAATATTCGGTTTTCTGTATGTTATCAAACACTTTCTTCAACTTTGTTGAATTTCTGACGGAAAAAGGAGGGATTCTCTAACATGAGCCGAGCAACAGACAAGCGCGTAATACGCAGCCGCCGGCTCATCCGGCAGGCCTTCTCCGATCTGCTGACGGAAAAGGCCTTTGACGCCATTACCGTCACCGATATCATTCAGCGCGCTGACTTGAACCGTGGAACCTTTTACGCCCACTATCGGGACGTTCGGGATGTCCGAGACCAACTAGAGGCTGAGCTCATGGACCGGATCCGAACCATCATCCAGGCCAACCAAGCAGCCTTCTCTGCAGGGGATCTCCACCCTCTGCTCTCCGATATTATCTGCTATGCCAGAGAGAACGCTGCCTTTCTCCAAACCATGTTCCGGGCCTCCGGCTCTCAGCGTCTATTGGATCGTATCCTCCAGCTCATTCAGGAGCACCCCCTCCCCACCCAGCTCCGGTCCCCCGAGATAGAGCCACTCATCCAGCGCTATATCGCCTGTGGCATCATGGGCCTGGCTGAGCTCTGGATTAACAACGAGCCCGCCCTTTCCCCCGACCGGCTCGTCGCCCTGTTAGAGGCCCTGATTACCAGCCTGGAGCACGTAACGCTTTGACCAAATAAACAAGCCACCGGGTAAACCGGTGGCTTGTTTTGCAGCTTGGTTTTCTTTCCGTTCTCAAAAATAGAACGTGCAATAGAATGCTATTTCTTCACTCCATCCGCCCAAATTTCATTTCCTGGCCGTGGGCGTCGAACTTTTTCCGTTTCCCTGTGATCTCCTGGATCTGGATCCGCCAGATGGCAGTCCGGGGCAGGCTCCGGGCGATGGCCTGGTCAAACTCGGCCATGTTGGCAGGGGTGTGGCGCTGGCAGATCAGGCGGAGGGCGTGGATTTTCTCCTGATCCTCCGTCACCTCGCTGGCGAGCCCCTGAATGAGCGCAGACTCAAACTCAGTGGTAAACCGGTTGGTGGCCCGCTTGGTATCCCCCACACAGGCCAGGCAGACCTGGCTTTGTCCGCGCAGGCAGTCGATCTTCAGCCCCTCATGGGCGCTGTGGAAATAGATAACCTCTCCATCCCGGGCAATGGTGATGGGCACGCAATAGGGCATGCCTTGGCTGGTCACCATGCCAAGGGTGGCCCACTCGCACTTGTCCGCCACTTCCAGGGCAAACTCCTTGGGCATCTCACGGTCTTTTCTTCTCACGGAACCTTACCTCCTTGTGTTTCTTTGGTGGCCTTAGTATAGCATGTCCCCGCGCCCCAGTCTGTTGCTGCGGTCACATTTTTCGGCGCACAAAAGGGCGCCGTCTAAAGGACGGCGCCCTTTTATGCCGATTTCAAGTCTTTTTCCAAATAGACCAAATTCTCCATGGGGCTGTTGTTGTAGCTGGGGATCTCCCGGAACCCCAGGTTTTTATACAGCCCGATGGCGCTGGTGAGAAAGGGGAAGGTATCCAGCCGCATGGCCTCGTATCCCGCTTTCTTGGCCTCGGTCAAAAGCCGCTCCACCAGCTTCCGGGCCAGGCCCAGGCCTCGGTAGGCCGGGCGGACATAGAGGCGCTTCATCTCGCACCGGGTCTCGTCCAGCTTTTTCAGGCCAATGCAGCCGGCTGGCGCTCCGTCCACCTGGAGCAGGTACAGGCGGCCCCAGGGCAGGCCGTACTTTTCCTCTAGGTCCGCCAGCTCCCGCTCATAATTTTGCTGTTTCAAATAGCCGGCGAAATCGGGCGCCCGGGCCAGCAGCATGTCTGTGTACTCGGCAAACAGGGCGCGAATGGTCTCCTTCTCCTGATAGGCCGGTCGAATGGTGATCTCCACTGGGGTTGTTCCTCCTGGATCAGTTTGCGCCGGTGGTTCTCCCGGCAAAAAGGGCGCCCCCTGCCAAAAGACAGGGGGCAGGAATGATCGGTTTCCCATTAAGTTTCAGTGGACGGGGCCTCCTCTTGGGGTGCCTCTACAAAGTCGCTTTCGTCCAGCCCTTCCCCTTCCTGGGGCTGGGGGGCTTCCTCCCCCTCTGGGGCCTTGGGCGTGGGGTCCACAGTGTGGACAATGGGATCTTCCTCGTGGAAGAAATCGCTGTCCGCTTCCCAGGCGTCCATCTGGTTCTCGATTTCTTGGAGCGTCCGCTCGATGTCTTTCCGATGCTTGTAAGCCGCAATGCCACCCAGGGCAGCCGTTACAAGACCAAAAGCCAGGGCACCGCCCCATTTCCGTTTCTTTGCCATGGTTGTCCCTCCTTGTGGGAATGGGTTCCCTCTATGATACCACGTTTTTTCCATTTGTCAATCAGAAGGAGCCAACCTGCCTTTCTTGTTTGAAGTAAAAGGCAAGCAACTTTCTATATGTGGCGGTGTCCATGTGCGGCCCTTCCGGTGGTTTTCTCAGCCCGCATTGCCCCACACCACCTGGCGGTAGTGCGCAGGGTCGGTGTCTCCCTCGGTGCTGAGCAGCAGCACCACAGCGTCCTGGTCAAGCCCCATCGCCTGCCGGAGGGGGGCCAAGTCAGCCCGGGTGCACAGCCGGTGCAGCAGGCCGGCGGTCACTCCGCCGCTCTCCCCCGAGACCACCGCCGGGTCCCCAGCGGTGGGACGGCCCAGCAGGGCCATGCCCTCCTCGGCCACCTGGTCGGGGCAGGTCACATACCAGCTGGCCAGATCCCGCAGCACCGGCCAGGTGAGGGTGCAGGGCTCCCCGCAGTTGAGCCCGGCCATGATGGTCTGGCCGTTTCCCTGAGCCGGGTGGGGCTGTCCATCCCCCGCCTGGGCGGAAGCGTAGATACAGGCCATGTTCTCCGGCTCCACCACAGCAAACAGGGGCCGGTCCTCTCCATAGCGGTCGGCCAGATACCCCAGCACGCCCCCAGCCATGGCCCCCACGCCAGCCTGGAGAAACACGTGGGTGGGCCGGGCGACCCCTGCCTGGGCCAGCTGGTCTGCCGCCTCCCGGGCCAGGGTGGTGTAGCCCTGAACGATCCAGGTGGGCACGTCCTCATACCCCGGCCAGCTGGTGTCCTGGATGAGGTACCAGCCTTTTTCCCGGGCCATCTGGGCGGCATAGCGGACAGCGTCGTCATAGCCCAGGTCCAAAATGGCGGCCTCGGCAGCCCCCACCTCCAGAATGGCCTGGGCCCGGGCAGGGGCAGAGCCTGCCGGGAGATACACATGGGCCTCGCATCCCAACTTATGGGCCGCCCAGGCCACCCCCCGGCCGTGGTTGCCGTCGGTGGTGGTCACGAAAACCATGTCCCGGACCTTTTCCCGGATTGCTGGCGCCAAAAGCTGGTGGAAGGTCAGATCCTCCCCCAGCCCCAGTTCCCGCCCAATGGTCCGGGTGAGGGCGTAAATGCCCCCCAGCCCCTTAAAGGCGTTCAGGCCAAACCGGTGGGACTCATCCTTCACAAAAATCGCCCCCACCCCCAGCTGCTGGGCCAGCCCCGGCAAGGGGACCAGGGGCGTGGGGGCATACTCGGCCAAGGTATGGTGAAACTGCCACGCCCCCTGGGTGGCCTCGGCCCGCAAAAAGTCCGGGACCTGGCCCCGAGGCTGCTGCTCCAGGGCGGCAATGTCCTCCAAATGATACTCCTTCATGGCGCTCTCTCCTTCTTTTTCTGCTGTGGGGCCGAGATCCAGCCCGCCGGGTGGTTTCTGAGGACAGGATACCAACAAACCAAGCCTTTTGCAACCCGTTGGCAGACGAAAGGACGGAAACTGCCCCAGCCAGTCCCCCGCTTGCTACTCCGCTCCGTCCTCATATTTCAAAATGTCGCCCGGGGTACAGTTCAGGGCCTCACAAATGGCAGCCAGGGTGGAAAAGCGGATGGCGCTGACCCGATTGTTCTTGATCTTAGACAGATTCACGTTGGAGATCCCCACCTTCTCCGCCAGCTCTTGGAGGGACATGCGCCGGTCGGCCATGACCACGTCCAGTTTCAGAATGATATTTCCCATGGTGCACCCTCCTCAAAGGAGCCCGTCTACGTCGGTTTGGAGCTCCACACCGTAGGTAAAGAACTGGGACAGGCAGAGAACGACGATCCCCAGAATGATAAACTCCAAATGAATCCCATAGGTAACAAACACCTCGGGCCCTACCAGAAGGGCTATGCTCCCAAAGCCGATGAGCTCAACCAGAGGGATCCCAATGGCAAACAGGCCGATCTGCCGCAGCAGCTTTACATTGGCCGGCTGGAAGGGGGTTGGTCCCAGGGAAGCCTTGGTTTTTCCTGCGGAGATCTGGAAGATCCGATCAATATTGCGGAAGATCATGCCCAAGAGAACGCTCTCCACGATTTGTAAAATCAAAAACGCCCCCATAAGAAAGCAAAGGGAGGGAGACGTGGTTGGGGGAATGCTGCTCCAGTTGGTGGGGAGAAAGAAGAAGTAGATCATCCCATTGGCATCCAGATCAACCAGCACCTGCGCCAGGCTTTCCGGTGCAATCAAATACAACACAAGGAAAAAAACAAGGGCGAGCATAAAAAAGCCGCAGCAGACCCAGTTGAATACCGCGCAAACCTTTGCGATGCCAGAAGCCACCTGGTTTAGCTTTTCACTGCGTGTTTTCATGGCTGGTACCTCCTTTTCTTTGTAAGGACAGGGTACCAAATATTTTATCGTTTGTCAATCTATTTTTAATGTTTATCATTAAACTTTTTACGAAAAAGATAATACGAGAAGAGCACTTTTTCTGACGGGGCCATAGCCGGAGCGACAGGCCGCCCCGGCCAGGCGGCGTTGACAGAAATCCCCCCTCTTTGCTATAATGGGCAGGATCATTTGAGGGGAGAGAGCGCCATGGATGAGATGCTGGAAATCACCCTAGAGCAGTGGCGGCTGCACACCAATTCCTTTTATATGGTAGATATGCGGGATGAGACCGCCTATGCCTACGGCCACGTGCCCGGGGCGGTGCACCTGCCCATGGAGCAGCTCATGGCGGCTCCGCCTGCCCTGCCAGAGGGGCAGAAGCTGCTGCTGTGCTGCAAAAACGGCGTCATCAGCCTGGAGGCGGCGGAGAAGCTCCAGGCCCAGGGCTATGAGGCCTACAGCTTTGCCCCCGGGTACCTGGGGTGGCTGCGGGACCGACTGGACCACGAGGCTCTGAAAACCGAAGACATCGAAAAGAGCATCCGCAAAAAATACCACAAAACCCTGTGGAGCAAATTTGCCAAAGCCGTTCGCACCTATGAGCTGGTTCAGCCCGGCGACGCCATCGCCGTGTGCATTTCCGGCGGCAAGGACTCCATGCTCATGGCCAAGCTCTTTCAGGAGCTCAAGCGCCACGACAAATTCCCCTTTACCGTGAAATTCATCGTCATGGACCCGGGCTACAGCCCCGCCAACCGGGAGATCATCCAGCGAAACCTGCACACCCTGGCGATCCCGGCCCATATCTTTGAAAGCGATATCTTTGCCAGCGTGTTTCATGTGGAAAAATCCCCCTGCTACCTCTGCGCCCGCATGCGCCGGGGCTATCTGTATGAGGAGGCCAAAAAGCTGGGCTGCAACAAAATCGCCCTGG